>LFTP01000002.1 GCA_001513395.1 Clostridia bacterium DTU080
GTCCACTTTGTTGCGTGGTATCAAAGAGCATACGAGTAATATTACGGCCATAGTGGCCATGGCTGATGACGGAGGCAGCTCGGGACGTTTGCGTGAGGACTTCGGCATACTGCCACCCGGGGATATTCGTGACACGTTGGTGGCGTTGGCGGATACCGAGCCGTTGATGGAAGCACTGTTCCAGTATCGTTTCTCGGCGGGACACGGACTGGAAGGGCATAACTTCGGCAATCTGTTTATCACCGCCATGCATCAAATAGCCGGTGATTTCGAACAGGCAGTGCACCAGTCCTCCAAGGTTCTGGCCATCCGGGGAAGAGTTGTCCCTAGCACTCTCCAATCCGTCACTCTATGCGCCGTCTATGAAGACGGATCGGAAGTGCGAGGGGAGAGCAGCATCCCGAAGCAAAGAAAGCGCATCCGATACGTTTACCTTGAGCCACCGGACGCTCCTCCCGTGGACGCCGCACTACGGGCTATTGATGCAGCTGACGTCATTTTGTTGGGTCCCGGCAGCCTCTACACAAGTGTCATTCCCAATCTGCTGGTCAATGGCGTGGCCGAACGCATTCGAAATTCGGCAGCGCTCAAGATCTACATCTGCAATGTTATGACGCAACCGGGTGAAACCGACGGCTTTGACGCCGCCGATCACATTCGGGCCATCATAGAGCACGGAGGCTACGGGCTCATCCAATACTGCCTGATCAACAACGCAGCCGTTCCCCCGCAAGTAGCAAAAAGATACCATGATCAGGGGGCTGAGGTGGTAACCGCCGACATAGCCAAGATCCGAGAGCTGGGGATCATTCCGGTCGTACGCGCTCTGATCAGCGATTCGGATCTGGCTCGCCATGATCCTCAAAAGCTGGCGGAGGCCATAATGGAGCTCGTGCGACGCAGAAAGAGAACTTGGCCGTCCGCCAGCCCAAGAGTTTAGACCAGTCGGGAGTTGTATCCATTGTCATTTTCAAGCAGTGTCCGTCAAGAGCTGGCGCACACGTCCGCCGAACGCTCCTGTTGCCATCTTGCAGAGGTCGCGGGCATGGCCTTGTGCATAAGTGAGGGCCCTCAGCGTCTGGAGATGAGGCTCGCCAATGCGGCGAGTGCCCGCAAGGTATTCTTGTTGCTCGATGGAAAAGGAGCGGACAGGCCTCTACTTAAGATAGACAGACGTCAGGGCCGCTCTCGCCGCTATAGCGTCTTGGTAAAGAACTTCCCCGGGATCGTAGATCCTGATCCGGACAGTCTTCTGCCGACACGATGGTGTTGCCAAAGAGCCTATTTGCGCGGAGTCTTTCTCGCTCACGGCTCCATTGCCAATCCGGACAGGATGTACCATCTGGAGATGATGGCGAAACCGCTCGACAAGGCACAGAAGCTGATGACACTGATGGTGAACCTGGGTCTGGCGACCACCGGCATATCGCCAAAAAGGCAAGGATATGTAGTCTATCTCAAGGACGGGGATCAGATCTGCGAGTTTCTTCGTCTGGTAGGAGCTCATCAGGCCCTGCTTAAGATGGAAAACATCAGAATCATGAAAGGCGTGAGAAATCGGGTCAACCGATTGGTGAACGCAGAAACGGCCAATTTGGACAAGACCGTCGCGGCCAGCATGCATCAGCTGGCGGCTATCAGTTTTTTGGCCGACAAAATCGGACTGGACGCCCTACCGCCCCGTCTCCATAGCGTAGCCCGAGCCAGATTGGCAATGCCCTATGCCCCTTTGGCGGAGTTGGGAGACAGTATGGAGCCGCGATTGACAAAATCCGCCGTGAATTATCGTATGCGTAAACTGCTTACCTTGGCTGAAGAAATGGGTTTCGAGTTCGGCGAGTAAAACAAACGGGCTTGTTTGGGAAGGATATCAGCATAGCCTGCAGGAGTCATCAAGCCCATGGAGAATCTTGCCAAAGCGGTCTAAGTTCCGTCCCGGGTGGGACAAAAAGCGCATACATATGGTATGCTATGGTGCAGGAGTGTTATCAGAAGTGTTGTCAGGGGCATCGTAAAATGGATAGGCTCCATACCTTGTGTAAGATTGCGCCCGAGATTGCCGAATTGGTAGAACGAAGACATGCCGTGCTGCAACATGTTTTTATGGAACAACCGATCGGTCGACGCTCATTGGCGAGCAAGTTGTCCTGGCCGGAGCGCATGGTGCGCAAGGAAATCGAGTTCCTGCGTCAGGCCGAGTTCATCAAGACGGAGTCAGCGGGAATGATGGTCACCGCCACGGGAGAACGGGTGTTGTCCGATCTAAGGGGGATAATGAGAGCTCTCCACGACCTGCCGGGATTGGAAAAGCGACTTGCACAGCGGCTGTCACTGAAGAAGGTCGTCGTCGTGCCGGGAGATGCGGACCGCGACGAGACAGTAAAGAAAGAGATCGCCAGGGCGACGGCAGACTTGCTCAACGAAGTCCTCAAGGAAGGCGATATACTGGCTGTCACCGGCGGAACAACGCTGGCTGAAGTGGCCAACAGCCTACCTGCCCAAGAAGCCAGACGCGATCTTTGGGTCGTCCCGGCTCGGGGCGGACTTGGAGAAGAGGTCGAATTGCAGGCCAACAGTGTGGCGGCGCAAATCGCTGAGAGGTTGGGCGGCAACTATCGGCTCCTGCACGTCCCGGACGATCTGGGAGAAGAGGCTACGCTGTCAATAGCATCAGATCCCAAAATCCGTGAGCTTTTGGAGTGCATCCGCTCAGCTCATGTTCTGTTGCACGGAATAGGCACGGCTGCTGACATGGCTAAACGGCGAGGTCTGTCATCGGAGCTTCAGGACCATTTGAAAAGAAGGCGCGCGGTTGGTGAAGCCCTCGGTTACTACTTCGACGAGAACGGAAATATAGTTCATGCCACCACCAGTGTCGGGTTGACCCTGGATGATCTGAAGAGCATCGATGTGGTTATCGCGGTAGGGGGAGGACAAAGCAAAGCGCAGGCTGCACTCGCCGTGTTATCAACTGGTCATCAAGATATTTACATAACCGACGAAGGTGCAGCCCGACGCATGCTTGAACTTATCAACGAAACAGACGAGGAGGTTACAGTATGAGCATTCGTGTCGCTATCAATGGTTTCGGCCGTATCGGACGCAACGTATTTCGAGCTGCCTACAACGACAACGAGATAGAATTCGTAGCAATCAATGACTTGACGAGTCCGGAAACATTGGCGCATCTTCTCAAGTACGACTCGGTCCATGGTCATTTCCCCGGTGAGGTTGAAGCCCGCGAGGATGAGCTTATCGTCAACGGCAAGTCGATCAAGGTCCTGGCCCAGCGGAATCCGGCTGACTTGCCCTGGGGTGATCTGGGCGTAGACTATGTAGTGGAGTCTACCGGTATATTCAGAAGTCGGGAACAGGCTAAGCTGCACCTTGATGCCGGAGCCAAAAAGGTAATCATCAGCGCGCCGGCCAAAGGTGAAGACATCACTATTGTAATGGGTGTAAACCACGACAAGTACGATCCGGCTCAGCACAACATCATTTCCAATGCCTCTTGCACGACCAACTGCTTGGCGCCCGTGGCCAAAGTGTTGCACAGTGAGTTCACGATTAAGCGTGGGTTGATGACCACCGTACACTCCTACACTAACGATCAGCGGATCCTCGATCTGCCGCACAGTGATCTGCGCCGGGCTCGGGCTGCGGCCATGAGTATCATTCCCACAACGACTGGCGCTGCCGTGGCAGTGGGTCTTGTGTTGCCTGAGCTGAAGGGGAAACTCGACGGCTACTCCATGCGTATTCCCACTCCCGATGTCTCCATGGTTGATCTGGTCGCCGAACTGGAGAAGACAGCCACTAGCGAACAGATCAATGAGGCATTCCGTAAGGCCGAAGCCAACGAGCTCAAAGGGATTCTCGGAGTATCCGATGAGCCTTTGGTCTCCGTGGACTTCATAGGTGACTCTCGCTCAGCCATTGTCGACGCGGCGATGACCACCGTCATGGACAACAACTTCATCAAGGTTATCGCGTGGTATGACAACGAATGGGCCTATTCAGTCCGCGTGGTCGACCTGATCAAGTACATGGATAGCAAGAAGTAGCCTCTCGTGTGCAGTCCCCGGGGAGGAGGGAATCGGTGGCTAAGCTGACAATCGATGATCTCGATGTGCGCGGAAAACGGGTCTTGGTCCGGGTCGATTACAACGTGCCACTTGATGAAGACCGTAAGATCACTGACGACACCCGGATCAGAGCTTCCTTGCCGACGCTGAACTATCTGTTGGAGCAGGGAGCAAGTCTGGTGCTGATGTCGCATCTCGGGCGCCCTGATGGCGTGGTAACTGAGAACCTGCGATTGGACCCCGTACGGGAGCGGCTTGAGGAACTGCTGGGGCGTCCGGTCCAAAAGACGGACGATTGCATCGGCCCTGAGGTTGAGGCAAAGGCCAAAGCTTTGCGTCCCGGCGAAGTGCTGCTTCTGGAAAACCTGCGTTTTCACAAAGAAGAAGAGAAAAACGATCAGGATTTCGCTCGCTCTCTGGCGAGGCTCGGAGACGTCTATGTCAATGACGCCTTTGGAGCGGCTCACCGAGCACATGCAAGCACCGAAGGAGTGGCTCGCTATCTGCCTGCTGCCGCCGGCCGTCTGCTGAGCAAGGAGATCGAGGTGTTGGGTAAAGCCCTCAACAATCCCGATAGGCCGTTTATCGCCGTCTTAGGCGGAGCGAAGGTGTCAGACAAAATCGGGGTAATCACCAACCTGCTCTCCAAAGTGGACGTGTTGATCATAGGCGGAGGCATGGCGTGGACCTTCATCAAGGCTCAGGGATACGAGGTAGGAAACTCTCTGTTGGATGCTGAGCGCATAGACCTGGCGGCTCAACTGATGGAGGACGCCAAAGCGCGGGGTGTGGAGCTGCTGCTCCCTGTCGATGCGATCATCGCTGATCGTTTTGCTCCCGACGCTCAGACTCGCGTGGTAGATGTGCAAGACATACCTGCCGGGTGGCAGGCCCTGGATATAGGCCCCAAGACTAGCGAGTTGTTCGTCGCAGCAATCAAAAAAGGAAAAACCATAGTCTGGAACGGGCCCATGGGAGTCTTTGAGATGGAGCCTTTTGCCCAGGGAACCATCGCAGTAGCTGAAGCCATGGCGAATTCAACCGGAACGACCATCATTGGTGGCGGTGACTCGGTCTCGGCCGTTGAGCAGGCCGGTCTGGCTGATCGCATGAGCCATATATCCACTGGCGGCGGAGCCAGCCTCGAGTTCTTGGAAGGCAAGACACTTCCCGGGGTAGCAGCTCTGACCGATCGCTAAGGGAAAACCCAAGCATGTCGCTTTAGAAAGCAGGTATTGCAATGCGTAGGCCGTTTATCGCTGGAAACTGGAAAATGCACAAGACTGTGCCTGAGGCTGTGCGTTTGGCCAAGCAACTGAAGGTCATGCTCCACGATGAAGTGGAAAAGAAAGACATCGTTCTTTGTCCCACCTTCACCGCTCTTCAGGCGGTCGGAGATACTATACGGGGCTCAGGTATCAAACTGGGAGCTCAGAATCTTTTCTGGGAGCCTGAGGGTGCCTTTACTGGAGAGATATCACCGGGTATGCTCGTCGATGTCGGAGTAGAGTATTGCATCATCGGCCACTCCGAACGCAGGCAGTACTTCGGTGAGACTGATGCCGCCGTCAACAAGAAGGTCAAGGCCGCGAAGGCTCACGATCTTGGTGTCATCGTCTGCGTAGGTGAGACGAAACAGCAACGTGAGGATGGAAAGACGGAAGAAGTCATACACACGCAAGTTGTACAAGGCCTCGACGGTCTGGATGTTGAATCGCCCGATCGGCTTGTCATAGCGTATGAGCCCGTATGGGCCATCGGAACCGGGCTCAATGCCACCGGTGAAGATGCCAATGCGGTCATCGACTTCATTCGCAATATCCTGACTGACCTGTTCGGTTCTTCGACTGCTGAGGCTGTACGCATTCTGTACGGCGGCAGCGTAAAACCGGAGAACATAAAGGAATTCATGTCACAGCCACAAATCGACGGGGCACTGGTCGGCGGAGCCAGCCTGGATGCCTCTTCGTTTGCTCAGATCGTGAAGTACTAACGCTTAATGGGAGAGCGTCCATGGGTGCTCTCCCATTAAGACAGCCAAAGACGTATAATATGCCAGTCTCCAAGACACAACGTGGCATTATCATTATCTAGATCTGGGGAGTCGACAAGCTTGACACTGCAAACAGGTCCCGTACTTCTGATAGTAATGGACGGGTACGGATTAAACCCCTCATATGAAGGAAATGCCGTAGCCCAAGCCAAGACGCCGGTGCTTGACAGATTGTTTGCCACGCGTCCATGGTCGCGCCTGCAAGCTCATGGCGAAGCGGTAGGACTCATGTCCGATCAGATGGGCGACTCCAATGTTGGGCATCTGAATATGGGCGCGGGCCGAGTTGTTCTGCAATACATGCTGCGCATCCTTCGCGAGGCGGAAAGCGGTCGTATGTTTGAGAACCCGGTTCTATGTGAGGTCTTTGACAAAGCGGCTCAAAACAACGGCCGGCTTCACTTCATGGGTCTTGTTTCGTACGGTGGTGTGCACAGTCACAGCAAACACTTGTACGCCCTTTTGGAGATGGCCAAAAAGAAAAAAGTAGCCAACTGTTTCGTCCACGCATTCACGGACGGAAGGGATGTGCCGCCCGACTCAGGCCTTCATTACATCAAAGAACTCGAAGCTGTATGTTCAGAGATGGGCCATGCGCGGATCGCGTCAGTCAGCGGCAGATATTTCGCCATGGACCGAGATAAACGCTGGGATCGAACGCAAAAAGCCTTCGAAGCTATCGTAACCGGCCAGGGTCTTACCGCATCAGACGGGCCGTCAGCCGTTGAAAAAGCCTATGCACGCGGCGAGACCGATGAGTTCATCACCCCGACCGTGGTCGTGGATAAAGACGGCAATCCGGTTGGAAGCGTACAGCCGGGAGATGTTGTGTTCTTTTTCAACTTCCGTGCGGACCGCGCCCGGCAACTGACCAGAGCATTCGTAGAAGAGGATTTCACAGGTTTCGCCCGTCCCGGCGGTCAACCTCAGGTGACTTTTGCTTCTTTGACCCATTATGACGACTCGTTCACCTTTCCGCACGCGTATGCCCCGACCGATATAGTCAACGCTTTGGGCGAAGTCATCTCGAAACAGGGATGGCGTCAGTTGCATATCGCAGAGACGGAGAAGTACGCGCACGTCACCTTCTTCTTCAACGGCGGTCGGGAACAGCCTTTCTGTGGCGAAGATCAGGTGCTCATCCCTTCTCCTAAGGTCGCCACATACGATCTGAAACCGGAGATGAGCGCCTATGAACTCACGGAACGGGTCATTGAGGAGATCGCCCGCGATCACTATGAGTTCATTTTGCTTAATTACGCCAATTGCGATATGGTCGGGCACACGGGTATCATGTCCGCGGCGATCAAGGCCGTAGAGACTGTGGACACCTGTGTAGGTCGCGTGCTGGATGCCCTCTTGGCTAAGGGAGGCCAAGCCATTGTCACTGCCGACCACGGCAATGCCGAAGAGATGATCGACGAGAACGGCGGGCCTCATACATTTCACACGATGAACGCCGTACCTTGCATACTGGTTTCCGACACCCTTTCAAACGTCGAAATGCGTGACGGTATCCTGGCTGATGTCGCACCGACGGTGTGCGAGCTAATGGGATTGGAACAGCCACCGGAAATGGACGGTCAGAGCTTGATCGTCAACAAGAAGGGAGAGCGTGCATGACTTCCATTGAATACATAGTTGGTAGGGAGATTCTGGACTCCAGAGGCAATCCAACGGTCGAAGTTGAAGTCGGCCTGGTCGATGGTAGTCTGGGACGTGCGGCAGTACCCTCCGGCGCCTCCACAGGCGCATTTGAAGCCGTCGAACTGCGTGACGGTGATGAGAGTCGCTATCTGGGTAAAGGCGTCTCCAAGGCTGTCGAAAACGTTAACAAGATCATAGCCCCTGAATTGGTCGGTCTCGATGCCCGTGACCAGGTGAGCATTGACCATCTCATGATCGAACTTGATGGCACATCCAATAAGGGTCGCCTGGGCGCCAACGCGATCCTGGGTACCTCCTTGGCGGTTGCCAAAGCTGCCGCCCAGTCGTCAGGCCTCACCCTGTTCCAGTACCTCGGCGGGGTCAACGCCAAGACTCTGCCCGTGCCGATGATGAATATTCTCAATGGCGGGCAGCATGCCGACAACAACGTCGACATACAGGAATTCATGATCATGCCGGTTGGAGCGCCTACCTTTGCTGACGGCCTTCGCTGGGGAGCCGAAGTATTTCATTCTTTGAAGGCCGTGCTACGGGCGAAAGGCCTGAATACCGCGGTGGGTGACGAAGGCGGTTTCGCACCCAACCAGGCGTCAAACCGTCAGGCTCTCGATGTCATCCTGGAAGCCATCGAAAAAGCTGGTTTCACTCCGGGGAAAGACATAGCCTTGGCTTTGGACGTAGCAGCCTCTGAGATGTTGCAAGACGGCCTTTACGTTCTCGAAGGAGAAGGCGTCAAGAAGACCGTAGATGAAATGATCGCTTTCTACAGCCAACTGATTAAGGATTACCCCATCATCAGCATCGAAGATCCTCTCGATGAAGAAGAGTGGGAAGGCTGGAAGAAGCTGACTGAGGTTCTGGGCAAACAGGTGCAGCTCGTGGGGGACGACCTTTTTGTGACCAACACCGAGCGTCTCTCCCGCGGCATAGCCGAGGGTATTGCCAACTCTATTCTCATCAAGGTCAACCAGATCGGCACACTCACGGAAACGCTGGATGCCATTGAAATGGCCAAACGCGCCGGCTATACCGCCGTGGTCTCTCACCGTTCGGGGGAGACAGAGGACACAACCATCGCTGATATCGCCGTTGCCACAAATGCCGGACAGATCAAGACGGGAGCCCCGTCGCGTACCGATCGGGTAGCCAAGTATAACCAACTGCTGCGCATCGAAGAGCTTCTGGGTGATGTCAGCATCTATCCCGGTCAGCAAGCGTTCTACAATCTCAGATAGCTGCCGTGACCACCCCGAGGGCGTTCGACGCCCTCGGGGTTGAGGCTGACAAGGAAATGTGCTATACTACGTCCGCAGATTGTAGCGGAGTCGAGAGGTGTTCATGGTGCTGCTAACCATCCTGATGGTTATTCAGTTTTTTGTCTCGGTCTTTTTGATCTTTGTCGTTCTACTGCAGCAAAGCGTAGGTGAAGGCCTCGGTTCCATCGGCGGCGGAGTGCAGATGTTCTTTGACAAGACGAAAGGTCTTGATGCTGGGCTCGAAAAGGCCACCACCATTGCTGCCGTTGTCTTTATGGCACTTTCCATGATCTTGGCCATCATCATCTAGCTTGATCCAGTGACCGGATACCTGCCTGATGCCATCGACTGGCGCTTTGTGGTATAATGTACCCGGTTGATGGGGGGTTTCCGGTTGTCAAAGAGCAACACGAACAAGAGATCCAGGCAGCTTGTGGCTACTAACCGCAAGGCACGTCATGAGTATCACATCGAGGAAACGTTCGAGGCAGGCATCGTTCTTTTGGGCACAGAAGTCAAGTCGATGCGTGCCGGGAGAATGAACCTACAAGACAGCTTCGCCCGCATCGAGGGTAACGAGGTATTCCTGCATAACGCACACATAGCCCCTTACACTCATGGCAATCGCTGGAACCATGAACCCACTCGTTCTCGTAAGCTGCTGTTGCATCGTTCCGAGATTCGGCGTCTCGTAGGCAAGATTCGCGAATCCGGATATACGCTTATCCCTTTGCAGGCTTACTTCACCCCACACGGATATGCTAAAATAGAGCTGGCCCTGGCACGCGGGAAGCGACAATGGGATAAACGGGATACCATCGCCAAAAGAGAAACACAAAGAGATGTCAGCCGGTCTTTGAAGCGAGACCTTCAACGTCGGCATGGGGGCGAGTAGGCTCGACGGTCAGAGTTCTAGCAGTATAAGCGGGCCGAGATCGCCGCGGTCTCGTTAAACAGCGGCAAGGCAAATAACTGCCAACGATCAGTACGCACTCGCGGCCTAAGATATAAGGCCGCCGTCCTCCCGCGATTTGCCTGTGATTGCGGAAAGGGCGTCATCAAAGCAGGCTTGGTACCCATTCCTATTCTCGGTGAAATGGGTCGACACTAAACCGAGATAGCTCTTTGGAAGGCATGCTTTCCGGCCAGCCAGAGAGTGAACCTGACGGGAAGCTGCGCCCGGAGAAAGTGCTGCTGGGTCCTGGTCGGACGCGGGGTGCGACTCCCCGCCGCCTCCACCACAAATCCAAGCTCTGCGGTATGAAACACGCAGAGCTTTTTCAATGACGCGAAGCATTTTCATTCAATAGGCTCTAAAATGCCGAAATGGGCTGTCAGACCAATCATGGTACACTCTGCAGAAAGGGGATACCAAGAAAGTAGCGAATCTAAAGACTGTATAGGCCAAACCAGCCTAGATAAGACGACGGGCGCTTATGATGGGCGCTAATATGAATAAAGAGGAGGGTTAGTAGCCGTGATCCGAACAGAAGGCCTTACCAAGCGGTTTGGACAACTGACAGCCGTGGAAGACCTCAATATCCACGTTGAAAAAGGGGAAATCTACGGTTTTCTCGGGCCCAACGGAGCAGGTAAGACCACTACAGCGATGATGCTCTTGGGCTTGCTTAAGCCTACCTCGGGTTCGGTATATCTATTCGGCAAAGAACTATCGTCCGATTATTTCGGCATCAAGCGCCGCATTGGGGTGCTGTCCGAGTTTCAATATCTTTATGAAGATATGACTGCCTATGAGTATCTGCGGTTTTTCGGTCAGCTTTATCAAATAGATAACATTGACCAGCGGATCACCAATATATTGGGATTGTTCAACCTCGATCACCGCAAACATGAACTGCTGAGCGGATACTCCAAGGGTATGAAGCAGAAGCTCGGTTTGGCGCGAGCAATGCTGCATGATCCCGAACTGGTCATCCTTGATGAACCTGTTTCCTCGCTGGACCCCCACGGCATCAAGGAAGTCCGCGACATAATCATGGACGAGAACCGCAAGGGCCGTACTTTCTTCATTTCGTCACACATCCTTTCAGAGATTGAAAGAACGTGTGATCGGATCGGTATCCTAAACAAGGGACGTCTTGTGGCCGAAGATACAATGAGCAACCTCCGTCGCCGCCTCACGGAAGAGATCGAAATCTCGATCGAACTCGAAAGCCCGGTCCCGGACCTGAACAAGATCTTGAGCGCTCTGCCGTTCGTCGTAGAGGTACAGGGATCAGGGCCAGACTACACTGTGAGAACGAAAGCTGACAAAGACTACCGAGCGGAGATATCACGGGCCATCGCTGGTGCAGGCGGGGTCACCGTCTCTATGCGACGCCATGAGATGACATTGGAAGAGGCATTTGTCACCATTACGGAAAAGAATATTACACTTCTCACTAAGGAGGGCGCGGCCGTATGAGTGCTTGGTCTCATAGAATTCACGCCATTAAGGTCACGGCGAGACGCGAGCTCTTTTCCACCTTGTATGGATTAGGGCTGTACGTCGTTTTGTTTGTGATCTTCCTCCTCACCGCATATGGTTCCATTCGCGTCTCCTTACTCAACGTCGTCAACAACGGTCTGGAAGCCTTGCCGAACCCCATTACAGCGCCATTTTACCTTACGGTCTTTTTGGCCGCTACGTACCTGGGGTTGTGTTCGGCTCTCGCCATTTCCCGAGAGCGCGAACAGGGAACCTTGGAAGTACTGTTTTACGGACCCGTCGATTCTCTCTCTTATGTGCTGGGCAAGTTTCTTCAACAAGTCCTGACTTTCTTTGTTGTCCTGGGCTTTAGCCTGATCAACTTCTTCTTGCTTTCGCAGTTCACGAACTTAGGATTCTCAGGCAACTTCTTTGGGTTGTTTGTTCTGTCCGTTTTCCTCGCATCGTGTATGATCTCTTTCGGGATCTTTTTGTCTGCCGCGGCCAAACGAACAATCTTCGCTGTGATCCTGTTTATTTCACTAGTGCTCTCTTTCGTGATCTTCTGGGGAGCTCACAGCCTGATCATGTCGTTGCCGGGGAAGAACTTGACTACTCTGCTCATCTACACTCGCCTGGTGCTCGATAACGTCAACGTTTTGGTCCAGTGGATTTCTCCCCTTGCTTATTTCGTAAGGGGCATGGTGGCGGTAAGCCAGGGGAACATCGGACAGTATTTAGTGAGCGTCGTCTCATCCTTGATCTACACGACGGTTCTGCTTGGAGCCGCGGTCACCATCTTCGATCGTAGGGGGGTTAAGCGATGAAGCGCCCCATAGTCTCGCTACTTGGCTCTTTGCTCATAGCTGTGTTGGCAGTCGGTTTAGTCTGGGCTGCCGACCCGAGCGAAGCTCTCACCCAGGTTCCTCAAGAGGTTAAGCAAGGACAGGGAACCCCGAAAAAGGAACATCAGTTTGTCTGGAGTCTGAGCCCTTGGACGGGCAAAGAATTCGGAGGCAGTTTTGCTCCGCGCCAAGTCGACACCATCTATCTGCTCGCAGATGAGACCAATATCATGAATAGTTTGCGCTCGGAGATCTATTTTTGGGAAATAACTCAGGAGTATATGGCCGACTGGTTTGGCACCAAGGAAGAAGTAGACGGCACACTTGAGATTCTCAAAGGGAATACGGTGTTCAAGACCGTGGAAAAGATCCCCTACGTCTACTCCTATCCCGAGGGCTACTACGGCAGGGTAGAACTCATAACCGGTCCTGAGGCTCACGAAGCCTTCGAGCGCTATGAAAAACTACAAGACGACTACTACGATGCCGTGTCAGCGTACTACGATGCACAGTCGAAATGGCAAGAAAAGATGGACAAGCTCCTGGAGCGGGTTCGCAAGACAGGTGAGTACGCCAAACCTGAAGAGATACCCGCCTCTCCTCAGCAACCGGAAGCTCCGAAGCTATATGTGACCAGTCCGGTGGAGGCTTTTGTCTTTGAACTGCCCGAGGGAAAATATCGGATTCGTCTTGTTGATCCTAACGGTGAAGTTGTTCCGGAGACGCAAAAGAATCTGGTGGTCTTCGCACCTCGACGTGCCGGCGTTGGCTATGAGATCATTCCTGAAAGCAAATGGACCCGACCCGTATTGTCGGATGACAATAGTCACGTCCTCTACTTGGAGGGCAGACGTACGTTCTATCTGAAACCCTCACATGAACTCGAGTACAACCAGTACCAGTATCTGAAGATGTCAAGTCTGCACAAGCCGCTGGAAGGCTTGGGTACTCGCAGCGCATGGATGTGGGTACACACCAAAGAGATCGTAGATGCCAAGATCCAGATACTCAAAGACGGTGAGGTCATCCAAACCATCGAGCGCAAACCTTATTACGTAGAACAGACACCGGGTTACGCTCTCGGGTATAGCATCGTCGAAGTCACGGAAGACAGCGACCGCGAACCGACATTTGAGGCGTTCAAAATTGACCTTGAAGCAAAAGGCAAATACGTAATGCGTCTCATCGATCTTAACGGAGAGGTTGTCCCCGGTAGCGAGAGAGTGATTCGTTCAGTGCGAGTCGCCTCCTGGCCGCTGTACACAGTACCTCTCATACCCTTGCTCGTGGGCTTAGCAGTCGTTGCCTGGCGGCGGAGTCTGAAGAGCGATATACCGGAAGGTATGGAAACACGGGTCGCCACCGAGAGGTAGGCGCGAACTATAGACTCGAAGAGCTTACTCACCAATATCGAGTAGGGTGACGCTCGCTGATCAGGCGAGCGTCAGCCCTCTCACAGAACCGTAC
>LFTP01000292.1 GCA_001513395.1 Clostridia bacterium DTU080
TCCACCGGCGGATGACTCAGTCCCGCATCGTCAAAAGCATCAGCGTTGTACAAAACCGCTCGATTACTCAAAGCCGTCGGCAGGCTGTACAACCCATGTCTCGGGAACAAGGTCCGGAAGGCAGATATGACCGGATCCGGCATCCGGTTCAGCTGTCCCGAGCGCTTGACGCGCTCATCAAGATCGAGCAACAGTCCGGCATATGCCAGTTGTGACAGGCGCACGTTATCGCCGTAGACTAGATCCGGAGCGATACCTCCGGCGGAATAGACGACAGCCTTGTCGATCACATCCGGCCAGTTTCTAGCTTGGATGATATCGACCTCAATGCCGGTCTTGGCCGTATAAGCATCCAGTGCCACGCGCAGGTCATCCATGCCGACGTTGCGAATGAGCAGACTTAACCGCTCTGTTGCTTGGGCTGATACACAAACAAACACAAGGACCACAGTTAATGCCGCTCGCAGATATGAGAACACTCGGCCCACTTCCAGCCCCTCCCACTTTGGGTCTTTTCACACTCAAAATGCCGCCGTGACTATGCGTACAGTCTCTTCGTTCTACGAGCTGCACACGATCCCTCCGGATTTATCGGTCTTATTTGAACACTATGCCGTTCAAGGCACTCAACAGATCTCAAGGGGATTAAAGCACTCAGATTCCGCTTGCAGGAATCCATTTTCCGTCCCGGAAACTTCAAAAAAGAGCTTGTGTGAGCGCACCGCCTCAATCACTCCCGCAGACCCGACTTCCAGGCACATTCAACCATTAGCATCACAAGGGAGGGAAAGTCTTTGTCATCGTTGCCTCTACCCAACGTGATCCTGATCACGGCAGACCAATTCCGAGCCGATTGCTTGGCCTGTGAAGGACGAAACCCTGTCATAGAGACTCCCAACCTCGACCAACTGGCGGCAGAGGGTGCTCGCTTCTGTCACGCCTACTCTGCCGTACCTACATGCATGCCGGCGCGCGCCGCCATATTGACGGGCATGGACCAATGGAACCACGGACGCCTGATGTCCGCCGGTTCAGACTTCCTCAAGTTCCCGACCACACTCCCTGAGGAGTTGACCCGTGCCGGCTACCACACGGGTGTTATCGGGCACATGGGACAAAGCCCGGCGCGGGCTTTATACGGATTCTCTCAAGGGACCATATCAGCTGACTATGAAAAATGGCTCGAATTGCACTCCGGCGGACTCTACAGTTACCGAGGTCACGGCATCAGCCCCAATAGCTGGGTGGCCAGACCGAGTAATCTGCCGGAGCATCTCCACATTACCTACTGGGCCACCTCAGAGGCTATCCGCTTTATTGAAAGACGAGATCCCACAAGACCGTTTTTCCTATGGCTATCGTACATACGCCCCCACACCCCGTTTGATCCTCCGGCGGAGTACTTCCATATGTATCTGAATCGCCCGGACTTACCGGAGCCGGTCATCGGAGACTGGGCCGATGATTTCGCCCGCCGAGTCGACGACGTAGACGCGCCAAGAACCCGGCTGAAACCCGAGGAGATCCGACGGGCCCGGGCGGGCTACTACGGCAACATCACCTTTTTGGATCATCAGCTGGGACGCCTTTTCTTGGAGTACAGAAGGATGCAACCCAGATCCTACGCCAATACTCTTGTCATATTCACTACTGATCACGGTGACATGCTCGGCGATCACTACCATTGGCGCAAGTCGTACGCCTATGAAGGCTCGGCCCGTATTCCCTTTGTTATACGGTGGCCGAAGTCGTGGAACATCCAGACGGGACAAGTGCGTACCGAGCCGATTGAGCTGCGGGATGTCATGCCGACCATACTGGACGGGGCAGGTTGTGAGATTCCTGAGTCCGTCGACGGAACAAGTCTCTGGCCCCTACTCAGAGATGAGACAACTGAATGGCGCGAGTTCATCCAGGGCGAGTACACCCATTGCTACACCCGAGAGACAGGTATGCAATACGTTACCGACGGGCGAGAGAAGTATATCTGGTTTCACCATACCGGTGAGGAGCAGTTCTTCGATCTCCAAAGCGATCCCTATGAGTCTAAGAATCTGGCCACAGATCCCGCCGTGGCCGACCGTATGGCTTTGTGGCGTAACCGCCTGGCTGAGATCAATGAGCGCCGGGGAGACCCTCGGGGACAAGGCGGCAGACTCGTGCCGCAGCTGGACAGCGATGCTCCGAGGCTTTCGCCCAATTACGCCCGCTGGAAGGAAGCCGGAGAAAAGTGGCTCAGCCGGGTGCAATAGAAGGGTTGTCACCCTTCTATGCGCCCGGCCTGCCCACCTTCCGGGTCCTAAAGAAGCCCCGCCACCGATGTGGATCGAGCAGGATGGCGCTTACCCAAGTGCCATCCTACTCAATCACTCCTGATTCTAAAGCCAAAGCCGCGGCCTGACAGAAAAAGATCGTACCCAGATCACGCACACGATACGGCAGGCGATCCGTCCCGTCGGGTGGCAACACCTTCTCAAGAACGGCACCCCGCAGATTGGGATCCGTCGGATTCGTAAACTGCATGCGTAGACAGTGCTTCAGAGCGAGTCCGGTGGGTTCGAGCCACATGCCCTCCCCAGTGATCTGATAGAGTTCCAGCCAAAGAACGGCCGCACAGGCGATGCCGCTGGTGGCGTGTCCGAACGAGTCCGTGGTGAAATCAATATAGGTGCCTCGGAACAAACCGCCGTCACGTCGCTGTGCCTTCATGTACCAACGACCCGACCGTTTCGCACACTCCAGATAGCGTTCATCCCCGCTGTCGCTATAGGCCATCAACATCGGCCGACCCCACCAGTAGGCCTGTCTGGGATGGATGTAGCCGGTGGCCTTATTGCAAGGGATAAAGCGAATCCAGTTGCCGGCCGGTTCTTCTTCCTCCAAGAGGCGCTCCGCGACCTCGTAGAAAAGATCTCTCCATCCCTCATTCCCCGTCAGCCGATAGCCCTTCAAAAAGACTCCATCGTCAATCAGCGGACGTCCCGGATAGGGTTGCCTGTTTGCCCAATGCGAAGGTTCTGGCTTCCAGGTCGCGGTGGAAAAAAGATCCATGAAAAGCCCCTGTCCCGGCAGATACATCTTCCGTGCCACCCAGGCCAAGGCATCTATGGCCCAATCCCGATATGTATCATCTCCGGTGGCTTCGCTCAAGTAAAAAAGACCGTCAAGTGACTCCAACACCGCTGACGTGTTGACCCCATCGCCGACGTCCTCAAAGCCAAGAATAAGGCCGTAGTCATCCCGATCCGGATCGCTGATCCGATTGTTTCCGATGAACTCCGCACCCCGCTTGGCGGCCGTGAGCAAAACCTCGTCTCCGAGAACGCGATGGGCCATGACAAGAGCCTTGATAGCCTGCCCGGTGTGCCAAATCGGACAAAAGAAGTCCCACTGCCGATCAGCGGCGATGTATTCACCGCGAATGGCTCCATACCAGTGGTCGTGACGCAGCCGCTGGCTGTTTTTTTCATCTCTCAGTTCATCGCTTTGCATCTGGGCTACATCGGTCAACCAAGAACAGCCCAAGCGCAATCCCTCAAGCAATCTCTCGCCGTCGATTTTCACTGACTTTCCCACTTCAGCACGCTCCTGCTACCTAAGTTCGGCACGGGGCCGGACAGATGCCACCCACCCTGCGCCGTTTCGATTAATTCGCTGTTAATCAGGCCAGACCGCCCTGGCCACCCGCAAGACATTGCCGCCGAGGATCTTGCGAATGTCCTCGTCAGAATGTCCCCGCTGCACCATACCTACCGTGAAAAGGGGCCAGTTGGTCCAAACAAGTCCCTGACCTTCACGAGCCTTGATCACCGGGTCTGCAACACGTGAAGCACTGTCGGGCCAGTAGGCTTCCCAGCGCGGCCGTTGCTTGGGTCGGGCTACCGACGGGGTGTTGCTATCGGGAGGCCCGGGGGAGCGATAGGCGATATCCGTGCCGATGGCCACATGATCGGCGCCGAAGCGCTTGACGAGGTAGTCAATATGATCCAAAAAAGCTACGATATCCCTCGTCCGTCCCAAAAAACGCGGAATGCAGCAGACCCCGATGTAGCCTCCGCTGTCCGCGATCGCTGTGATCACTTCATCGCTTTTGCCACGGAAGTGATCATTCAGCGCCCGGGCCGCCGAGTGACTGGCCACCACGGGCCGTTCAGATATTCTGGCCGCTTCCAAAGAGGTCCGCTCACCGCTGTGAGCCACGTCGACGATGATTCCTACACGGTTCATCTCCCGGACGACGGCTCTTCCGAAATCACTGAGCCCGGCATCTGACCTTTCCGCACAGCCGTCGCCGATCATGTTGCGCCGGTTGTACGTCAGATGCATCATGCGAACGCCGAGTTGGAAAAAGACCCTGAGCAGCCCCAGCTCTTCGTCGACTGACGTCCATCTTTGCGGCAGAGGAATGCCGTTGGAGGACATATAAAGACAGCGCTTGCCCTCTTTGTAAGCCCGGACGATATCATCGGGATGTGCGGCCCGTACGACGAAGTCACGCATGAAATCCGTCACATAGGTGAAGCGGGCCAGACGTTTCATGACCTGCACGGGATCCTGCAGTTCTTCCCCGGCGTTTTGCAAGATGCAGTTCACCCCGGAGACTTTCCAAGCTTCAATGTATCTTTCCCGTTCATGGACGTCGGTCACATGGCGAGTCATCGACATGTCTTCGGACAGATCCTGCAGTTCCATGGCCGAGGCGCCTTCCTCCAGCGCCTGTCGAATCACTTCTTGGTCAACGGCGGATCGAGGCGCAAACCCGTACGATTCACAGACAAAAGCATCGGCGTGCAATGCCAGTCCGTGTTCCAGTTCCTTGGTTGTCGGTTTGAGAATACTGAGGGCCTCTTGCCAGGCTTTCTCGATGCGTTCATCCTTCATGGCCAGCGCCACCCTTCAGGCTTACTGGTTCTGTTGCAACATATTGTTGACCATGCGATCCAGAGTCTCCAAGACCGATTCAGGCGCCGCGACCCCCGACCACACCGTGGCCATCATGCGATTGATCGTGCTATCGATCTGGGGATCGGAGATCATATAAGGGGTGCAAGCGTCCGGCGAGATGGCGGTCTCGATGAAAGCCATCCAGTTGGCCGGCAATCGCATCCCCTCGACGACACGGCCGTAGCGCAGCAAGACCGGCATGTAGGCCGGTGGTCTGCCCGTGTGCCTGACTAAAGCGGCCTGGCTGTCCTGGTCACCGGTCAGGAACTTGATCCATTCCCAGGCGGCCTCTTTGTTCTTGCTGTCGGCCAGAATCTGAAAACCGTTAGCATTGACACTCGAAGCCCGGTTGACGGGTCCCCGGGGCTTGACGGCCACATCCCATTCAAACATCACATTCTGATAACTCGGGATGTTTCCCGGCACGGCAAACGTCATGGCCGACCGGCCTTCCCAGGTTCCTCCTCCGCCCAACAGACCTTCTTGGGAAAACTGCAGGCGAAAACGCGTCGCTTCCAATACGGGAGGAGTGTTAATGTGACTTCTGGTCGGAAGCAAATCGCGATCGAACAGGCTTCCTCCGGCCTGCCTAACCATGGTCTGCCAGCGGGTCAGGTTGAAGGCGGATACACCATACTGATCCTGAATCCCGTCTCCATCAAGGTCAACAGTCAGCCGCCGGGCCGCGGTGAGCAGAGTCTCCCAAGTCCAGTTCTGCCCCAACTCCTTCGGAGTAGCCAACCCGGCGGCGCGGAACATGTCTGCATTGAAATAGGTCACCGCCGTGCTCAACTCGGCGGGCATCCGCCAGAGACGACCGTCGGCGGTCGTATTGCCCTGGATGGCTACGGGAGGCCATCTCGACTCATCGAGCCCGTCCCGGTCGAAGTAGGAGCGCAGATCCTCCACCAGCCCTTTTTCGACAAAGGGTCCGGCCGTGGAGATGATCAGATCGGTCACATCCGGCGCCACTCCCGCAGCGATGGCCGCCAACAAAACATCGCCGTAGGAGCCCGCCGTTTGAATGACCTCAACTTCGATCCCTGTTCTCTCCTCAAAAATCGGGGCCATCTCCTGCAACCAAGCCAGCCAATTGGCACCGTGCCCGGCAGTCGACTGATGCACTATCTTCTGCCCGTGGGCACAGATAACCGTGTTCATGGCGATCATTAAGATGACAACAACACTCCACAGTGTTATTCGTTTCATTCCTCCTCACCATCCTCCCAAACGGATTTGACGTTGCACATCAGGAGTATTTGTATCTGAATACTCAAACGCTGCGTCATCTCCGAGGTCCACCCATGTCGCCGAAGACGCCGGCAACAAGGGTGGACGACACTTGAGCCATGAGCAACGTCCTCCCGGAGTCAAGCGCAACGTTCAGTCAAAATGTGCCTTGGCTACTCGCAATACGTTACCCCCGAGAATCTTACGGATATCTTCGTCTGAGTGTCCCCGTTGCACCATGCCTACCGTGAAAAGCGGCCAGTTCGTCCAGGACAGTTCCTTGCCTTCCCGCTCCTTGATAGCCGGATCCGCGACTTGGCGGGATGCACTGTCCGGCCAGTAACCTTCCCAGCGCGGACGATACTTCCGTCTCGGAAGCGGCGCTTTCTTTTCGGTTGTCGGACGCCCGGGAGACTGATAGGCGATATCCGTACCGATGGCCACATGATCGGCCCCGAAACGTTTTACGAGATAGTCAATATGATCCAGGAACGCAACGATGTCCCTCGTGCGGCCCAAAAAGCGCGGTATGCAGCAGACCCCGATGTAGCCTCCGGTATCGCAGATAGCTTTAATCAGCTCATCGCTCTTACAGCGGAAGTGATCATTCAGGGCCCTGGCCCCTGAGTGGCTGGCCACCACTGGCCGATCGGACAAGCGGGCCGCCTCCAAGGAAGTCTTCTCGCCGCTGTGAGCTACGTCGACAATGATCCCCAAGCGATTCATCTCTTTGACGACGGCTCGGCCGAAATCACTAAGTCCGGCGTTGGATTCCTCGGCACATCCGTCGCCGATCATGTTGCGGCGGTTGTACGTCAGATGCATCATGCGGATGCCCAGTTGGTAGAAGATCTTAAGCAGCCCCAATTCCTCCTCGACGGATGTCCACCTTTGCGGCAGAGGGATGCCGTTGGAGGACATGTACAGGCTGCGCTTGCCATCTTTGCAGGCTTGTTCGATGTCATCCGGATGAGCGGCCCTGACGACAAAGTCACGCATGAAGTCCGTCACGTAGGTATAACGGGCCAGGCGCTTCATGATCCGAACCGGATCCTGATACTCCTCACCGGCGTTTTGGAAAATGCAATCCACCCCGGCCGCTTCCCACGCCTCGATGAATCTCTCACGCTCGAAGTCGTCTGTCACCTGCCGGGTCATATACATGTCTTCTCTGAGGTCCCACAATTCATAGTAGGATGCCCCCTCTTCAGTCGCCTGCCTGAGCACTTCCGTATCTACGGCGGCGCGAGGAGCAAACCCGTAGGACTCAATGACCAACGCTTCCTCATGCAGTGCCAGTCCGTGTTCCAGCTCTTTCGAGGTCGGTCTGAGCAGAGCCAAAGCTTCCTCACGGTCCCGTTGAATGCGTTCATCGACCATGATCTATGTACCCTCCTGTGCCGTCTCCTAATTCTTGCCACTGTCCGGTTTCGCTCCACCGGACTGCTTTCCTTCACTGATTCGACGCCGGGGGGTGTTCGACACGCCCCGATAGCGGGGCCATCGCGCCGGGCGCCGGTCATTGCTCTTAGGCCCCCTAACAGACTTGGAGGATGAAACTAAATGAGATAGGGTATGGAGGAAGGG
>LFTP01000055.1:0-8008 GCA_001513395.1 Clostridia bacterium DTU080
GCGGCCGCCGCGGTGGCCGCCGGCGAGGCGGTGCTAGCTATAGCGGGTGATACCGGCGGATCTTTGCGTCATCCGGCCGCGCTTTGCGGACTGGTCGGACTGAAGCCTACATATGGGCTCGTATCTCGCTACGGGCTTGTGGCTTCGGCCTCCTCTTTCGATCAAATAGGACCCATGACGCGAGATGTACGGGACTGCGCGCTCATGTTAAACTTGTTGGCCGGAGCGGATCCCATGGATCCCACGTCTCGCAGCGGTGAGACACCTGACTATACGCAGGCTCTGGAGGCCGGTGTACAAGGGATGGTTGTCGGCTTACCGCGGGAGTATCTGGCCGACGGTGTCGATCCTCGGATCGCGGATCTCGTGATTCAGGCGGCTCGTCGGTTTGAGGACCAAGGCGCTCGGGTAGAGGAAGTATCGCTGTTTCCTCGTGAGGATGCTCTGGCCGCCTACAGCGTTATTTTGGCCGCTGAACTCAGCTCCAACTTAGCGCGCCTGGACGGCGTGCGTTACGGACACCGCAGTGCAAACGCTCCCGACAGCTTCACCATGTTTGCCCACACTAGGGGAGAGGCCTTCGGACCCGGGGTCAAGCGAGCCATTCTCATGGGCACCTATGTCCTGTCAGCCGGACAGTACCAGGATTACTATCTCAAAGCGGCTCAGGTTCGGACTCTGGTCGTGAAATCATTTTCCCAGGCCTTCTCGCGCTGTGATCTGATTGTGACACCGACTGCACCGACCTTGGCCGGTAAAGATCCCGGGACGGATGATTTGTATCACACGCATCGTCAGCACGGGTGCACACTGGCAGCCAGCTTGGCCGGATTGCCGGCGCTAAGCCTTCCGTGCGGCACCGTGGAGGGTATGCCAGTGGGGTTGCAGTTGATTGCTCCCCCTCTTCGTGAAGAGCGCTTGCTGACGGCGGCATACACCTATGAGCAAGCCGCGGGAGTAGCGCCCCTATACCCAGAAGGGAGGTCCTCTCGTGAGTGAGGCATCTTATGAGGTGATTGTCGGTCTTGAAGTTCACGCCGAGCTTTTGACCGAGTCCAAGGTTTTCTGTGGTTGCTCCACGGCTTTTGGCGCCACCCCCAACACCCAGGTCTGTCCCATATGCTTGGGTCTGCCCGGCACATTGCCGGTGCTCAATGAAAAGGTTGTCGAGTATGCGGCCAAGGCCGGATTGGCTCTGGGATGCAATATCTCCTTGGTCAGTAGCTTCGATCGCAAACAGTATTTTTACCCGGATCTTCCGAAGGCCTATCAGGTGTCTCAGTTTTACCGGCCGCTGTGCACGAACGGCACCGTCGAATACATGGTCGACGGCCAACGAAAGACCGTGAGGATCAAGCAGGTGCACATTGAAGAGGAGGCGGGCAAATCCGTCCACTCCGGAGAGAGTCTGCGGGACTCGGAGTATTCGCTGATCGACTACAACCGCGGCGGAGTGGCGCTCATTGAGATCGTAACCCAACCTGATATGCGCTCAGGTGAGGAAGCGCGGCTGTTTATGGAGCGTCTACGAACCCTTCTGCGCTACATCGAGGTCTCCGACTGCAAGATGCAGGAAGGATCGCTGCGTTGTGACGCCAACATTAATCTGAACATCCATGATCAGGGACGATCGATCCGCACGCCTATCGTGGAGGTCAAGAACTTGAACTCCTTCAGATCCCTGGAGAGAGCCATCAATTACGAGGCAGAGCGTCAGTATTTGGAATACCTGGAAGGTGTGTGGACCCCTGATATGCCGGCCGTGAAGGTGACGGCCGGATGGAATGACGCTACCGGGCGTACGCATGTCCAGCGCGAAAAAGAGCACGCTGACGATTACCGTTACTTCCCGGATGCCGACGTCCTGCCTTTGGTGCTGGATGAAGATCAAATCCAAAAATGGTGTCAGGAGCTGCCCGAGCTTCCTGAGGCGCGTGAGGCTCGTTTTGTCAGTCAATACGGACTGCCGGCCTATGATGCCGCCGTCCTTACAGCTTCCCGTCCGGTGGCGGACTTCTATGAGGCGGCAGCGGCGCACTGCAAAGACAGCAAGATGGTCAGTAACTGGATCATGGGCGAGCTTTTGCGCCTGCTCAAGGAATCGGGCGAGGATACGGACGAGGCTATGCTTTCGGCCCCTATTACCCCCGAAGGCTTTGCCCGGCTACTGCTCATGGTCAAACAGGAGCGTATCAGCGCCGCCAACGGCAAAGAGGTCTTGGAGATCATGTACAACACCGGTCGTTCGCCCGAAGAGATCGTGGCAGAAAAAGGCTTCGAGCAGATCAGTGATACCGAACAACTCGACAACCTGGTTGCTCAGGTTATCGAAGAGCATCCCGACGTGGTGGAGACCATAAAGGGCGGTAAGGTGACCGCGGTCGGCTTTTTGGTCGGTCAGGTGATGAAAGCGACTCGAGGCCAGGCCAATCCTAAGCGGGTCAATCAATTGCTGCGCGAACGATTGGGTTTGGAGTAGAGTCAGTAGATGCACGGTGAGCTGTTGCGTATAGGGCCAATTTCTTTCTTCAAGTACGGCACCGCATTGGCAATGGCTTTCTTGATCGGTACCGGCTTGTCCTCGGCGCAGGCGCGACGGCGGCGGATGGAAACCGAATTAATCGTTGAGCTGGCCATACGTTTGATGCTGTTAAGTCTGGTTACAGGCAGGATGGGCTACATCCTGCCTGACCTCGGTTACTACTTGAGGCATCCGAGCGAGATTCTGCGGATATCCGCCGGCGGATTGAGCTATGTGCCGGCTTTTGTAGCCGGCATGCTCTACACTCGCTCATATGCCGAGCGCCGCGGAATACGCTTTGAGGCCTTGCTCGACGTCTTGGCTCCGGGTCTGGCGGTCGGATTGATCATTGGTTCACTGGGAGCGGCGGAATGGCAGCCTGAGCACGGCGCCGTGCGGGCCGGACGCCTTTTGTGGGCTCCGTCAGTGGTGTTGTTTTTCACCATCGAATATGTTGGATGCTGGTATTTGGCTTCATCAAGGCGTCGTCTTCCCGAAGGGCGTCGTTTTTGTCAGGTTGTGGCCGTGGATGCTCTTGCCCGCATGTTAAGCAGCCTGTGGGCCTGGATCCTTTACGGCGAATTCTTGCCACATGCCTTGTCGACAGCGGTCTCAGGCGCGCTTTTTGTTGGGGCACTGGGAAAAGGCAGAGCGTTGAGTTTTTGTCAGAGGCCGCGGCTCGAAACGGACGTCGAAACATCGTACATGTCCCGCTCTCGGAGACGGAGATTGCCTGTCAGACAGAGGGCCATATTGGCCGCCGTCTGGCTGGTAGGCTATGTATTGCTGGTGATTTTGCTGGGGCGATCGGTGACGGCGTAAACGCTTGACAGCCTGAAGCACGGATTGTATTATGTGATAAAATCGATCGAGACGCCTGTGATGAAGGGGAGGAGTAGCGGCTCAACTCCGAGACAGAGAGGTTGCTCACGGCTGAGAGGCAGCCCGGAGAGGTCGTGAAGGTCGCCCTGGAGCAGTCTATTTCCGAGTAGGCCGGGTTACGCCCGTTATCGCGTGTCAAAAAGTGCCTTTGGCCCCATCGAGGGACGTCAGAGGAACTAAGGTGGTACCGCGCGGATTCACGCGTCCTTAAACGAGGGCGCGTTTTTGTTTTCGTATCTGATATCAGGCATGTCGCAAAGGAGGGGGCGCCGATGGCGCAACGCAGCTTTTCCTCGACTGCAGCTGAGGAGCTGCCTAAGGTGTATGATCCTAAGGCAGTGGAAAGAAAATGGTATCAGTTTTGGGAGGAGAAGGGTTACTTCCATGCTGAGGCCCGACCCGGACGATCCAAATTCAGTATGGTCATTCCGCCTCCGAACGTCACGGGTTCGTTGCACATGGGGCATGCCCTCAACAACACGTTGCAGGACGTTTTGTTGCGTTGGCATCGGATGATGGGGTATGACGCCCTGTGGTTGCCGGGGACGGACCATGCGGGTATAGCCACACAGATCAAGGTGGAAGAGCATCTGCGTAAAGAAGAGAACCTAACCCGTCATGATTTGGGGCGCGAGCGTTTCCTGGAGCGTGTCTGGCAGTGGAAAGAGCATTACCACGCCAACATCGTGGAGCAACTGAAGACTTTGGGCTGTGCCCTTGACTGGCAACGGGAGCGTTTCACGATGGATGAAGGTTGCTCCAGAGCCGTACGTGAGGTGTTTGTCCGCCTGTACGAACGGGGCCTCATCTACCAAGGAAGCTATATCGTCAATTGGTGTCCGGCGTGCAACACGACTCTTTCCGATCTGGAAGTTGAGCACGAGGAAGTGGACGGCCATCTGTGGCATATTCGCTATCCCTTGGTCTCAGGTCAGGGGTATGTGACGGTGGCCACTACCCGCCCCGAGACCATGCTCGGCGACACGGCGGTAGCCGTTCATCCGAACGATGAACGCTACGTGACACTGGTCGGCGAACACGTGATTCTTCCTTTGATGAACCGCGAGATTCCGCTTGTCGCCGATGAGTATGTGGATCCCTCCTTCGGCACGGGCGCGGTCAAGGTGACGCCGGCTCACGACCCGAATGACTACGAGATCGGAGAACGACACGGGTTGCTTCGTATCCAGGTGATCGGTCAAGACGGTCGCATGACCGCTGAGGCCGGAGCCTACGCCGGCCTTGACCGCTATGCGTGTCGCCAGCAGGTTGTAGCCGATCTGCAAGAGCAGGGCCTGCTGGAGAAGGTCGATGATTATCGCCATGCCGTGGGTCATTGCTATCGTTGCGGTACGGTGGTGGAACCGCTGATCTCCAAACAGTGGTTTGTACGGATGAAACCCTTGGCCGAACCCGCTATCGAGGCCGTGAGGCGGGGCGAGATCCGTTTTGTTCCGGAGCGCTTTGCCAAGCAGTATCTGCAATGGATGGAAAACATCCGCGACTGGTGTATATCACGTCAGTTGTGGTGGGGTCATCGGATCCCGGTCTGGACATGCCAGGCTTGCGGAAAGCAGTTCGCCGCGAAGGAGGATCCCGATAGGTGCCCCGAGTGTGCTGACAGTCGGATCGAGCAGGATCCTGACGTGCTCGATACGTGGTTCAGCTCCGCTCTTTGGCCGTTTTCCACCTTGGGTTGGCCGGATGAGACGGATGATCTGGCTCAGTTTTATCCGACTACGGTCTTGGTCACAGCCTATGACATCATCTATTTCTGGGTGGCCCGCATGATCTTCTCCGCTTTGGAGCATACGGGACAGAAACCTTTTCACGAGGTCCTGGTCCACGGTCTGGTGCGGGATGCCTTGGGACGTAAAATGAGTAAGTCACTGGGCAACGGCGTGGATCCGCTTGAGGTGATCGATGAGTACGGCGCCGACGCTTTGCGTTTCACACTGCTCACCGGAGTGGCTCCGGGTAATGACACCCGCTATCATCCGAAGCGAACCGAGGCCAGCCGCAACTTCGTGAACAAGATCTGGAACGCGTCCCGTTTTGCTCTGATGAACATGCAGGGTTTTCAGCCTGCCGATAAGCCATTGACCGATCTTTCGCTTCAGCTTGAGGATCGCTGGATCTTGGCGCGTTTGAACAGCGCTGCTCGCGAAGTGAGTCGTCACCTCTCCCGCTATGATTTCGGCGAAGCGGCACGGACCTTGTATGATTTCATGTGGAGCGAAGTGTGCGACTGGTACATCGAAGCCATAAAGCCGCGCTTGTACGGAAGACACGGAGAAGAAAGTCGCTATGCAGCTCAAAACGTCCTATGCCAGGTGCTTTTACGTACCATGGAATTGCTCCATCCCTTCATGCCCTTCGTCACTGAGGAGATATGGCAGCATCTTCCTCACGAAGGTGAGTCGATCATGGAGACTACGTGGCCGACTGAAGTCCCCGAGTGGGAAGACGGCGAAGCGGTAGAACAGATGGAGATGCTGATGGAAATAGTGCGGGCCATCCGCAATATACGTTCCGAAAAGACGGTACCGTTGGACAGAGCCATTCCGGCGATCATCCTGGCCGATGACAAAAAGGCGGCCGTCTTGTCGGCCAACGAACGGATACTGATCAATCTGGCACGTCTTTCGGAGCTCACCGTTAGGGATGCCGATGCGCCTAAGCCGGATCAGGCTATGACTGCGGTGGCCGGCGGGGTCGAGGTCTTCTTGCCGTTGGCCGGTTTGGTCGACTTGGAAGAGGAGATCGCCCGTCTCGAAAGAGAGCTCGCTGAGGTGAATGAGCATCTCAGGCGTACGGAGGCTCGCTTGAACAACCCGGGCTTTGTGAACAAGGCACCGGCAGCGGTCGTGGATGGAGCACGCCGACAACTGAGCGAGCTGCAAGATCGCAAAGCGAAGCTGGAGGCGGCCATCGCTGAGTTGTGCTGATCGATCCCGGCGGGGAAGATGGGAGGAAGTCCATGGAGAGTAAGACAGCCGTGGAAGAAGCTCTCGCTTTTTTGACAAGCCTGACGAGATTCGGCATCCGTCCCACGCTTGATCGAATGCGGGTTATGCTGTCAATGCTGGATGAGCCTCACACCCGTTATCCTGTGGTACACATCGCCGGTACCAATGGCAAAGGATCGACGGCGCGGTTTATCGCCGGGGCCCTTCAGGAGGCCGGGCTTGTGACCGGGCTGTTTACCTCGCCGCATCTTGTGCGCTACAACGAACGGATGATGCTTCAGGGCCGTCCCATTGCCGATGATGAGTTGCTTTCCTTGGTCGACGAGGTGCGACCTGTCATCGCCGAGACGGCCCGTCTCAGCGATCATCCGACGGAGTTCGAGGTGGCCACGGTCCTGGCTTTCTCCTATTTCGCCCGCCGGCGTGTAGATGTCGCGGTGGTCGAAGTCGGAATGGGGGGAAGTTGGGATTCCACGAACGTCGTCGATCCCTGCTTGAGTGTGATCACTCCCATTGCCATGGATCATATGGACAGGCTGGGTCATACGCTTGCAGAGATTGCCGGTGAAAAGGCCGGGATCATCAAGCCTGGCCGTCCCGTAGTGGCGGCAGCTCAAGAAGAGGAAGCCGCCCGAGTGATCGCCGAAAAAGCACGGGCTCAAGGATCACCGCTGATCTGGGTCCGTGACAAGCAGGACGCGGAGAGCGATCGGTGTGACAGTCGTTTTACCGCTCTCGGGTGGGATCTCACCGGCGGCCGCTTCCATCTCGACAGCCGCGGAGAACACTGGAGCGATGTTCAGGTCGGGATGTTGGGCCGTTATCAGATCTCAAACGCCGCTTTGGCCGCGGTGGCCTGCCAGTTGCTCGCCGAGCAGGGCTTTCCGGTCCGTGAGAATCACGTACGGGCGGCCTTGAAATCCGTGCGCTGGCCGGGGCGTCTTGAGCTGATTCACGAATCTCCTTTTGTGTTGCTTGACGGTGCTCACAACGCCCAAGGAGCGCGCGCCTTGGCCGACGCTCTCGGACAACTGTTTGCGGACCGGCGTAGGGCTTTGATCTTGGGCATGATGGGAGACAAGCAGGTCGACGAGGTCCTATCGGCTTTGCTGCCGCAGGCTGCCGCCGTGTATTGCACAGCGCCAGCCTCAAGTCGCACCGCCCCTTTGAGGCCCAAGGAGCTGGCTCAGCATGTGGGGCGGATTGCCGAGAGTCTGCACTTGCATCTTGAGTCAGTAAGGGCGATCGATGATGCGTGGGCCGCAATGCAGCAGGCATTGGCGGAATCGGGACCTGATGATGTTCTCTGCGTATGCGGATCGCTCTATCTGGTAGGGGAAGTGCGAGGTGCCTGGGAGCGAGTGAAGACTGCGGCACCCTAAAGGAGTCTGCTTTGTCGGCGTGGTAATCTTCATGCAAAGCTCTTAGGGTGCTTGCGTTCACTGGAGGCTGATCGACTTGGCAAGGAAAACACGGGGGCGGCGCAGGAGAAAAAAGACCAGTCCCTTGACGGCCGTACTGACCTTGGGGTTGGTGGCGGTTTCGATGACGTTTCTCGGGTACAAAATAGGACAAATGACCGTACGCACTCTGACAAAACCCGAGGTGAGGGAAGTGACGACGGCGGATACGGCGG
>LFTP01000055.1:8016-34278 GCA_001513395.1 Clostridia bacterium DTU080
CCGCCGTTACGGATGCCGTCGATGCGAAACAGTCGTCTTCCCCTTCCCCTCCGTCTGTTACCGAAAGCGTGAGCGTCCCTTCAGACTCAGAGCCCCGGCCGGCAGTAGAGCCACCCGAGGTGCCGCGGCCGACTCCGGCGGATGTTCAGCCCGAACAGCAGCCGGAGTTGTGGCGCGTACGGGTGGGCAGTTTTGCCGTGCGTGAAGAAGCTGAGACGGCGCTGCAAAAGCTTCGTGAATACGCGCCTGAAGCGTTCGTGGTCAGTGACGGTGTCTATCGGCTGCAGGCCGGAGCGTTTATAGAACGTGAGCGAGCTGAAGCCCTTGCGGAATCATTGGCCGAGCGCGGCCTTGCCCCGGAGGTAATCCCTCCTCGGAGTTCACAGCGCTAGAAATCAACATGTGGTTCATATAGGTGAGTCATAGCGGAATAGTATGTGGAGTGTCTTGTGAGGCTCTACAACGCTTCTGGGAGGAGGCCGGTTTTTCGTGCTCCGACAGTGGGGCTTTTTCGGTGTCAGACCGGTCGTTGCCATCCGTTTGGCCGCTTGGCGGCGCCGATGGCGGATGTATGTCGCAGATGCGTGGAGTCGGGGAGTCCCAAACACCTCGATACCGGGCTCAACCCGCGGGATGCTCAACGTGCTTTTGGCCCTGACCGCTTTGTATTTTTTTGCCGGATGGTTTCGCGGCCCGGTCGATCAATCCTCTCCGGGTCTGCAGGTGGCAGTCTGGCGCGAAGACGCCCAAAGGATTCAGGTCATGGATCTTGAGGAATACCTGCGCGGAGTCGTGGCCGCCGAGATGCCAGCTGGGTTTCATATCGAGGCGCTGAAAGCTCAGGCAGTGGCCGCCAGAACGTATGCCATCTATACGATGAACAACAGGCCGAACGTACCCGGTCGCCCGGGAGCGGTGCTGAGCACCGATCATCGCATTGACCAGGCCTGGGTTTCCGAAGATGCATTGAGGCGGCAGTGGGGTTTTCTGGAGTTTTACTGGCGGTGGCGTCGGATATGCAGTGCCGTCGATGAAACACGGGGACTCATCATGACCTATGCCGGTCGTCCGATCCTGGCCGTGTTCCACTCTGACAGCGGAGGTGTCACCGAGGACTCCGAAAACTACTGGTCCCAACGGGTGCCGTATCTGCGGAGTGTAAAGGATCCCGTGCAGGCCAACTCACCTTATCGCGATGTGCGGCATGTGGTGTCACAAGCGGATCTTTTGGCAAAGGTGAAATCGGTGCAGTCCGTCCCGGCGGTCACGGCGACGTCAGCGGGCACTGCGGCGACAAATAGGTCGAAGACGATTGAGATTGTGGAGCGCTATCCGTCGGGACGGGTCAAGATTGTTAGGGTGGGCGACAAATACGTCACCGGCCGCGATCTGCGCGAGCTCTTGCAGCTTCGTTCGGTCTGGTTTGATGTATTCGAAAGCGGTTCGGAAGTGCATTTTATCCAACAAGGCAACGGCCATGGCGTTGGAATGTCACAGTACGGAGCGGATGCCTATGCCCGGCACGGAGCTGATTTTAAGAGTATTTTGAAGCATTACTATACCGGGGTAGAGATTACTGCGTGGTATTAGGGAGGTTAATCGGTGAGTGACGGTAAAAAACGCGTGCATTTCGGTGAGATGAGTCCGCAACAGCGTGAGCGTCTGTCCAAAGCCTCGAAGAGCAAAACCGTGATCGGACAAGATTCCGCTACACAGATCTTGGCCATCGCCAGCGGCAAAGGCGGAGTCGGTAAGTCAACGGTGACAGTCAATTTGGCGGTCGCTCTGCACAATGCCGGCCACAAAGTCGGTATCATCGACTGTGACGTTTATGGCTTCAGTATCCCACGTATGATGGGTGTCGAGCATGTCACTCCCGTTATACGCGATGAGAAGATCGTGCCTGTCGAGGCGCATGGCATGAGGGTTATATCCGTCGGCAATTTTGTCGAAGGCAACACCCCTGTCATATGGCGTGGCCCGATGTTGAGCAAGATTCTTGAACAGTTTCTTTCGGATGTAGACTGGGGAGAGCTGGATTATCTGCTTTTGGATTTGCCGCCCGGAACCGGTGATGTAGCCTTGGATGTTGTGCGGCTGTTGCCCAAAAGCAACTTGATCCTTGTGACCACTCCTCAGGCCGTGGCTGCCGGAGTGGCCAGCAGAGCCGGGCAGATGGCGCTCAAGACGAACCAACGTCTTTTGGGCGTGGTGGAGAACATGTCTGTCTTTGTCTGTCCTCATTGCGGTGAACAAAGCGCCATCTTCGGTGAGGGCGGAGGCCGGGCCTTGGCAGAGGAGTTGGGGGTTGAGCTTCTCGGGCAAATACCGTTGACGTTGGAAGCCCGGATGATGAGCGATGAGGGGATACCGGCCGCTTTGGTACCCAATTCGATCATGCAGGAAAGCTATGCAGCCTTGGCTGAGCGTGTGAAGCGATTGCTCGACGCCTGATGTACATAACAGAACCGCGTATGCGAGGCGGCAGACTCCGAGTTCGGGCTCTGCCGCCTTTGACTCATAGATAACCGACCTCCGTCAGCCATTTTTCGCAATCCAAAGCGGCCATACACCCTGAACCGGCGGCCGTGACCGCTTGGCGATAGATCCTGTCTTGTACGTCTCCTGCGGCGAATACTCCCGGTACACTTGTTCCGGTGCCGCCTTTGGTGACTATATAGCCGTCTTGCAGCTCCAGTTGACCGGCGAACAGTTCAGTGTTGGGGGTGTGCCCGATGGCGATGAAGACACCGTCGCAAGGTAGGTAACGTGTCCTATGGGTCTTCACGTCCTCCAGCACGACCCCGCTCACCTTGCCTTGTGCGGGATCGAGGATGTCTTTGATTACGCTGTTCCATATGAATTGGATCTTTTCGTTGGCAAAAGCTCGATCTTGCAGAAGTTTGGTGGCTCGCAGTTGATCACGGCGATGGACGACGGTTACGCTTGATGCGAAGCGAGTCAAAAACATCGCTTCCTCCAAGGCCGAGTCACCGCCGCCGACAACCACCACCGACCTATCGCGGAAAAAAGCCCCGTCGCATGTCGCACAAGTGGATACGCCCTTGCCCAGCAGGGCTTTCTCTGCGTCCAGACCAAGCATTCGGGCCGTAGCTCCCGTGGCGATGATCAGGGCCTGGGATCGGTAGATGTCTTTTTCCGTCTCTATCTCGAAGGGACGCTTCGTCAGATCTACGCGTACGGCGCTTTCGGGCCGGCAAAGGGCACCGTAACGAACTGCCTGTTGCCTCATGGCTCCCATCAGACTCCAGGCCTCAACACCTTCGGGAAAGCCGGGGAAGTTCTCTATAGTGGTGGTCAAAGTTAGCTGTCCACCGGGCAGATGACCTTCAAGGACTAGCGGTTCCAGATTTGCCCGAGCGGTGTACAAAGCGGCTGTAAGGCCTGCCGGGCCTGAACCCAGGATGATGACTCGGAACAACTCGGCACCTCCATCTGTATTGGTGGATCACTGGCAATTTACTATATCCTCATCGGCAGCGAGCTTGCAAGCCTCTGGACCATGCACCATTGCCGTCATATGTCCGTAGTATGCTTCCAGAGTCCTATGAGAGGGTGGGGGCAGTGACTTTGGCCGTTCCAAACGGGGGAGACTTGGTTGACTGTGAGCTACACGGTGAAGCAGCCTTTCAGGCGGCGGCGAAAGCACAGACTCTGCGCCGCATAGAGCTGAGTCCATATGCCGTCTCGGATTTGGTAATGATCGCCACAGGAGTGTTGAGCCCTCTGCGGGGTTTCATGAATCGCCTGCAGTACGAAGCCGTGGTAGACAACATGCGCTTGCCGGGCGGCGAACTGTTGGGGTTACCTGTCACATTGCCCGTACCTCGGCAAGAAGCGGCAGGTCTGCGCCCGGACGAAGAGGTGGCTCTCGTCTGCGGCGAAACCGCCATCGCCATCATGAGAATTGAAGATGTCTTCTCTTACGATAAGCAGCGCGAAGCCCTGGCTGTATACGGCACGACGGATACGGCTCATCCGGGCGTGGCGCGCCTTTTCGGACAGCCCGACATGCTCATCGGGGGTCCGATAACCCTCTTTCGACGTCCGGTTTCTGCCTTTTCGGACTATGAAAAGACACCTAAGCAACTGCGAGCGGAGTTTGATTCACGGGGTTGGCGAAGCGTGGTCGGCTTTCAGACGCGCAATCCGATCCATAGGGCTCATGAGTATATCCAAAAATGCGCTTTGGAAATCGTGGACGGATTGCTGCTACATCCACTCGTCGGAGAGACCAAAGCGGATGATGTCAGTGCCGCAGTCCGCTTCAAAAGCTATGAGGTCATCTTGACTCACTATTACCCCGCCCACAGGGTCATACTGGCCGCCTTCCCGGCCGCTATGCGCTATGCGGGTCCGCGCGAAGCCGTCTTTCATGCTATTTGTCGGCGCAACTACGGTTGCACTCATTTCATCGTCGGCAGAGATCACGCGGGAGTGGGTGACTACTATGGCACCTATGCGGCACAAGACATCTTCTCTCAATTCCATCCTCTTGAGTTGGGCATTCAGATCCTAGCATTCGAGCATGCCTTCTTCTGTCGCCGATGTGATCAGATGTGCAGCTCCAAGACTTGTCCTCACTCGGCGGCTGATCATGTGAGTCTCAGCGGGAGCAAAGTGCGCGCCATGCTTCGGGATAACCTGATGCCGCCGCCGCAGATCACCAGACCTGAAGTAGCCGAGGTGCTCATGAGTGCTGACGGATAAGGTGATGGGGGGATGGCTGCCCTTTGTCAAACCTCATTATACCTCGCAACCTGTTGAAAGAGCTGGTGTCACATTGCCGGAGGGAGCTTCCCCGCGAGGCTTGTGGATTGTTGGCGGGGAAAGGAAGACGCGTGACGATGGTCATGCCCATGCCCAATGTGGCTTCAGACCCCAAGAACCATTACGTTGTGGAAGGCGTGGCCCAACAGCACGCCTTCCGGATCATGGAAGAAAAAGGACTCGACTTCGTGGGCGTCTACCATTCCCATCCAAGAGGAGCCGCGGTACCATCGTTAACTGACATCCGTCAATCGATAGGCAACGACGTGATCCATGTGATTGTCAGTCTGCGCTGGAAAGAAGCTGTGATTAAAGCGTATCGACTCTTTCGCGATTCGGACCGATATCTGCGGGTGAACATTGACGTAACGGGATCAAAAGGTGCTTCACGCTTTCGTACCAGCGGCACAAGGAACTTGCGCGCTTTTCGGGCGGGTGATACACTTGATGCGGACCAATGGCGAGATTGGCGTGTATGGACGTCAGGAGGTAGCTATTGAAAGCACCTACAGACACAGAAATCGTATTAGCCTCCGCCTCGCCTCGCCGTCGTGAACTGTTGACATCTTTGGGCGTACCTATTCGAGTGATACTCCCGCAAGTGTCAGAAGACGAATACGCCAGCAGTGACCCGGTGGATTTGGCGCGGAAGCTTGCCGATGCGAAGGCGGATTCGGTTTCCCGGATGGTGCCCGATGCCGTCGTCATAGCGGCGGATACAATTGTGGTGCACCAAGATACGGTGTTAGGCAAACCACGGGATGCAGACCATGCCCGGCGTATGCTTGCTGCGCTCAGCGGTAAGCGCCATCGGGTTGTGACCGCAGTGGCGATCGCCACGAGAAAAGGCTCACCGAAGACCTTGGTGGATCATGAGGTGACCATGGTAGAGTTCAAATCCTTGCGTCGCTCCGAGATAGAGGCGTATATCGCCAGCGGGGAATATGCCGACAAGGCGGGAGCCTACGGCATTCAGGGGCTGGCGAGTCTGTTCGTGACGCGTATCGAGGGCTGCTATTTCAACGTGGTCGGTTTGCCGCTGGCTAAATTGGGAATGATGTTGACCGAGTTCGGAATAGACTTGTTGTCGTAACACCGGCGTGTCCGTGAGGGTATACGAAGGGTGATCGTGTCCATGGAGACCACCATCGCGCGTATGCCCAAAGCGGAACGGCCGCGGGAACGTCTGTTGACGCATGGGCCGCAGGCTTTGAGTAGCCGCGAGCTTTTGGCACTGGTCTTGAACACGGGTACCGCGAAGCGATCGAGTCTGGCCTTGGCCGACGAGTTGCTTGTGCGCTGGCGAGATCTCCGTCAGCTTGCCGATGCCAGTGTAGAAGAGATCATGCAAGTCAAAGGTGTGGGTCCCGCCAAGGCAGCGCGGCTGTTGGCCGCTTTGGAGTTGGGCCGGCGACTGGTGATCAACAGTGTCGAAGAGCGTCCTCGGATTCGCAGTGCCGCTGATGTGGCGGCGTTGAGTCTGCCCAGAATGCGCGACCTGCCCCGGGAGGAATTTGTCGCCTTCCTGTTGGATACCAGACATAGGGTTATTGAGACGAAGACGATATCAATCGGACATCTCAACGCATCTTTGGTTCATCCCCGAGAGTTATTTCGTGAAGGCGTTCGGCGCAGTGCCGCGGCCATGATCTTGGCGCATAACCACCCTAGCGGAGATCCGGAACCCAGCGCAGACGACGTGCGTCTGACCCGTCGCCTGCAAGAAGCCGGAAAGCTATTGGGAATCACGGTGTTGGACCATGTCATTATTGGCGATAATAGGTACGTGAGTATGCGAGAACGCGGCTTTATGAGTTGAAGGCTTGAGTCGGTCGATCTTCACATACTTCGTCGCCCTTTCAGTCTTGACCACTCGCGGCGACAGTCGTGAACCTCACCCGCTCCTGAGTGCTTGGAGACTATGTTACGGGCGAATGACATAGGCATCCAGGGGTTGTGTCACTGACTCCGGGCTTTGCGGCAGGTAATCAAACGATTCGGATCGAGGCACCGGGCAGTGTCTGCTGTGAAGAACCGCTCAGAGGCTTCGAGAGACCTTGACAGTCGTACCGTGTGTAGCGTCTTGACAGCCATGCAGGCGTGGGCGGGGTGTTTCGGTGCACTCCTGTCATCCCGCGACGCAATGTCAGTGTTTTTAAAATGTATCGCCGCCGATCATCCCGGAGCAATGGAGGTGGGATTCGGCGGGGGCGCACCATCCTTGGTGCTTCGAGGAGCTATGATGTGGCAATGAGTGCAATAAGTGGACTGCTCGAACGGTTCTCGCGGGACATGGGTATCGATCTAGGTACAGCCAACACCCTCGTCTACGTTAAGGGACGAGGTGTAGTGGTCTGCGAGCCTTCCGTAGTGGCCGTGGCCAGTCAGACCAATGAAGTGCTTGCCGTGGGCGAAGAGGCCAAAAGGATGGTCGGCCGGACCCCGGGGAATATTATCGCCGTGCGTCCCTTAAAGGACGGAGTGATTGCGGATTTCGACGTCACGGAACGCATGTTACGTTATTTCATGAACAGGGCGGTGCGGCGAAGAGGACTTATTCGGCCTCGTGTTTTGGTCGGAGTGCCGTCCGGAGTCACCGAAGTTGAAAAGCGAGCCGTTATTGATGCGACGCTGTCGGCAGGTGCCAAAGACGCCAGGTTGATCGAGGAGCCTATGGCTGCCGCCATCGGTGCCGGGCTGCCGGTGCAAGAGCCTACCGGCAATATGATCGTGGATATAGGCGGCGGTACGACCGAGGTGGCAGTGATATCCTTGGGAGGTATCGTGGCCCATCGTTCCATTCGGGTCGCCGGCGATGAGATGGACGAAGCCATCGTTCAGCACGTACGGCGGGCCTATAATCTCCTGATCGGTGAGCGCACGGCTGAAGAGATTAAGACTGCTATCGGGGCAGCGGACGGACAGGTGGAAGGGCGCACGATGGAGGTTCGCGGTCGCGATCTGGTGACGGGCTTGCCGAAGACCGCCATCGTGACGGACGAGGAGATTCGCGATGCCTTGGCGGAGCCTGTTGCGGCGATCATCGAAGCGGTGCGCATGACTTTGGAGCGCACCCCGCCTGAGTTGGCCGCGGATATCATGGATCGCGGTATCGTTTTGGCCGGCGGCGGAGCACTGTTGCGGGGTATGGATCGTCTGCTGAGGGAAGAGACGGGGATGCCGGTGCACATCGCGGAAGATCCGGTCAGTTCCGTAGCCCTGGGGACCGGTATCGCGCTGGAACACTACGATGTTATGCAACGAGTCCTGTTGAACCCGCGTCGACATGCCCGGTAGCGGTATGAGGTGTGGCAGGTGGGCCCCAAACAGTGGCGCTGGGCTGCTTTGGCTCTTGTTTCGCTAATTATCGCTGGGGTCATTTCTTTGACGATCGGTCAGCGAGATTCTCTGAGCTGGCCGGAGGTGGCCCTACGTGAAGCGTTGGCCCCGCTGCAAAGCGGGGTCAGCCGTGCTTACCGGATATTCTCGGACGGATTGAGCTTTGTAGTCAACCTGGGCAATCTGGCGCGGGAAAATGAAGAGCTTCGAAAAGAAGTAGAACAACTTCGTGCGGAGCGCATGGCGCTGTTGGAAGCGCAGCGTGAAAACGAAGGGTTGCGGCAGATGTTGCAGCTGGTTCGCGACACTCGCACTAAGGTTGTGGTGGCCGAAGTCATCGCCCGCGCGCCCAACGCTTGGTTTAACACTCTGACCATCGGCAAAGGAGCCGTGCACGGTCTGAAAAAGGGCATGGCCGTGGTAACGCCCGAGGGGGTAGTCGGGCACATTCGTTCCGTGACCAATCGCACCGCGGAGGTGCTTTTGATCCTCGATCAAAGATCGGCTCTGGGAGCCCGCATTCATCGCACAGGTGAAGTGGTGTTGGTTGAGGGCTTGGGCGGAGCCGGTGAAGGTCGGGCCCTGGTCAAACCGTTGTCTCGCGAAATTGACATTCGTCCGGGCGATCTAATTGTCACCTCTGGATTGTCCGAGATTTACCCCAAGGGTCTGACCGTCGGAGTAGTAGAAGAGATCTTCGAAGGTAATTACGGTCTGTCAAGCTACGGAGTACTCAAACCGGTTGTGGACTTTGGCCGTTTGGAGTGGGTGGCGGTCTTGTCGTCGCGTTCCGAATGGCAGTAGGAGAATCGATCGTGCCGGTTAGACAGCTGTGGATCATCGGGGGCATGTTGTTTGCGGTGCTCATGCAATCCACGCTTGTTGCGGCCGCGGCTCGTTGGCTTCGTCTGGATCTGCCTGCGGCCATGGCCATCGCCTTCGGTTTGTTGTCAGGCCCGCTCACTGGGTCAATGGCCGGTCTGATCGGCGGACTGTTGGCAGATATGCTCACCGGACGTCTGATAGGCTTGGGAATGCTGACCCATGGCATAGTCGGGCTTTTGAGCGGTCTTTTGTCAAGACGGTTGTTCAGTGAGAATCTGTTGGTGCCGTTCGTCGCCGGGGCGCTGCTTATCTGTTTGGAGCAAATGCTTTATCTTTTGGGAGCCAGGGCTTTCGGAGTGGTCATCCCCTTGGGGAAGAGTCTGGCGCGTCTTATACTGCCGTCCTTATGGTACAATGGATTGTTAACAGCATTATGCTTTGTGCTGATCCACAAAGTGAATGCCTATCTGGCGGACGGCGAATAAGTAGCGGGACAGGGGGGTGACGGACAGTGTCCGACGATGAGCTTAAGGTACGCCTCAAGACAATGAGTGCGGTTCTTGTTCTTTTGTTTGGTCTGTTGGTCACCCGCCTTTGGTATCTGCAGATGATAAAAGGCGAACAGTACGCCGCACTAGCCGATGGAAACCGGATTCGGGTGGTTCCCATTCGCGCTCCGAGAGGTACGATTCTCGATCGCTTTGAAAGGCCGATCGTCAGTAATCGGTTTTCGTATACCGTGTCCATCGTGCCCTTGGGGTTGCCGACCGACGACTCCAAGTCTGAGGTTCTGAGCCTGCTGGGTCGGCTGATAGGGATGTCCGCGGACGAAATAGAGCGCATTCTCGATGAGGAAAACGGTCCGTATCCCTATGAACCGGTGCGACTCAAACGTGATGTAAGCCCGGAAGTAGTCATCGCTTTGGAGGAGCAACGAATTGACCTGCCCGGTGTGCTTGTGGAGGAAGAGTGGACGCGGGAGTACATCTACGAGGATTTGGCCAGCCAGACCCTGGGCTATCTCGGGGCGGTCGACAAGGAGGATCTTAAGAAGGGTTATAGACCGACCGATCTGATCGGTAAGACCGGGCTGGAAAAAGCCTATGAGGAGTTTTTGCGCGGCGGCGACGGTCAGCGGCGCGTCGAGGTCAACGCTTTGAGCAAGCCATTGCGGGAGTTGTCGACAATCGATCCGGTTCCGGGCCATGATCTGTATCTAACTCTAGATCTTGACTTACAGATGGCTACAGAGAAGGCCATGCGCGAACGGTTGGATCTCCTGAACAAGAGCGCGCCGCGGGTCGGTGCCGGTGCCGTTGTGGTTTTGGATCCGAGAACGGGCGAAATACTGGCCCTGGTCAGCCATCCGGGCTATGATCCCAATATGTTTCTGAGTGGAGAGCGCAGCCGTTACTACATGCAGATTTTGGCCAATCCGCATCGGCCGCTTCTGCACAGGGCTTTGTTAGATTACCCGCCCGGATCGGTGTTTAAGCCGTTCACGGGATTGGCGGCGCTGGATACCGGTGCTTTGAAGCCGGATGAGGAGTACAACGCCACCGGATATGGCAAGTACGGGAAAATGGATTGGACCTTGCGAGCTCGACCCAGACAACAGCCAGCGGGACGAGTGACCATAGTGGGAGCATTGGCCCGTTCGGCGAACGACTTTTTTTGGAATATCGCGCTTCGTCCGGCTACAGGCGGTGTCGACGGCATAGCCCGCATGGCCCGGGCGTTCGGTTTCGGCCAACCCACGGGCTTGAGGATTTCTCCGACTGAACGAAGCGGACTGATTCCGGACAAGGAATGGAAAAGAAGGACTTACCGTCAGCCTTGGTATGAGGCAGAGACGATGGATGTCGCCATCGGTCAAGGATTTGTGACCGCCACTCCTCTGCAAATCGCGGTGGCCTACATGGGTCTGGCCAATAGGGGAGAGATCTACCGCCCTTATCTGGTCAAACGCGTCATGACGCCGGAGGGGCAGGTGGTGTTGGATGTCACCCCGCAGTTGGCTCGAAGGGTGAAGACTGACGCCGCCAACTGGGAGGCGGTTGTCGAAGGTCTGAAAGCGGTGACTCAGTGGCCCAACGGCACCGCAGCCAGTGCTTTTCGCACCGCGCCGTACGATCCGGCCGGAAAAACGGGTTCGGCTCAGACCGCTGCCGGACAACCCGCGCATGCCTGGTTTGCGGGTTTTGCCCCAGCGGATGATCCGGAGATCGTGGTTGTGGTATTCGTCGAGTTCGGAGAAGGCGGTGCGTCGGCGGCCGCTCCCATTGCCAGGCAAATCATGGATGCCTACTTCGACATGAAGGCCGAAAGAGCGGTTAAATCATCAGAGTAATAAAGGGAAGGTTACTTGCGTCGGAGAAAAGAAGCATACATGTGGCGGAGCCTAAGATAGCGTTAAGGAAGTGGACGGTGACACAGTGACTGCTCGTGAGAGCGTGGTGCTCAAGGGGGGGCGCTACGGTGTGTCCATAGTGATCAGGGATGGAGCCGATTTTAACGATGTAATCGCGGAGTTGCGCCGAAAGCTGTCTTCCGCCCGCGGCTTTTTCAGCAATGAATCAATGCGCGTGGATGACAGCAGTCGAGCGCTGACACCCGGGCAACGAGAGATCTTGGAGGCCACTTTGAATGAGTTCGGCATACGCCTGGACGACACCGAGGTGTCTGAACGGCCTCCTGTTCGCCGACACGCTGCAGATCAAGGGATGAAAGAACAGCAGCCGGAGCAGAACGATCGTACGCTGTTGCATAAACGGACTTTGCGTTCCGGACAGCGCATCGATTTTGACGGCAATGTCGTGGTGCTTGGTGACGTAAATCCGGGTGCTGTGATTGTATGCACCGGGGATATCGTGGTTTTTGGGGCTCTGCGAGGCATGGCGCATGCCGGAGCGAAAGGGGACGTACGAGCGATTGTGGCCGCCTTAAGGTTGGAACCTACTCAGTTACGCATCGCTCGTTTTATCTCCAGGGCACCTGACGATGATCAGGCGCACCCTTCCGTTCCGGAGGTGGCGCGTGTCCGGGATGAATCGATTGTCATTGAGGCCTTTTCCACTTAGGCCTCAGGCGAGAGGTCAAGTTTCGCGAGGGAGGTTCCTAGCGTGTCTGGGCGTCTGACCGACAGTAACAGCGGACAAAGCTATGCGGGCAAGAACAAGGTCACCGAGGATGTGGCCACGAGTGATGTCCCAAAAGACAGACAGAATAAAACGGGACGAGTGATCGTTATTACGAGCGGGAAGGGTGGAGTCGGCAAGACGACGGCGACCGCCAATATCGGTACCGGTCTGGCGCGCGCCGGCCATAGGGTCTGTATGGTCGATGCGGACGTGGGCTTGCGTAACCTGGATGTTATCATAGGATTGGAGAACAGAATCGTCTATGATCTTGTCGAGGTCATAGAAGGAACATGCAAGTTGCGCAGTGCTCTTATCAGGGACAAGCGCATGGATAACCTGTTTCTCTTGCCTGCGGCTCAGACCCGTGATAAAGATGCCATTGCGCCTGAGCAGTTCAAAGAGCTTTGTCTGGAGTTGGCCCAGGATTTTGACTTCGTCATCGTTGACTCTCCGGCGGGCATAGAACAGGGTTTTCGCAATGCCATAGCCGGCGCGGACGAGGCTATTGTGGTCACTACGCCGGAAGTCTCTGCTGTGCGCGATGCTGATCGTATTACGGGTATGTTAGAGGCTAATGAGCTCTATGCTCCTAAGCTGATCATCAATCGTGTTAGGCCCGAGATGGTTCGACGGGGAGACATGATGGATATCAAGGATGTCATTGAAATCCTGGCCATCGAGTTGCTGGGCGTCATTCCGGATGACCCGTCTATTATCGTGGCGGCTAACAAAGGTGAGCCTGTGATCTTGGATAGCAAGTCGCGGGCGGCCATCGCCTACGATAACATCGTGCGGCGGATTCTTGGGGAGGATGTGCCTCCGATGAACTTGCAGCAAGAGGGTCTTTTGGAGCGGCTGCGTCGCCTGATGCCCAGCAGGAAGGCGAACTAGCGCAGTCCAACCCAAACGGAGGGAACAAAAATGCTGGATTTCCTTGCAAGGTTGTTTGGCAGGGAGGAACCTAGTGGCAAACAAGCCAAGGAGCGGTTGCGCCTGGTCCTTGTTCATGATCGCGCTAGCATCTCGCCTCACCTGTTAGACACGCTGCGAGTTGATCTTATAGAGGTATTGTCCAAGTATGTTGAGATCGATGAGGACGCGCTCGAAGTGAACTTGGAAAGAGACAGCGACGCCATAGCTTTGGTGGCCAACATCCCCATACGGCGGATGAAGCCCTCGACTGCTACTCGGTCCGTCACCTGATCCGTAGCCCGGACTACGCATGTGACCCGCATCATACCGCTCGGCTTCCCTCCATATATTCTAGGTGTGAGGTGTTCACAGCCAGAGAGGGAGGTTCTGCCATTGACAGTTCTTTTCGGGGTCAACAGCGGAGCCGTGGGGATATCACTCCCGCCGATGCGCGGTCTCAATGTGCGGCTACCGTGTGTCGGTGCCCGACCGTAGGTGGTCATGTGCACCGAGCGCCTGTTCGGAGTGCGCATCACTTTAGACCGGCTCTTCTTGCTGCTATTGTTCGTACTGGCCCTGATAGGACTGCTCCCCGAGGCTCTGATTGTCTTTGGTATCGTAGTTGTGCATGAGTTGGCTCATGCGGCCGTAGCAAGAAGCCACGGATTGCGCGTCATTGAGTTGGAGTTGTTGCCCTTCGGAGGCGTTGCTCGCATAGACGGCCTGATGGAAGTCGATCCGTACGTCGAAAAACGTGTCGCCATGGCCGGTCCTATCACGAACCTTTTCATGCTCGGTCTGGGCGTGGTGGCAAAAACCTACGCTCTGTATCCGGAGCAGTGGCTGGACTTTTTTATTCAGACCAATGCGACGTTGGCCCTCTTCAACGCTTTGCCGGCTTTGCCGCTGGACGGGGGACGTGTCTATCGGGCGCATCTGGTCGGGCGTCTTGGATTTCGGAGAGCGACTGAGAAAGCGGCCAGCCTGGGCCGGCTCTTGGCCGTTCTGCTTGGGATCGCAGGCCTTGCGGGGGTTTATTTCGGTTATTTTAATGCCACCCTACCGGTGCTGGGCGTCTTCTTGTTTTCAGCTGCCACTCGCGAACGGGCAAACGCCATGTATGTCTTGTTGAGGTATCTGGCGCGCAAGCAGGATGAGTTTATGCGCAGTGGCTGTCTGGCATCCGAACAGTTGGTGGCGGCCACACACGCCAGAGTGGCGGATGTCGTGAGGCTTTTTATCCCTCAACGATACCATCTGATATGGATCGTCGATGAAAAGGGTGGTATTGAGGGACTTGTGACTGAATTGGATGTCATTAACACGCTGTTTGAGCAGGGATCAGATACACCCGTTCACCTGCTGCTCGATAACCGGAACAAGGACAACCAGACATCGTAAAAAGGTGGTCGGGGAGACTCCTGTGGCAGGTTTGGAGTCTTGGCATCTCCCTCGCTTCTTTTTATGCCTCCGGCCGTGACGGAGGGCCGTGGATACGGAAGTCTAGGAGGCGCAGAGATTGGGAGTGACCATTCTATGAGGAAGGAGATTATCGTCAATGTCAGTTTGGGAGAGACTCGTGCGGCAGTGCTGGAGGATGGGCTGCTGGTAGAGCTTTACGTCGAGCGTGAGAACTCCGAGCGGATAGTGGGCAATATTTACAAGGGCAGAGTGGAAAACGTGTTGCCCGGTATGCAGGCGGCGTTTGTAGACATCGGCTTGGAGCGGAATGCGTTTTTGTACGTCGATGATGCCCTAGCCTACCGCAATGCCGAGCGCGACATGGATGAGCCTCTGGAGAAGCCGAGTTTTCGCAACATCACCGATTTGCTCAAGTCCGGTCAGCACATCATGGTCCAAGTGACCAAAGAGCCGATGGGCACTAAAGGCGCCAGGGTTGTGACTCACGTTAGCATTCCGGGTCGATATCTTGTTTATATGCCAACCGTGGATTACATCGGCATTTCGAGACGCATTGTCGACGAACAGGAGCGGGCTCGGCTCAAAGCTCTGGCCAAAAAGATTAGGCCCAAAGGCACGGGCTTGATTGTGCGCACCGTTGCCGAAGGTAAAGATGAAAAAGACCTGGCGGAAGACTGTCGCTTTCTGGAGAGCGTTTGGGCGACTATTCAGCAGAAGGCCAAGAAGGGATCACCGCCGGCGTTACTGTACAAAGACCACGATCTCATCTACCGCCTCGTAAGAGATATTTTTGATGCGGATGTCGACAAATTCGTGATTGACAACAAGACCGAGTATCTCAGAACCCTGGAGTTGTTGAGCAGTATATCGCCCCATCTAAGATCACGTGTCTTTTTGTACCACGGGAGCATGCCCTTGTTTGAGTCCTACGGGGCAGAAGCTCAAATTGAATCGGTCTTGCAGCGTAAGGTTTGGCTCAAATCAGGCGGTTATCTGGTTATCGACAGGACCGAGGCTTTGACGAGCATTGATGTCAATACCGGGCGGTATGTGGGTACTACCAACTTGGCCGATACGGTCTTACACACCAATTTAGAAGCGGCGACGGAAATCGCCCGACAGCTGAGACTTCGGGATATCGGCGGGATTATTATCTTGGATTTCATCGACATGGAGAGCAAAGAAGACGAGCGTCGCGTGTTGGAGCGTCTGGAAGCTGAGATCAAGCGGGACAAGACAAAGACGCATGTGTTGGGCTTCACCAGCTTGGGACTTGTAGAAATGACGCGCAAGAAGGTCAGGCAGGACTTGGGCGATTTTTTGCATCGCGAGTGCCCCTGCTGTCAAGGAACCGGGCGAGTGCTTTCGGAGGCCACTGTCGCTTTGCGGGCCCAGCGGGAGATCTTACGTATGAGCCGTACACATTCCGCTGAGGCTTTCTTGATTGAGGTCCATCCTTCGGTGGCCGGATTGTTGATCGGCACGGGCGGAGCCAATTTGCGTCAGCTGGAGGAGAGTACCGGCAAGACGCTCTATGTGCGAGGTCGTCAGGATCTTCATGTTGAGGAGATTCTGTTTGCAGCGATGGGCAGCAAAGAGGATGTGGGGGCATTGGCCATGCCTGTCAAGGAAGGACAGGTGCTGGAGTTGACGGTAGATGAACCGCACATGAGCAACCCGCGGGATGGCATCGGACGTCTGGAAGGATATGTAATAGATATCGACGGAGCGGGCAATCGCGTCGGACAGCGCTTGATGGTTGAGGTCACCAAAGTTTACCGGACCTATGCGAAGGGCCGGGTGGTGGCCGGACAGGCACTGTGAAAACTGTCCCCAAAAGAAAAAATGGTTGTTTGACACAGCTTATGGGCCGTGATATCATCCTTATCGTAAGTGCCGGAGGTCGGGACGTCCGGCACTGAAGCCGCTCGGAGACGGTACCATGAAATGGCTTTATGCCTACCTTATCCGGCGAGCCTGGCGGGGAGGTGCCGCATGTACGCGATTGTTGAGACCGGCGGCAAACAATTGAGAGTGTCCGTCGGTGATGTTGTGAGTGTAGAGAAGTTAGACTGTGCTTCCGGTGAGCAGATTGAGCTCGATCGTGTGCTTTTGATCTCGAACGACGGTCAATTGCAGACGGGTAGGCCGTATGTCGAGGGGGCCAAAGTGGTTGCCACGGTGATCGACCAGATCAAGGGCCCCAAGATCAGAGGTTTTAAGTATAAGCCCAAGAAGAATCAGAGGAAGCGCTGGGGGCACAGACAGCCATATACGCGTTTGCAGATTGAGCGCATCGTTGAGGCTGACAGCGGAGCCGAAGGGGGCGAATAGTATGGCGAAGAAAAAGGGTGTCGGTAGTTCTCGCAATGGCCGTGACAGCAATGCCAAGATGCTTGGCGTCAAGACACCTGATGGCAAGTTTGTCAGTGCGGGTAGTATCTTGGTGCGCCAACGCGGGACAAGCATTCACCCGGGTGTCAACGTGGGGGTCGGTCGTGACTACACGTTGTTTGCCAAGGTTGACGGCATGGTCTCTTTTGAGCGTGTTGGCAAGAAGCGCACCCGAGTCAGTGTCTATTCGCTGCAGGCCAGCAACTAGTTGCTATAGTTCTTGAATTAGAGGTGGCAGGGCCCGGTGATAGTATCATCGGGCCCTGTTTGGCATGTGCGCCCGGCACGGGGCGTTTACTTGGGAGAGGAAGTCTCCTTAAGGCCCGATGGGGGAACTGCCAGCCGGACGGCAAGGGTGTCCGGCGTGAAGTGGAATCTGAAGGAAGCCGAGACAAGGCGTCAGTCTGACGAATAGGAATCGCATAGGAGGCGCCCGCGCTGGGTGAGAAGGCATATCTCTGCAAAGCCCCATACTCATACGGAAAGCGCCGTCGTATATGCGGCGGGCATGAGCGTGAAGGTAGATGTGCATTACCCGGGAGGTCTGTCGATCTGCCACGTGCTACTACGTCGTGAGGCGGCGGGATGGATCGAAGGAAGTCAGCAGACGCCATAGTAGGCCGCTCGAGTTGGCCGAAGGCCGAAACATGCAGTGCCGGATGGGAGTCTTGAGTCTCGATGACGGAGGAGGCGCAGACCAAGATGGCTGAGATGCCAAAAGCTCGCTCGGAAGATGAAGATAGCGAACGGTATCTGCGAGGATACGGGAAGGGCGCGCCAAACGTCACGGCAAGGAAAGAGACCTCCCGCCCGGAAGAGTCGAGACCGATGGAAGCGGTGGTCGAACGCGTCAGGGCCAATAAGGGGCAGCCGCAAGCGACGGTATGACCGTCGATGAGCTACTTCCGTACCTACACAGGGTTGGGGCAACCGCTTCCGGCGTGCGCAGGTGAAGAACGTCTTCGAGGAGCTTGACGACCGGATTTGCCGAAGACTGCGATGTCTCATCCGGCGCGAATGGAAACGCCCCTACATTTGGGCTTGTAACCTGATGAAACGCGGACTGACGGAGCAACGAGCATGGAAGTCCGCCACAAACGGACGAGGTCCCCAGTGGGATGCAGGAGCCTCACATATGAACGAAGCCTTCAAGAAATCCTTCTTCTGTGCACTTGGACTCGTGTCGCTGCTTGATCAACATCGACGCTTCCGAAAGTGCTACATGAACCGCCGTGGTACGAAAACCGTATGCCCGGTGGTGTGGGAGGACGGCGGGAGCGATCTCGCCTCCTACCCGATAAAGTCGATTGCCGATGAGAGGGGGGGAGCATATGAGAGCCGATTTTTATGATCAAGCGCGCATTTTCGTCAAGGGCGGTGACGGGGGCAACGGTGCGGTCAGCTTCCGGAGGGAGAAGTACATACCCGCCGGGGGCCCGGACGGCGGTGACGGCGGCGATGGAGGCAGTGTGATCTTGGTTGTGGACCCGGGCCTGTCTACCCTCATTGATCTTCAGCATCGCAGACACTTCAACGCACCCCGGGGCCAACACGGGCAGGGATCCCGTAAACACGGCAAATCCGGAGAGGATCTTGTTATAGCAGTGCCACCGGGAACGCAAGTGAGAGACGCTAAGACCGGTGAGTTGCTTGCCGATCTTGTTAGTCCGGATCAACGCTTTGTCGTCGCCCAAGGTGGCCGGGGCGGACGAGGGAATGTTCACTTCGCCAGGCCTACCCGACAAGCACCGCGGTTTGCCGAGTTGGGAGAGAAGGGTGAAGAAAAAGAGCTCCTTTTGGAGTTGAAATTGCTGGCCGACGTAGGCCTTGTGGGATATCCGAATGCGGGTAAATCGACAGTGATCGCCGCAGTCTCAGCGGCTCGGCCGAAGATAGCCAGCTATCCTTTTACGACTTTGGTGCCCAATCTGGGTGTGGTATCGCTGGAGCCGGGAAAAAGCTTTGTTATGGCGGACATTCCCGGTCTGATCGAAGGGGCCCATAGGGGCAGTGGATTGGGGCATGACTTCCTCCGACACATTGAGAGGACTCGTGTGCTGATGCACGTCATCGATACGGCGGGAGTGGACGGGCGTGATCCGGTGGCGGATTACGAGGCCACGAATCGCGAATTGGAGCTGTTCAACCCGGAGCTGGCCGCTCGACCTCAACTGGTGTTGGCCAACAAGATGGACTTACCCCAGGCTGCGGAGAATCTCTCCCGTCTGATCGAGCGAGTGAACGCCGACGGTAGGGAGGTATTTGCCATCAGTGCGGCGACGGGCGAAGGCCTGCGAGAGCCGATGTTCAAGGCCTTCGACATCCTGCAGGCAGTGCGCGAAGAAGAGCGAAAACAAGACCCGGAAGACAAAGCGCAGATCTTTGAAAAGATGGAGAAGCAAGAGTCGGCCCCGCTGCGTGAGTTCAGCGTGCGTCGCGAGGGAGATGTCTTTGTTGTGGAAGGTGAAGGCTTGCGCAGATTCTTGGCCCGACTCGATCTATCCAATCAGGCGGTAATACGCTATCTGCAAAGACTGTTTGGAGACATCGGTATTCATGAAGCTCTGCGTGAGGCCGGGGTACAAGACGGCGACACCGTGTGGGTTGAAGGTTTGGAATTTGAGTTTGTGGAGTAGAACACGGTGATGGCAGGGATGTTGAGGAGCTACAACGAAGTCTACTCAAGAATGGAGAGGCGCAGACTGTGCTAACCAGCAAGCAGAGAGCCTATCTTCGAAGTCTCGGAAATGGGGCCCCTGTGATTTTGCAGGTGGGTAAAGGGAGCCTTGGCGATGCTCTCCTCAAACAAGCGGAAGAAGCGATCGAAGCGCGTGAACTGATCAAGGTTCGTGTCTTGAAAGCCTGCCCGCATCCACCCGATCAGATAGCGAATCAAATGGCTGAGAGTCTTGGCGCGGAACTGGTTCAGCTCGTAGGGCGCAGCTTTCTTCTTTATAGACGTTCACGAGAGCCGCGCATCGAATTGCCGACGTAGGGTGCCCACACAAAGCATCGCGCAGTATTATTGGGAGGGAGTTTACGTCACATGACGACGCATCGCGACTGCCTCCGTGACGCCAAACGGATTGTCGTAAAACTCGGGACAAGCACCATTGCTCATCCCAATGGCGAGCTGGACATGGACCGCCTGGGAGAACTAGTGGATCAGATGGCCGAGGCTGTAAAAAGCGGGCGGGAAGTCATCGTAGTCACTTCGGGGGCAATCGGAGTGGGTATGAGTCGACTGGGACTGACGGAACGGCCGAAGACGATTCCCGAAAAGCAGGCCGTGGCGGCTGTCGGTCAAGGGTTGTTGATGGAGAGCTATGAGCGACTGTTTCGCAAACACTCTCAGATTGTGGCTCAGGTCTTGCTTACGAGAGAAGACGTCACGGAGCGGGTACGTCATCTCAACGCCCGTCACACGCTCACACAGCTGCTCAACTACGGCGTTATTCCCATTGTGAACGAGAACGATACGGTGGCAGTCGATGAGATCAAGTTCGGAGAGAATGACACGCTGTCCAGCCTTGTCTCGGCCCTGGTTGGGGCGGACTTGTTGATACTGCTTTCTGATGTCGACGGTCTGCATACGGCCGATCCCCATCGCATCCCCGAGGCCGAACGTATCCCGATCATCGCTGAGATCACGCCCGAGGTTCAAGAGCTGGGCGGCGGTCCGGGTTCTAAGTTGGGCAGCGGCGGTATGGCTACCAAGATTCAGGCGGCGCGCATTGCCACTTTGTCTGGTGTGGCTATGGTCGTGGCACATGGAGCCCATGAAAACATCATCAATCGTGTTTTGAACGGTGAAGATGTAGGCACACTGTTTTTGCCTTCCCGTCGCACGCTGGGAAGCAGAAAGCGTTGGATTGCTTTTTATCAACGCGCTCAGGGTGATCTCGTCATCGACGCCGGCGCCGCCGAAGCGCTTATTGATCACGGTAAAAGCCTCCTGCCGATCGGGATTGTTGATGTCAAAGGCTTCTTTGAAGAGGGAGATTTGGTCAGAATTGTTGATCCCGAGGGTGAAGAAGTGGCGCGCGGGCTGACCAACTACGCCTCGGACGAGATTAAACGCATCAAAGGACTGCCGACCAGTGAAATAGCTCGGGTTTTGGGTGAAAAGTACTATGATGAAGTAGTCCATAGGGACAATCTCGTCATCTCAGCGGGTGGCAGACGGTCGATATCTTGAGCGCGCAGTTGGTCTCAGAAGCGCAGGCGAGGAGAGGTGATCATTGATGGCTCTTGACGATCGATCATATGAAGAAGTACGTACCAAAGCGGAACTGGCTAAAAAAGCAAGTAAACAAGTAGCCCGCCTTTCGGCCAAAGAGCGTAACAACATCTTGTTGGCTCAAGCGGATGCTTTGCTGGCTGCCACAGACAAGATCTTGGAGGCGAATCGTCTCGACGTGGCTAGGGCCAAGGAAAAGGGAGCGACCAGTGCTTTTGTAGATCGCCTTTCGCTGTCTGAACAGCGCGTGCGTGATATGGCCACGGGGCTCGTTCAGGTGGCTGATTTGCCTGATCCTCTGGGAGTAGCCTTGCGCAAGTGGAGATTGCCCAACGGATTGGATATCGCTCAGATCCGGGTGCCGTTGGGCGTCGTGGCGGTGATCTATGAGGGACGTCCCAACGTGACGGTAGACGTGACCGGTCTGTGTATAAAATCCGGAAACGCGGCCGTGTTACGAGGCAGCTCCGATGCCATTGAGTCCAATAAGGCCTTGGTCGATGTTTTGACTGAAGCCGGAGAGGCCGCAGGTTGTCCGCATGGTGCCATTCAGCTGATTCACTCTGTCTCCCGGGAGTCGGCACGACATCTGATGCGGATGACGGGTCTGGTTGATGTGCTCATTCCGCGAGGAGGAGCCGGACTCATCAGCACCGTAGTGGAAAACTCCACGGTACCCGTAATCGAGACCGGAATCGGCAATTGCCATATTTATGTTGACGCCATGGCTGATCTTGCTAAGGCCTCAAAGATTGTGTTGAATGCAAAACTGCAGCGGCCCGGAGTCTGCAACGCCGTAGAGACTCTCCTTGTTCACTCATCGGTGGCCGAGCAATTCCTACCCACTATATGCGCGAGCCTGCGTGAAGCGGGGGTTGAACTGAGAGGATGTCCCAGGACACGAGCCCTGGTGGAGGGTGTCGCCGAAGCGACAGACGAAGATTGGCAAACCGAGTACCTCGACCTCATACTGGCCATACGTGTGGTGGATAGCCTTGATGAGGCGATTGAGCACATAGAGCGCTACGGCTCACATCACTCTGATGCGATTGTGACCCAAGATTACGACGCGGCTCGCCGTTTTGCTGATGAGGTGGATTCGGCAGCCGTCTATGTGAACGCCTCGACTCGCTTTACTGACGGTTTTGAGTGGGGTTTCGGGGCTGAGATCGGCATAAGCACGCAGAAGTTGCACGCTCGGGGTCCCATGGCTCTGCCGGAGCTGACCACTGGGAAGTACGTCGTGCTCGGTGACGGACAGGTCAGAGGGTAGTCCGGGGGTAGGTGATGTTGAGCGATTCAGGACGTAAACGTATCGGCGTTTTGGGCGGTACGTTTGATCCGATTCACTACGGGCATCTTGTGGCCGCCGAAGAGGCTCGAGAGCTTCTGGGGCTGATGAAGGTTATCTTCGTCCCCAGCGGACATCCTCCGCACAAGGCTGCCGACGATATGACGGACGGCGAGCACCGCTGGGCGATGACTGTCCTGGCCACGCAGGACAACCCCCGGTTTGAGGTCTCCCGTATAGAATTGGACCGCCCTGATGTTAGTTATACGGTGGATACGCTGCGTCTATTACAGGAGCGGATGCCGGAGACTGAACTGTATTTCATAACCGGGGCTGACATGTTCTTAGAGCTTCCCACGTGGAAAGAGCCGGAGACGATTTTGCGTTCGTTTCATTTTGTAGCAGTTGCTCGTCCGGGGTGGAGTCTTGAGCGTTTGGATGATCGGCTTCGTCTCCTGATCGAGCGTTATCGGTGCCATGTTCACATACTGAATGTCCCGGGAATAGCGGTATCGTCCACTGAAATACGGGACCGTCTCCGAGCGGGAAGGTCCGTACAGTATCTGGTTCCGACGCCTGTTGTCGAATATATCCTGCAAAAAGGGTTGTACGGTATCCGGGTCGGGCGAAGCGGGTGACTCACAGTGCTCTATGACGTGGCATCTTTGCAACGCTGGGTACAAGCGCGGTTGTCTCCCTCCCGGTATGCGCACACATCTCGGGTAGTCCGGACGGCTCGTGAAATAGCGGATGCTTTCGGGGTCAAAGCCGAAGAAGCCGAGGTAGCTGCCTTATTACATGATTGTGCCAGGGATATGTCCAGACAAGTCCAGTTGAGACTGGCAGAGGGCTTTGGTATCGTGATTTCTGACATGGAACTGTACAATCCCGTCTTGTTGCACGCCCCGCTCGGCGCTGAATTGGCTCGCCGGGAATGTGGCGTGCATCGTGAATCCGTTTTGAACGCCATTCGCTTTCATACTACCGGTCGACCCGGCATGTCCCTGTTGGAGAAGGTGATCTTTGTCGCCGATTATATAGAGCCCGGTCGGGATTTTCCCGGAGTTGAACGTGTTAGGGAATCCGCCTTGGTCGATCTGGATGAGGCCATGCTTCGAGCCCTGGATCAAACGATAGCCTATGTGCTGGAGCGCGCTCAGCTACTGCACCCGATCACCCTCGAGACGCGAAACGACCTGATTCTGCGGCGTCTCAAAAGGGAAGGCTGTGAATGATGGTGCCTTCTGAGCAATTTGACGAGGAACGGCGCTTAACGTCGGTGAGCGGGGAAACGATCGCAGTGCGACATCGGCATGTAATGATCTATCTTGCCGTCTTTGTTACGGTTGTGGTTCTGAGTGTTGGCCTGGCCTATGTGAAGGTCCTTCAAAGTCTTCGTCACAGCGATAGTCTGGCTCACCTGTCGCCTGAGCGTCGCCGGATCAACGTGTTGCTGATCGGCGCCGATACACGTGAAGAGGACGTAGGACGCAGTGACACCCTAATGTTGATCAGCTTTGATCCTTTGTCAGGATCAGTAGGGGTCATGTCCATCCCTCGCGATACCAGGGTTCGCATCGCGGGGCGACAAGGCTACGGCAAGGTGAACGCGGCTTTTGCCATAGGCGGTCCTCAATTGGCAAAACAGACCGTGGCCGACACATTGGATGTCCGAATCGATTACTACGTGCTTTTGGATTTTGCAGCCTTTGAAAAGCTCGTGGATGCTCTTGGCGGCGTGACGATAGATGTTCCCAAGCGCATGTATTATGTCGATCGAGCCCAGAAACTGATTATCGATCTGCAGCCGGGACCACAGCGTTTGGACGGTCGGCGCGCTTTGGGCTATGTGCGATTTCGACACGACGCGTTGGGTGACATCTCATTAGTAGATCCGGCCAGCGGTCAGTACGACGGCCGGGTGGAGCGCCAGCTTCAATTTGTACGGGCTGTAGCACGTGAGGTCACCAAGCCACGAGCTCTGTTGCGTATGCCGAGGCTATTGCGCCATATGTTAACCGCAATTGAAACTGACATGCCGATGGAACAAATGGTATCCCTCGTCGTGGCCGCTTTGCGCCTCAAGACTCATTCGTTCCATACCTATGTCCTGCCGGGAGTGGGCGGCACGGTGCAAGGGGTCAGCTATTGGATCCCCGATTTGCACAAGGCACGGCAAGTGTTGGATGAGATGATTTCGTCCGGAGAGATGCAACCGGTGCGCGTAGCGCTGTTCAACGCTTCAGGTGCCGATGAGGTGGCGGATCGCGCCGCAGAGAGGTTGCGTCGCGAGGGCTTTGAGGTTGTCTTTGTCAGCAGCTTCGGGCGTCTCGATGTGGAGCGAACGTATGTGGCGAATTTGAACGTCAGATCCGTGGCGGCAGAGGCTGTAGCTAAAGTGTTGGGTGTCAAGGTGGCTAAGATGCGCGATGATATCCGTGTGGGCGAGGCTGATGTGGCAGTGATCATCGGTCGCGACGGTGAAATCGTTTTTGCTGAAAGCACTCGCCAATAAAGGAGGTAGACACACTGGAAACAGCAGCGGAGCGCCTTGCCGAAAGAGTGGCCGCCGTGGCCAGTGAGCACCGGGCCAAGGATGTATTGGTGCTGGATCTGCGGGATCTTACGGTGATCACCGATTTTTTCGTCATTGCCAGTGGCGGTGAGACTACACTGCAGGTTCGAGCCGTGGCCCAAGCGATTATCGATGATCTCGAAGAGGACGAGATCAGGTATCTGCGCCGGGAAGGATGGGAAGACGCCGGATGGATTCTGTTGGATTACGGCAGCGTAGTGGTTCACATCTTCTTGGATGAACAAAGGGATTATTACCAGTTGGAGCGGTTGTGGGGAGATGCTCCTCAACGACGCGTTGGAGAGTGGCCGAAGCCGTGAATTCATGTGCTCCTTATACCGCGTTGGCTCCCTTTTATGATCGGATTGTCACAGGCTATGATTGCGAGCGCGGGATTTGTACCGCTCTGGATATGTATCGGCGCTTAAGCGGAAGGGAGCCGATAGGACTTGAGGTCCTGGATCTGGGGTGCGGCACGGGACGAGCCATGGCCATGTTGGCAGAGCGAGGGCATAGGGTGAGCGGCGTGGACAGTTCCGTTGAGATGCTGGCGATCGCCGCGCAGCGTTTGTCACACCCGAAATCGGCACCGATGCTCGTTTGTCAGGATATGCGGCGACTCGATTTAGGGTCGTGTCGTTTTGATCTTACCGTGGCCTTGTGCGGAAGCTTCAACTACCTGCGATCGGTAAGGGAGTTGGGCATCACGCTGGAGAAGATCGCTTCATCTTTGGTGCCCCGTGGGGTTCTCGTATTTGATATCGTCACGGAAGAAGGTTTGGCTTCTCCCATCGGCCTCAATCCCTGTGTCATTGCAGGTTCCGACTTCATGTTAGTCTGGAACAAGGTACACGAGTTGCAAACGGGGCTGTGGCGTTTTCAGCTGGATCTATTCACCCGCACAACTCAGCAGACGGATAGGGGTCACTTGTGGGCCAGGTACAGAGAGATGCATAGGGTGAACAGCTTCACCCCAGAGGAAGTGACCGACGCCCTGCAAGGGGCAGGTTTTGGCAACATCGCGGGTCCGTTAACGGCTCTCAGTCTCGCTGCGGCAGACAGCAGCGCCGAACGGGTCTTCTATGCTGCTCAGCTGATCTAGTTCGATAGACAGAGTTCGATGTCGTAAACGAAAGATTGAGAGACGTAGTTGGACAAGCTGCCGCGAAATGGATGACTGACGTAGAAAAACAGCTATTGACGCCATATCGATGTGGTGTTAAAATGCGAGAGTCGCTGCGATCACTTAACACAGCAAGCAGCGGCGGTTCCGGTCCTTGACAACTGAACAGCGTACGAGGGTAGAAAGCAAGTGCAAGAGACGTTGACCGAG
>LFTP01000175.1 GCA_001513395.1 Clostridia bacterium DTU080
GTATAAGAGACAGGGTACGCCCTATGTCAGCATCTGTGATGATTATGATGCCACAGAGGCGGTGATGGAACTCGACGAGGCAGCCAAGCGGCGGGGTGTCACGGTCGTGACGGGGATGGGCTGGACGCCGGGCATCACCAATCTTTGTGCCAAAAAAGGAGCACAGATGCTGGATACCGTGGAAAAGGTTCACATTTCCTGGCTCGGAAGCGCCGCCGATGCGGAGGGGCTGGCAGTTATCCTTCATACCATGCACATTTTCACTGGCCGGGTGCCTACCTTTTCCGGCGGAAAGCGGCGCGACATCCCGGCTGGCAGCGGGAGCCGGACGGTTCGCTTTCCCGCTCCTTTGGGCAGGGTGAGCGTCTATCATGTCGGCCATCCCGAACCGGTGACCATTCCTCGCTTTTTGCCCGGTGTGACTGAAGTCACCTGCCGAGGCGGCTTGACGGAGACGTTTTTGAACTATGTGAGTATCGGCATTTGCCGTTTGGGTCTCACCGCTACCGCTGAAAAAAGAGAGCGCCTGGCCCGACGGATGAAGCCCGCCTTGTCGCTTGTGGGGAAGATGAGATCTCAGTCTCGGTCGCCGTCTTCGGCGGCGCATGTCGAGGTGCTGGGGAAAAAAGACGGCCGACCGGCCAAAGTGGTGATGACAGCCGTGGACCGCATGGTCCGTCTGACATCGCTGCCTCTTGTCATCGGCGCGCTTATGCTCGGCAGCGGAGAGATAAATCGCCCCGGTGTGATTGCGCCTGAAGCGCCGGGAGGGCCCGATCCCGATACTGTCTTCCAGAGGCTTGCCGATTACGGGCTACATGTACAGGTCGGGGAGATCGAGTACTCGGAGTCCGGCGACAACTAAGAAGCCGATTCGGCGAGCAGGCAGGAATAGGCGCACTTACCCTGAATGAGTCAATCAAGTTTGACGAAGGGGGCGCAGCTGCCGTATGAGTAAAAAACGTGTTGCGGTCTTGGTAGGGACGGCCGGCGTTCAACGGGTTTTCGAGCCGGCGACTCTGGCCAAATTGGAAGAAACGGTCGATCTTGTCGCTCATGAAAAAGAAAAACCCCCGTCAGCCGATGAGGCTAAGATCCTTTTGGCGGGAGCCGATGCGTGCATCACATCCTGGGGTTCGCCGCGGATGACGCCGGAGCTTTTGGATGTCGCGCCTGATCTGAAGCTGATCGTTCATGCCGCGGGCTCGATCAAGCCTATCGTGACCGATTCGGTCTACGAGCGGGGTATTACCGTCACCAGCGGTGCGGGGGCTATCGCCATCGGCGTGGCTGAGACGACATTGGGCTTGATCATCACCTCCATGAAGAACGTCTTTGCCCTGTCAACCGCCATTCGGGAGGGCGGATGGCGCGCCGGGGCCGAGGCCCGCAAAAACGTCAAGGAGATGATCGGCACTACGATCGGTATCGTGGGAGCGGGTCATGTCGGACGACAGGTGATAAAGCTTCTCCAAGCTTTTGAGGTCCGCATCCTTTTGTATGATCCCACGTTGACGGCGGACCAAGCCGCGGCTTTGGGAGCGACATTGGTGGATCTGGATACACTGATGGCCGAATCGGACGTCGTCTCGCTGCATGCTCCGTCCATTCCCGCCACCCGACACATGATCAATGCTCAAAACCTCAAGTTGATGAAAGACGGGGCGACTTTGATCAACACGGCGCGGGGCTCTTTGATCGATGAACAGGCCTTGGTTGAAGAGCTTTCCACAGGGCGTATCTGGGCTTGCCTTGATGTGACGGATCCGGAGCCGCCCGCTGCCGACAATCCGCTGCAGTTCATGCCCAACGTGGTCATGACCTCGCACATCGCCGGGTCGGTCAGCACGGGTTTGGTGCGCATCGGTCGCGATGCGCTGGAGGAGATTGAGCGCTTCGTGGCCGGCAAGCCGGCGCTCAATGCGGTCAGACAGGAGCAACTGGCATATCTCGCCTAAGGATACAGATCAGGGCAAGGGGGCCTGGAAGAGATGAAAATCGGTGTCAGTCAAATTATCGTGCCGGGCGGCGTGGATAACCTATTGCAGCTGTGCCGGGACGCCGGCTATGAGGCGGTGGAGCTGTCGTTCGGTGAAGGTCGTGATCCGGACATCAATCTCGATGGGGCGGGTCTGAAGGATATCGTTGAACGCTGCCGTCAGGCAGGCGTGGTCATATCCAGTCTCATCGCCCGCTACAAACAAGGCAGTTTTTTGAGCAGCGATCCGAATCTCAGAGACTGGGCCCGCAAGTCGCTGTCCAGGGCTTTGGAGATCGCTGAGGTTTTGGGCGCCAAGACCGTTTTGTTGCACCCCGGTCAGGTTGAGGCTTCGGCATCTTATCTGGAGACCTATGACCGATTTATCGAAGATATGCGGGGCATGGCCGCCGAGGCCGAGGGGCGGAAGGTCAACATTGGCATTGAAAATGTCTGGAATAGGTTTATGCTGTCGCCCAAAGAAGCATGTGACATCGTCTATGCCATAAACAGTCCGTGGATCGGGGTGTATCTTGATACGGGAAACATGATGGCCTACGGTTATCCCGAGCAGTGGATTCGCGATCTGGCGCACAGGATTAAAGCGGTTCACTTCAAAGATTTCAAGCGGCGCGAGCACCGTTTTGTGCCCTTGATGGAAGGCGATTGCCCGTGGCCTGAGGTAATGGAGGGCCTGCGCAGTGTCGGTTATACGGGTGCCGTGGTGCATGAGGTGTCAGGCGATCGCGAACTGCAAATCGAGATGGCCAAGCGGATGCGCCGCATCGTAGCCGGTGAGACTGCGTAACGGATCTGAAACGTCTGCGTGCGCGATACGGAGAAAACCGCAGCATGTGGAAGATGAAAGAGACAGGAGAACGCAGACGCTCCGTCACTGCGTGAAAACGGGATTGCTCAAAATGAACGCTTGTGGATAATCATTATCAATAGGGAGTGTATACTGTTTTCGCTTGGGAAGCCTACGCCTCAGGCTTTCCGGGCTGTGAAAGGATGTTCGGGTTGTTCTCGGCTGCGGAGGCACTCAAGGCGCGCGGCATGCGGGTGACACCACAGCGAATAGCTGTCTACAATGTATTGAAAGCAACTGATGATCATCCCAGTGTGGAGACGGTCTATGAACGGGTCCGTTCGGATTGTCCGAGCATCAGTTTAAATACGGTCTATACCACTCTGTGTAAGATGGCTGAGATAGGATTGATCCGTCCGATAGACGCCGGTGACGGACTGTGTCGCTACGACGGGAATCCGCATCCGCATGCCCACGTGGTTTGCACGAGCTGCCGCCGAGTTGAAGATCTCGATGTGAGGATCGACTTGGATGAAAAAGAGGCAGCCAGTCGCTCCGACTACACCATAGATGATGTCGCCGTCTATTTCTACGGTAAATGCGCGGACTGCCGGAAGCTTAGTAATCGGTCGATACGAAGTATATGACTCATGGGAGGTAGGAGAAGTGAAAAGCCTGAAAGGTTCACAGACGGAGAAGAATTTGTGGGAAGCCTTTGCCGGTGAGTCACAAGCCCGAAACAAGTACACGTTTTACGCCAGCGTTGCCCGTAAGGAAGGCTATGAGCAGATGGCAGCCATCTTCGAAGAGACGGCGTATCATGAGAAAGAGCACGCCAAAAGAATCTTCAAGTTCCTAGGCGGAATCGGCGATACGCCGGCCAATCTGAAGGATGCCGCGGCCGGTGAGCATTACGAGTGGAGCACGATGTATGCCAACTTCGAGAAGGTGGCCCGGGAAGAGGGTTTTGATGAGATCGCCGATTTCTTCCATGAAGTGGCCGAAGTCGAGGAAGAGCACGAGAAGCGCTATCTGGCCCTGCTGAAGAACATCGAAGAGGATCGCGTCTTCAAACGCGAGGATCCCAACACGCGTTGGCAGTGCCGTAACTGCGGCTACATCCACACGGGCAAAGAGGCACCCGAGATCTGTCCTGCTTGTGCTCATCCGCAATCTTACTATCAGTTGGCTGCTGAGAATTACTAAAGAAGTTGAGCGGTCGGCTTGATCGAGATCTTCTGTCCGGAGTGACAGGGCCGATCATGTCCGACCGCAGTTGTCAAATCGAATGTTCTTGAATGCCTGCGGTACGATGTGGCGAGCGGATGACCCGGGCATCCTGGGCCGCTTCACCGGCTCCGGGCTCTGCGGCAGGTGATCAGGGATCAGGCAGGATCGCCTGTCAGGATCGCTCATAAACACTTGCGAAAAAGGACCTGAACCCAAAGAGACGTCAGTATTAGCAGGTGGGCATGGTCACACTCCTGCCCTACGGTCGAATAGCGCTAAGTGTTTAAAGCACGGTTTTTCCCGGATGTCGCAACGTCGGAGGCCAATCGCGGTCAAGGCGTTTCGGCGGGATACACCGTCCGTGGGGGATACACGGACCACCATTTTCAGGGAGCGATGCAGCGATGACCAAACTGTTGGAGATCTACAAGTGCGAGAGGTGTGGCAACATCGTCGAGGTCGTGCATGCCGGAGCCGGTAAGCTCGTCTGCTGCGGCGAGCCAATGGTGCTACAGGTTGAAAACACCGTCGATGCTTCGAGAGAAAAGCATGTACCCGTAGTTGAAAAGAGCGGTAACACGGTCACCGTCACGGTGGGTAGCGAGATTCACCCCATGGTCGAAAAGCACTACATCGAGTGGATTGAGCTTGTCGTCAACGGCCGGGTGTACAGGAAGTTCCTCAATCCCGGTGAAGAGCCCAAAGCCGTGTTTGAATGTGTGGACACGGACGCCGATATATACGCTCGCGAGTACTGTAACCTGCACGGTCTATGGAGAGGTCAGTAGTCCAAAAAGACGGATCGACGGGTCAGGTGCGTTTTGGCACCTGACCCTTATCAAGTTTTTAGGGGGTTGCATACTCGATGCCTGCGCTCCGTTTCATTCTGGGAAGAGCGGGCTCCGGTAAGACACATACTTGCATCAGCGAGATAGCGGACTGCTTGCAAGAAGCACCCCTGGGACCGCCCCTGTTGTTTATTTTGCCCGATCAGGCCACGTTTCAAATGGAGCGCGCCATCGTTCAAGCTCTGCCCGGTCAGGGCTTTGTTCGCTTACGCGTCCTGAGCTTTAAACGCTTGGCTTTGAGTATTCTTGCCGAGGCGGGCGGCCTGGCGCGGCCTGCTCTCACTCGGACGGGGCGTCAGATGTTACTTCGCTCGCTCTTGCACGAGTATGGCGACCGGCTGCAGGTGTTCGGTCGCTCAGCGCGCCAACCCGGATTTGTGGCTGAACTGGAGGCCATGCTTCGCGAATTGGTGCAGTGCGGGCACACCCCTCAAACCGCTGCGGCAGCCGTACAGCGATTACCTGACACGGCGGCCAAACAGAAGCTCGAAGATCTCACCTTGCTCTGGACGGCGTATCAGGAGGCTTTGGCTCCTCATCACGCCGATCCCGATGCCTATGTGACTATGGCTACGGAGAAGGCCGCCGCCACCTCCTGGCTTAAAGAGGCCCGGATCTGGGTCGACGGATTTGCTTCTTTTACGCCCCAGGAACACCGTATGTTGCAGATGCTGCTGCGAGTGTCAGATCAGCTGAATGTGGCTTTGTGTCTTGATCCCGCAAGCTGGCCACAGCTCATCGAAGACACCGCCGAGTCAAAAGCGTCTTTTCCGGTGGATCAACTGGGGATGTTTCATCGTTCTGAGGAGACTTGTCTTCGTTTGCTTCAGGGGGCCCGATTGCAGAACATTGAGATCTTGCCTCCCACTCTTTTAACTGAGACTTCCCCGCGTTTTCGCGTTCCGGAGTTGAGACATCTGGAAGCCCAATTCCCCGATCCGCAACCTCGGGCATGTCCCGCGTCGGTCCAAGCCATTCGCCTTGTGGAAGCCGTCAATCGACGGGCGGAAGTGGAAGCCGTGGCCCGCGAGATTTTGCGTTTGTGCAGGGAAGAAGGCTATCGCTTCCGGGATATCGCCGTCATCGCCCGGGATCTTGATCCTTATCATGATCTGTTGAGCGCTGTCTTCACAGAGATGGGGATTCCTTGTTTTATCGACAGACGGACTTCCATCGCCCATCATCCCGTCATTGAGTTGCTCCGCTCCATGGTGGAAGTGGCGCTGACGGGCTGGGAGTTGCAGCCTTTGATGCGCTGTCTGAAGACCGATCTTATTGCCATTCCCCGGGATGACGTGGATGCGCTGGAGAACTACGTACTGGAACACGGTCTAAAGGGAGCGGCCTGGCGGAGTGAGCGCCGGTGGGCCTACGGCCTACAAAACTCCTCCGCCGACGAGCAGGCTCACATAAAGCGTTTGGATGCCGTGCGGCGCAAGGTTTACGGTTTGTTCAGTCCCGTGGTCTCCATACTGGAGAAGCCCTCTTTTGTTGTCGCCGAGGCCTGCGAGGCTCTCTATCGATTCTTGGCGGAAGTCGGTGTGCCCGAGCTGCTGCAAGCCTGGTCCGAAGACAGCGCCAAGCAGGGTCGGCTGCAGGAGGCTATGACTCATCAACAGGTCTGGGATGCCTGCGTTGAGCTCCTGGAGGAGTTCGTCGAAGCCCTGGGCACACAGAAGATGTCGGCTGTTGAATTTGCTCAGATCCTGGAGGCTGGACTGGAAAACCTTCAGCTGGGGCTAATCCCTCCCGTCTTGGATCAGGTTTTGGTCGGATCCGTCGATCGTTCGCGGCAACCTGAGTTGCGTGCCGCCTTCGTGCTCGGAGTGGGGGAGCGCTGTTTTCCGGCCGTGGGCAGTGAGGACACTCTGTTCGCTGAAAGCGAACGACGGCTGTTGGCCGAGTGTGACTTCCAGCTCGGACCGACCGTCAGCGAGCGTGCTCTCTATGAGCAATACTTGGGCTACATCGCCTTTACCCGGGCGGCTGAGTATCTGTGGATCAGCTATCCTTTGGCCGGTGACGACGGGCGGGCTTTGGCGCCTTCTCCTTTCATAGCTCGTCTGCGGGCGCTTTTTCCGCAGCTGCGACCCGAACAAATGGGCAACGAACCCGTCGGCACGGTGGCCGAGGCTTTGCCTTGGCTTACCTCAGCGCGCAAAGTGGCTGCCTTTGCCGTGCGTTGCCTGCGTTCAGGCGGGGAGTCTTGTTGGCTGAGCGCGGCCTATATGTATCGGAACGATCCCGATGTACAGTTTATCTTGCAGTCCTTGCGGCATCGCAACTACGAAGCTCCGCTTCCCGGCTCCATGGCCAAAGAATTGGTCGGTGATCCGCTGTATGCCAGTGTCTCCCGCTTTGAAAGCTTTGCCGCTTGTCCGTTTAACCATTTTGCCGAGTATATGTTACGCCTGAAAGAACGCCGGGAGTATCGCGTCCAGCATACGGACATCGGTATTTTGGTCCACGAAACACTACACCGCTTCATCCAGCATCTGCTTCAGCGGGGACAATCGCTGTCGGATTTGACTCATGCTGAAGCTACGTCTTTGATCGACAGCTTAGTGGATGATATCGCGCCGCGTCTGCATCACCGGGTTTTTATGAGCAATGCCCGTTACCGGTATCTGGTGAGGCGGATCAAACACCTTTTGCATACCACGCTTCAGGTCTGGACGCGCCACAGTACGGAAGGACGCTTCATCCCGATCGCCACGGAGTGGGGATTCGGTGGAGGGGGCTCTGCGCTGCCCGCGGCGCCGCTTGAGTTGCCGGGTGGAGGCAGTGTCTTTTTGCAGGGCCGCATAGACCGCGTCGATGCTTGCCAGCATGAAGATACCGTCTATGTACGGGTCATTGACTATAAGGGGTCGGGAAGCGGTTTTTCCGTGGCCGATGCATATCACGGTTTGCGCATACAACTGGTGGTCTATCTGGATATAGTCTGCCAGGCTATCAAAGCGGGTTTGTTGGGCGATTACGGTCAGTTGACGGTGCAGCCGGCAGGGGCCTATTACTTCAACGTGCGGGAACCCACCGTCGATACCACTCAGTCGCTGGATGATGAGGAATGGGAAAAGAGCCTGCTCAAGAAACTGCGGTTCCAAGGCATAACGTTGGATTCCGCTCAGGCAGTGCGGCTGGCCGAAGAATCGGGTCAGGGGATGCTCATTCCCGCCAGATTGAAACGCGAGGGGGAGCCCTATCGGGATCCTTTGGTGGCCTCAAAACAGCGATTGGAGCAGTTGTTTCGGGTCGTCAGACAACGTATGCAACAGTTTGCCGAGCGCATCGTGGCCGGTGAGGTGAGCCCGCAGCCGTATCGATATCCGGAGCGGCGTGTCTCGGGATGTCGTTTTTGCCCTTATCATGTGGTCTGCCACTTCGATCCTTTAGTGCCCGGGAACAACTACAGGCAGTTGGAGTATCGGGAAAACCGACGGGCCTGGGAGTGGTTTGACGAGCCCACGGGAGGGATGTCAGATGCCGAAGTGGACTGATGAGCAGTGGGAAGCGATCACCGCTCAAGACGACAGCTTGTTGGTCTCCGCGGCCGCCGGTTCAGGCAAGACAGCCGTCTTGGTGGAGCGTGTCTGCCATTACCTGCTTGAGCTGGGCGGTGATATAGATCAGCTGCTGGTGGTGACCTTTACCGAGGCGGCCGCAGCCGAAATGCGGCAACGCATCTCTTCGCTCTTGCGGACCCGACTGGCTCGAGATCCCACCAACCGTCATCTCCTCCGGCAACTGGCTCTGCTCGATCAGGCTCATATCTCCACCATCCATGCCTTTTGTCTGCGCATGCTGCGCCGGTTCTTCTATCGGCTTGACTTGGATCCCGCCTTTCGGGTCATGGACGAGGCCGAAGACCGTCTGCTCAAGCTCGAGGTGTTGGACCAGACCCTTGAGGCCCACTATGCCACGGAACAGCCCGAAGCCCCCTTCTATGAACTGGTGGACCGCTACAGCGACCGCAGCGGTCACCTGCTGGAGGAGCTCGTGTTGCGTTTGCACGATTACGCCCAAAGCCAGATCTTCCCCGATGTCTGGTTGCAAGACTGCCAACAGGTCTTTGTCATAGGACCTGATGCCACTTTGGAGGAGTTGCGCTGGTATCCCATGGTTCAGGAGCTGGCTTTGGCGCAACTGCAGAATGCCCGGATCGCTTTGGAGGATGCTCTCCGACTGGCCTCGGATCCTTCCGGCCCCGACAACTACGTCAAGCCCATCCGATCGGATCTGGAGTTGGTCGCCGATCTTGAGCAATTGGTCCGCGCCGATCGCTGGGATGATCTCGTAGAGGTATGTGCCAAACCCAAGTTCGTCGGCGCCAGGGGCAAGGCCAAGAACGAGATCGAGCCGGAGATCGGGGAGCGAGTCAAAGCTTTGCGCGAAGAGGCCAAAAAGCTGATACGCGAGCTGGGAAAAACGATCTACACTCGGCCGGCGCATCAGATGCTGGCGGATTTGCGAGATCTGCACCGGCCGATGGAGACCTTGATCGGCCTGGTTGAGGAGTTCGGCGCCAAGTACACCCAGGCCAAACAAAGCCGGGGGTTGGTGAATTTCTCGGATCTTGAACGCCTGACCTTACGTCTGTTGCTGGCACCGGAGAGCACGCCGGATAGACTCATTCCTTCGGAGACCGCTTTGGAGCTGCAGGAGCAGTTTTCGGAAGTGCTTTGTGATGAGTACCAGGATATCAATCCGGTTCAAAACGCCCTGCTGGGATTGGTAGCCGGAGAATACGGCGGCGTTGGCGAAAAAAGGCCGCGGCTTTTTGTTGTCGGCGATGTAAAGCAGAGTATATACCGGTTTCGTCTGGCTGAACCGCGCATCTTCTTGCAGCGGGCCGATGAAGCGGCCCGCAGCGAAGGATGTCACCGAGTGGATCTGGCGGCCAATTTCCGTTGCCGACGATCCATCGTCGAGGGCGTCAACCTGTTGTTCGGCTCGTTTATGAGCAAGACAGTCGGCGATGTGACCTATGATGAGCGGGCGGCTTTGGTCTACCGGGCGGGCTATGCGCCCTTGCCTACCGAGATTGAGCCTCCGATAGAAGTCTTTTTGCTTGAGGGCGATCCGCGCCTCGTCGAGGATGCCCGTCGGAGCGCCGATGCGAGCAACGGCGGGGTGTGGACGGATCCGGAAGCCGACGACGAGTCCGAAGCCGAGGACGAAGAGACGATTGATCTTTCCGCCTTGGAGCGCGAAGCGGTGCTTATTGCTCGGCGAATTGCCGATCTCGTCTCACAAAAGGAGTTGGTCTGGGACAAAACCGAGCAGGCTTACCGCCCCGTTCGTTACCGGGATATAGCCGTCTTGTTGCGATCGACGAAGATCAACGCCGGCTTTTTCGCGGACATCTTCCGGCGGGAAGGGGTGCCTTTGTACGCCGAAACGGGCACCGGCTATTTCAGCGCCCCCGAAGTTGAGATTTTCATGGCTTTGCTCAGCATCATCGACAACCCGCGCCAGGACATACCCTTGGCGGGCGTGTTGCGCTCACCGTTGGGCCGGTTTAGTGCCACTGAGCTGGCAGATATTCGCCTGGCGGCTCCCCGCGACGATTTCTACACGGCGGCGGTGAAACGGGCGGAGACAGCCGATGCTTTGGGTCGTAGGCTCGAGGCTTTTCTCACCAGGCTGGATGAATGGAGAACGCGAGCCAGGCGCGGGCCGCTTTCGCAGTTGGTCTGGAGTATCTACAGTGAGACAGGCTATTACGACTACGTCGGCGGTCTGCCCGGGGGCAGAGAAAGACAGGCCAATCTTAGGGCCCTGTATGACCGGGCGCGACAGTTTGATCAGTTTGCCCGGCAAGGATTGCTGCGGTTTTTGCAGTTCATCGACGATTTGCGTTCGGCGGGTGAAGATCTGGGTACGGCACCGGCTTTGGGTGAAAACGAGGACGTTGTGCGCCTGATGAGCATTCACAAGAGCAAAGGCCTGGAGTTTCCCGTCGTCTTTGTGGCCGGTTTGGGAATCGCTTTCAACCAGAATGATCTCAAGGGCAGTCTCATTTTCGATCGGGAGTTGGGACTGGGACCGCAGTCAGTCGACCCGGCGCGCTACACCAGATCTCATACGCTGGCCAGCCTCGGGGTGCGTGAAAGCATCCGCCGGGCCGGTCTGTCCGAAGAGATGCGTATCCTGTATGTGGCTATGACCCGAGCCCGTGAACGACTCTTTTTGGTGGCCACGGTGCGAGGACTGAGTGCCAACATAGCCCGTTGGCGCCAGACCGGCGAGACGCTGCGGTCTACGGGAACGGTACCCATTTTTCGCGTTGTGACCGCTAAGCGCTTCATCGACTGGCTGGGTCCGGTGTTTGCCGCTCAAGGAATTCTGCCGGAAGAGACGGAGAGCACACAGCCTGTGACTGAGGAGGCTCCCGGTTGGCGCCTGCAGCTTTTTTCGGCTAAGGCCGCAATAGATGAGTTTGAGAGCCCTCCTGCACAAGACGCGGCGGATGTGACGGCACATTTGACGGAGTCTCTCCCGGCAGACGTTAGCTGTCGGCTCCAAGCGCAACTGGACTGGAGCTATCCCTGGACGGCCGCCACTCAGATTCCGGCCAAAACGACAGTGACTGAGCTAAAGAGATTGGAGATGCGGGAGACTGATCCGGAAGATCCGGGAGTGGATCTTTTCCAACAACCTGTATTTCGCCGTCCGGCCTTCTTGCGGACTCAACGTGGCCTTTCACCGACTGATATAGGCAGTGCCACTCACCTGCTGTTGCAGCGCCTGCCTTTGAACAAACGCGCCACGCCGGAGATGATCGAGGCCTGTCTCGATGAAATGGTGGCCAAAGAGATCTTGAGCCCGGAAGCGGCAGCCGCCATTGACCGGGAATCGATCCTCCGTTTTACGGCGGGTCCCCTGGGACAGCGTTTGCAGGGAGCTGATTTGGTTTGGCGAGAGTTGCCGTTTTGTATGGCTTTGCCGATCAATGAGGCGCCGGGATTGGGTGTCGACGTGAATCCGGCCTCGCGCGAGGCAGCCGATGATGAGAGTATCCTGGTCCAAGGGATCATAGACTGCCTGTTCCGTGACCGCCAAGGCCGCTGGGTGATCATCGATTTTAAGACCGATCGTTTGACGTTTCCGCCGGAGATGATTCGTCAGACCGTCCATCGACGTTACGCTCGGCAGCTGCAGTGGTATGCCAGGGCGGCGGAAATGATTATCGGTGTCGATGTTGAAGAGTGTTATATATATCTACTGCCTCATGATCTGGCCGTGCCTGTGGAGTATGAGCCGGTGTCAAAAAGCGTGAGCGGTTAAGGGGAGGCGACATAATGAGGTTTTTTATTCTCACCGATTTGGAAGGAGTGGCCGGCGTCCATTCGTTCACTCAGACGCGCAAGGCCGGGCCGGCGCAAAAGGAACCGGGGAGGCGTCAGCTGGCCAAGGAAGTCAACGCTTGTGTGGAGGGCATCCGCAAGGTGTATCCCGATGCGGAGATCGACGTGTGGGACGGCCACGGCAGCGGCGGTATGTTTCCCGAAGACGTTGTCGGTGCCAACTACATTCCGCACACTCAGCGGCCGTATCATGATCTGAGCGGATATGCAGCCGTGCTGTTTGTGGGACAACACGCCATGGCGGGCACTCCGTTCGCTCCGCTGTGTCATACCTATTCATCATTGACTATTGCGTACTATCGTCTAAACGGGATGTTTGTCGGCGAGTTCGGAGCACGGGCTTTTTTGGCCGGTCTTCAGGGTGTGCCGGTGATCATGCTGGCCGGTGACGATAAAGCGGCCCGTGAGGCGCAAATCCTGATTCCCGAGATCGAAACCGCCGTGGTTAAGCTGGGTAAGGGCCTTGAGGCTGCCGTCAGCTTGAGCAGTGAAGAAGCGTGCGCTTGTGTACGGCAGGCGGCTGAACGTGCGGTGCGCCGTTTGGACGAGATTCCGCCGCTGACAGGTCTCGAGCCTCCCTATACTCTTGAGATACGCTACTATGAGCCCATCGATCCTAAGCGTTGGCAAAACAGACCGGGAGTCAGTATCATTGACAACCGGACGGTTCAAATTACAAGTGATGATCTCAAGGCTATGCCTTTTTAGAAGGCTACCGTCACGGACGGATAGAATTAATTCATAAAGCGATCATAAGGGAGGATCAGGTTCAATGTCAAAAAAGCTACGTTGGGCCATTGTGGGCTGTGGGGTGATCTCAACCACACACGCCAAGGCGATTCAGGCCGCGCCTTCAGCGGAACTTGTCGCTACCTGTGACATCATTCCCGAGCGGGCGCAGAAGCTGGCGGAAGAGTACGGCGCTTCTTATTGGTGCGAGGATTACACCGAACTGGTCAAGCGCGATGACATCGATGTAGTCTCGGTCTGCACCCCCAGCGGATTGCACCTGGAGGTAGCCGAGGCGGCGGCGAAGGCCAAAAAGCATGTCTTTACGGAAAAACCTCTGGAGATCACCAAGCCGAAGATAGACCGCATGATCCAAGTCTGTCATGAAGAAGGGGTCAAGCTCGGCTGCGTATTCCAGATGCGCACATATGCCAACAACAAAGCGGTGCGCCAAGTCGTACAAGAGGGTAAGCTCGGCAAGATGGTTCTGGCCGATGCCTACATGAAGTACTACCGCAGCCCTGAGTACTACAAGAGCGCTGACTGGCGCGGCACCTGGGAGTTGGATGGTGGCGGCGCTTTGATGAATCAGGGTGTGCACGGTATCGACCTTCTGTTGTGGATGGCGGGTGACGTGGAGAGCGTAGTCGCTCAGACGGATCACTTGGTACGGGATATCGAGGTTGAGGATACCGCAGTGGCCATCCTGAAGTTCAAGAACGGAGCCTTCGGTGTCATCGAGGGTACGACGTCAGTCAATCCGGGACAGGGCGCTCGCTTTGAGCTGCACGGAAATGACGGTACCGTGATCCTGAGAGATGGCAAGATCGCTGCCTGGCACGTGCCTGACGTACCCCAACCCGGAACGGAAGAGGAGAGCGGCAGTGGCAGAGCGCACTCGGATCCGACGGCCATCACCGCTACGGGCCACATCTTCTTGGTCGAAGATATGTGCCAGGCCATTTTCCAGGACCGCGATCCGTATATCACGGGAGAGTCCGCTCGCAAGGCCGTGGACTTGATCCTTGCCATCTACGAGTCATCCAGAACCGGCAAGCGAGTCTATCTCGACTAACGAACATATCAAAGATCGGGGCTGCCTGAACGAGGCAGCCCTCGTACTTGCAGGCGGGTGGCGGCATACTTGCAGAGCCGCAACTTGAACGATGATCGGCAGCGAAGTGTCGCTATGGCCCGTCTACAGCCCCTTGCTTTATGATGACGAAGCTGTCCGACGGCGGCCAATGGCCCGTCCTGTGCCGGGAGAAAAATCCAGTGCGATGCGGTTTGGGGCGGAGGTGGATTGCCCGGTGTCTTGTTTTCGCGCTATCCGCAGGGAAGACAAGTGTCGCGTTTGCGAGGATCAGGATCAAGTCTCCTCCGCACGCGCGGGGATTGACCTGATCGCCAGCTGTGCTAGACCTTGAGCAAGAGGTCTCGAGGCTGTCCCAAAAGCAGGGATGGGAAGGCCCCATTCACCCTCTCGAAGCCTTGAAGGAGTCCGTGCCGGCGGTCCGCTCCCGTGCCCTTCTATTTCTCAATAGCTGCCTCATGTCTATCTGGTCGATGATTGCGCCAACTGCTCTGCTCGGATAATCCTCCGGAATCACCCCATTCAGGCAGATTCAACAGCGAGGGCGTTCTCTGACCGTCCGGATTCCTCCATCCGGCCGTCAAATAGCACGCGATAGAAGCAGCCATGTCTGACTCGTCGTGACACCAATAGCGATCGCTTGCACGCACAAGAAGGAATTGCCCCTTAGCGTCAGAAGAATGGCAAAGAACGTCCTATATGCAAGGCTTGGTTGTGGAACCATCACACAACGGGGAGGGAAGGGCAGCAGTGGGTCAGAAGGCCTGTGCTGCTGCGCGTATGGCGATGAAGTTGGATCAAGGCATCTACCGGGATAAAGTGTACGCATGTTGGTTGGGGAAGAACATCGGTGGAACACTGGGCACCCCGTACGAAGGGCGCAAGTACGTCAACGATTTGACCTTCTACGATCCTGTGCCCACCAAGCCACTGCCCAACGATGATTTGGACCTGCAGTTGATATGGCTGAAGATGTTGGAAGACAAGGGATTGCCGCCCAGGCTGCCCTATTTCGCCGAGTATTGGCAACGGTACGCTCACGCCTATCCGTGGAATGAGTATGGGTTCTGCACGCGCAACCTGGTTCGCGGTCTGCGGCCTCCGGTCAGCGGTTGGTTTGAGAATTACTATGTGGATGAGATGGGTTCTCCGATTCGCAGCGAATTGTGGGCGTGTCTGGCTCCCGCCAATCCGCAAAGAGCCGCAGCGCTGGCCTGGTTGGATTCGGCCATGGATCATGCCGGGGGCGAAGGAATGTGGGGAGAGATGTTTTGGGCGGCGGTGGAGAGCGCGGCGTTTGTCATACAAGATCCGTTGACACTCATCCGTATCGGTTTGGCTATGATTCCTCCGTCCTGCAGCATTGCCCGCGCCATTCGCGAGGCTGTCTGGCATTGGCAAAACGGCTCCCGATGGGCCGCTGCCCGAGATCGTATTGTTACCATATACGGTCATGTACAGCCCTGCAACGCCATACAAAACCACGCCTTCACGGTATTGGGTTGGCTGTATGGAAAAGACTTCGGGGATAAGCTGTGCAAAGCGGTGAACTGCGGTTATGATACCGACTGTACCGGTGCCACGTTGGGCGCATTGCTCGGTATTCTGGACGGTACCGCGGGCATTCCGGAGGAGTGGAGCCGGCCCGTGGGCAAAGAGATTGTACTGCACAAGTTTACAGGTCACTTCGACGCACCGGCTGATATCGAGGAACTGACCGATCGCACCGTAGCGCTGGCCAGGCAATATGCCGATGAAAACGGCGTTATACTGGGAGAAGGAAACACCATTCCGGACAACATATTGTCATTGCTGTTCCGCAACGAGGAAGCGTTAGCCGCCGCTCAGCGTGATATCCGCGCCGCGGTGGCTGCTGATCGTGACCTGGATATCTCGTTGCACTATCATGGGGAGCCAGTGCTCTACCCAGGCGTTGCTCGGTTCTTGTCGGTGAGCGCCAGCCGACACGGCAAACCGGTTCCGGTTGAGGTCGAACTAAAAGGACCGGCCGACTGGCATATCAAGCCTGAAGGGGACGGGTTTCTTGTCTTGGCAGACAGCGTACCCGATCGCAATACCCTGCAGGTACGGCTAAAAACCGATGACACTGTCTACGCTGCAGAGTTCACCATCCTGGGCCCCGGGGAGGCGAAAGGCTATCCCAGCGGACTCAACGTACCCATCTGTCCCACTTGTCGCGGCACCCAAGGTATGTGCATCTGTAGCGAATGAGCTGATCGATCTTTCCGTCTCTCCGTGGTTTTACAGCTACAAGTTCAGTCGCTCGTCGTCCAGGTAATATCCTAAGCGGTGCTGAGGTTGTATCAAACCCAGGGGCACTGGTTTGTCAGATCGACCGCTGCAGGCCGCGGATTTTGGCAGCTGGGCGCGGCAGCCCGAAGACGGTAAAGCGGGTGCATAGTCTCCGGACAAAGGTCCGGATGGTCCTTGAGAAGGGGAAGTATCACCTTCATGCGGCGGCTCGAGAGGGCGGCGATGACGATGCAGCATCGGTCCCGGAAAGAGAATCACGACGTAGACCTTGTCGACGTAGCCCTTAGACGGGGAGGTTTTTGTCATGAACGACAGCCGTTTTTCCTGGCAGCAAGGGTCGCCGGCGGAGGACGGCTTTGACAGTAAGCGACTGCAGGTATGGCAAGACGAACTGATCCGTCATAACACCAAGTGTCTGCTACTCATACGAAATGATCGCATCGTGTTGGAGTGGTATGCGCCAGGGTACGGCCCTGATATCGCGCATTATACAGCGTCGCTGGCCAAGTCGTTGGTCGGTGGCATGAGCTTGGCTTTAGCCATGGACGACGACCTGATCCATCCGCGGCAGAAGGCGGCCGACTTCATACCGTCCTGGCGCGCTGATCCGCAAAAATCGCAGATTACCGTCGAGCACTTAGCTACGCATACGTCCGGACTGGTGGATGCGCACCAGGATAATGTCCCGCACAACCACGAAGAAGGTTGGATGGGAGCCTTTTGGCGAGGTCGAGATCCGGATTCCGGCTGCAATTCCTATGCCATTGCCATTAACGAAGCGCCGCTGGTTGCCGAGCCAGGCACTAAGTTCATCTACAGCAACCCCGGTATGGCGGCGCTTGCCTATGCCGTCACGGCCAGTTTGCAAGGTACGGCCTATCCGGACATACGCACCTTGCTGAAGCAACGGATGATGCGGCCGATCGGCGTAGACGACAGGACATGGTCGGTAGGATACGGACACACCTTTATGTACAACGGATTGCCGTTGGTCGCGAACTGGGGAGGTGGATCGTACACGCCTCGGGCCGTCGCTGCCGTAGGCAGGCTGTTGTTGCGCCGAGGCGACTGGGATGGCCGGCGGCTTTTATCAGAGGAAACGGTAGATAGGATGCTTGCCCATCACGGCACTCCGCTGCCGCGCCGCAGGGAAGTCAATCGTTGGCCGGTGCCCGTGCTCGGCTGGTACACCAATGCCGACGGAGTATGGCCACAGGTGCCGGTTGACACTTTCTGCGGATTAGGCGCGGGGCATCAATTCATGGCCGTCATGCCCAGTTTGAACCTTATCGTAGTGCGTAACGGCGGACAGCTGATTCCCGATGCCGGCACATGGCGTCCCATTGAGGAGCTGCTCCTCAATCCGCTCATGGCGGCATTGACCTAGCTGATCCGCCGGGTCATTGAGCATAAGAACATAAGAAAGAGGCTGCCCGAGCAACTCTTTTAGGGCAGCCTCCGGTCTTTTCGCTTACAACTTCACCTTGCTCAACATCACCGGAGAGGCCTCGTCCTTGGAAAATGGTCGCAACCGCACGGCGAAGTTGAAGTTCTCCGGCTTTAACTGGTATTGGGGCAGCGGCCCCGGTCCGCAGCTGTTGCTGCCCAAACCGTGATGGCGATAATCCAGATGGAAGTAGATGCAGTCTCTCGGAACCAGTAGGTGATGATGAGTGGCTCGGTCAAGATCATCCTGGCTGTAGCGGTGAGCGCTGAAGTTGATCAGCGGTCTTCCGCACGCCAAAAGGCCCATGCCCCGGACATTGGTCGCCGCTACCCAACGCACGTCGGTGCGATTCCCGTTGTCCTGAGGGGAGATGTAGGGCGTGAAGAGCTCATCCACCGTAGCTTTGTAGACCCCGACGGGATTGGCGAGCTTACTGTCGCAGTAGCATTCGCCGGGTCCGCGTCCATACCAGCTGAAGTGCTCGAGCTCTTTGGGCAAGGTCATCTCCAAACCGATGCGCGGTAGCATCGGGAATTCACCGACCGGAGTGCCGGACACCTCCAGGATCAGATCGCCCGTTGCATAGAGCGTGTACTCGTAGCGGCAGATGATGGCCCTCTCCGAGGTGGGCGGGGCGATTCTGACCTGCACTTCCCACTTCACGGCCTTGGGTTCCACGGCGGTGATGCGGCACTGATCCACGCGATGAGTGAGTTGATCCAGACCGGCTTTTCGCCACTCACGCTGGATGTTGCGATCGTTGTCGATCGGGGCTCGCCAGAAAAGCAGCTTCGGTCCGGTCTTAAACAACCCGAATCCGTGATAGCTCCAACTGTCGATCACGCCGTAGAGCTTGTCAAAGACCAGGCTGAAGTGCCCGCCGTCGACAGTGATGGAATGCTCATTCTCCTCGCAGCGCAAAGCGGGTGCGCTGTCCAGATTGAGGGCATAGTCGGAAGGTGCGGCAAAGGGTAGGAGAAACTGAGCAAAGGCCACTTCATGTCCCCGAGGAGCCCATATCGTGTCGCTGGCCAGGGTGAAGCTCAGATTCAACCAATACTCGGCTCCCGGCTTGAGTATGGCCGGCCGTTTGTAGGATATGGTCACCTTTTGTGATTCACCGGCAGGAATATGCGGCAGGTCAAAATCCCCTGAAGCGATGACCGTTCCGTCGGCTTCCACGCTCCAAGAAGCGCGCAGATGATCCAGGGAGAGGAAATCGTAGCGATTGGTGATCTGAACCTCGCCCTTATCGAGATCCACGGCCTCTACCTTGACGGGCTCCAGGACCTTTTTGTACTCAATCATTCCCGGCGAGGGGATGCGATCGGGGGAGACGAGGCCGTCCACCACGAAATTGCCATCGTTGGGCACATCGCCGAAATCCCCGCCATAGGCAAACCATTCCTGTCCGTCTTCCGTGACTTGGCGCAGGGCATGGTCGGCAAACTCCCAGACGAAACCGCCTTGAAGCCGCGGGTATTTATAGAAGGTCTCCCAGTATTCTTTCAGACCGCCCGGACCGTTGCCCATGGCATGCGCGTACTCACACAAAAAGACCGGCTTACTGTAGTCTTCCACTTCACCCAACTCGATGCATCTTTCAACCGAGCTGTACATGGCGCTGAAGAAGTCCACAACCTCCGTCTCCAGATCCCGATCGTAGTGCAAAGGTCGGGTGGGATCCGCCTCGCGGGCCCAAGCGGCCATCGCTTTGATGTTCGGACCGTAACCGGATTCATTGCCCAATGACCAGATGATGACGGAAGGATGGTTCTTGTCGCGCTCGACCATGCGCCTTATGCGATCCACGTAGGCGTCTTCCCACTCCGGATCGTCTGTGAGACGATTGCTGCCGGTGGAGCCAAAGCCGTGGCATTCCAAGTCAGCTTCATCTATGACATAAATCCCGTATAGATCGCACAGATCATACCAGCGCGGATCATTGGGATAGTGGGATGTGCGCACGGCGTTGATATTGTGACGCTTCATGAGCAGAATGTCGCGGACCATGGCGTCCATCGACACCGCTCGGCCCAAATCGGGGTGGTTGTCGTGTCTGTTCACGCCTTTGAGCATGACACGCACGCCGTTGACGAGCAGGTTGCCGTCTTTGATCTCCACCGAGCGGAAACCGACCTTACAAGTTTTCACTTCCAGCACATTACCGCTGTTGTCTTTGAGCGTGATCAAAAGCGTGTATAAGTACGGATCCTCAGCTGACCATTTCCGTGGGCTTTTCACCGGGCTTTCCAGATCCACGGTCACGGTATCCTGAGCCGCCACGTTGAAGCGGGCTTCAAGCGGAGCGGCAAACACTGACTGCAGCTCATCGTCTAACAAGACCAGCTCCACCCGGTGATCCTTCCGGTCTCGATCGGTATAGTTGTTGATCACCGTCCGCACTTGCAACGTGGCGTCGCGGTAGTGTCCATCGAGTAGCGTCCGGACGGTAAAATCAAAAAGATGCACGTTGGGAGCGGCGATCAAATAGACGTCACGGAAGATTCCGCTCAACCACCAGTGGTCCTGGTCTTCCAGGTAACTGCCGTCCGACCACTGGTAGACCCGGACCGCCAAGGTGTTCTTGCCGGGACGAATATACGAGGTGACGTCAAACTCAGCCGGCAGCCGGCTGCCCTTGCTGAATCCGACTTCCTGACCGTTGATCCAGACGTGGAAGGCGGAATCAACGCCGGCAAAGTGGAGGAATACCCGTCGGCCTTCCCAATCTTCGGGGATGACAAACTCCCGCCGATAGATCCCAGTGGGGTTTTCCGTGGGTACCCGAGGCGGATCGACAGGGAACGGATAGACGCTGTTGGTGTAGTGAGGATAGCCGTATCCCTGGAGCTGCCAATGCCCCGGCACTTCAATGTCTTCCCAGGCGTCGGCGTCGAAGTTCTTTTCGAAGAACCCCGGCGGCGAGAGCGCGGGAGTGGGAGCGTAGCAGAACTTCCACTTTCCGTTCAACAGTTGAAACCACGGAGAAGCATCTCGCTCTCCCGTTAGGGCGCCGGCCGCATCCGGGTAGGGCAGTGCGGTAGCCCGGGGTGCGACGCGGTTTTTGGCCAGCAGACGATGGTTTTCCCAGTCGTTCACAGCGGTCAACCTCCCGGCGTGATGGTCTGAGGTATATTACGCGAAGCCGAGCAAAGAACCGATCTGGTAGACCCCCACGGCCATGATCCAACCCAGGAGCAAAAGATAGCCGACCGCGATGGCTGTCCAAGTCCTGGAGCCGGTCTCTTGGCGGATGGCTCCGATGGTGGCTATGCACGGAATGTAGATCAGAGTCATCACCAAGAAGGCGTAGGCCGTCAGGGGCGTCCAGTGGGTCTGGATCGCGCTTGCAAGAGTACCTTCGCCGGCGCCATAGAGAACTCCTAGGGTACCGACCACCATCTCTTTCGCCACGACGCCGAAAAGAAGGGCGGTGGCCGCCTGCCAGGTGCCAAAGCCTGCGGGCTTGAGTATCGGAGCGATGACGCGCCCGATCCGGGCCAGCAAAGAATCAGGGCTGCCGGGCTCAACGCCGTAGGGCAGGCTGGACATGGCCCAGACTACGATTACGCCCAACAGGATGATCGTACCGGCCTTTTGCAGAAACTCTCTGCCCCTTTCCCAGGTTTGCAAAAAGACGACGGACACCTTAGGCATCCTATAAGGCGGCAACTCCATAACAAAGGCCGATGTGCCATCGGGCTTGAGAATGAGGCTAAGGATCTTGGCTACGATCAGGGCCAAGACAACTCCCAAGGCATAGAGCGAAAAGACCACCAGGCCCCGCCTTTGACTGAAGAAGGTAGTGGCAAACAAGACATACACCGGGAGGCGGGCGGAGCAGGAGATGAGCGGATTGACCAGGATCGATATCAGCCGATCGCGCTGGTCTTCAAGACCGCGGGCAGCCAGAATACCTGTCACGTTGCAACCAAAGCCCAGGATCATGGGGATGAACGCTTGGCCGTGCAATCCGGCTTTTTTCATAAACCCGTCTGAGATCAGAGCCGCCCGGGCCATATAACCGATGTCTTCGAGAAGAGAGATAGCAAAAAACAGCAAAAAGATGGGAGGCACGAACTCAAGCACCGCGCCGAGACCTCCGAGGACGGCGTCAATCAAAAAAGCGGAGAGGATACCCTCGGGCAATATACTGCCGACCCATTCGGCGAGTGAGTCCAGGGCTAGGATCATGAGCTCTGCCAGAGGTTCACTCAGAGTAAACGTGAACTGAAAAACGAGGAAGATGACACCGAAGAAGATAGGAAAACCGAGCCAGGGATGGAGCAGTATGCTGTCAATGCGCTGTGAGCGCGTCAATTTGGTACTGTCGGGCGTCCGTTTGACCACCGCTTTGGTGATATCCGCCGCTTTGTCATAGCGACGGGCAGTAGCCGCATCATCGGCTTTGATCAGCCCGTTGGAAGTCGCTTTACGCCCGGTCGGCCGCTTTTGGCGGGCTACTTCAGTGGCTGCATCCAGCAGTTCTTGGACCCCCTGCCCGGTGATGGCCACCGTAGGCACTACGGGAACGCCCAACATTTTGGACAAGGCTTCCAAATCGATGTCAAAGCCCAGGGCCTGTGCTTCATCGAACATGTTGAGTGCCACGACCAGGGGCACCTGCAGTTCGAGCAGCTGAAGGGTCAGATAGAGGTTGCGCTCCAGGTTTGTCGCATCGACAACGTTGATCACCGCGTCAGGGTCCTGGGTGGTGAGATAATCACGGGCAATGGTTTCATCAATGGCTTGAGAGCTGAGGCTGTAGGCTCCCGGGAGATCGACAATATGCAAGAAACTGCCCTTGTGATTCACGCGTCCTTCCTTCTTTTCGACGGTGACACCGGGCCAGTTTCCTACATGCTGCCGGGAACCCGTAATGGCATTAAACAAAGCGGTCTTTCCCGCGTTGGGATTACCGGCAATGGCAACAACAAACCGATCGGTCTGCGTGACAAGCTTGGGGATGGCCATGTTGTCGCTCAAACCTCCTCTTTCTCGCTCGCGACATCAACAGCGGCCTTGCCGCCGGCGGCGGAAACGTCTTCCCATGCCGCCCATGCCGCGACGACCGTGCCCTAAACCGGGGCCTCGCTGCGGCTCTATGGGCACAACGCTCTCCGGACTCATCAACACTTCGGCAGCCTCTCTGCGCCGCAAGGCGAGGCGATATCCCCTTGTGTTGACAATGATGGGATCGCCGAGGGGAGCTGATCCCTCGAAATAGACCTTTGTACCCGGAGTCAGACCCATATCCATGAGTTTGCGTTTGAGCGGACCTCGGCACCCGATGGTTAGAATGGTTCCTTGCTCTCCGGGATGCAGTGCAGCCAAGGGAACGGGATCTGTTGGTGGTTGTTTTTCCGTCATCGCTTCGTCCTCTTTTTCGTTTTTTCCATGAAGTTGATCAAACAGGCCATGGTCTTGGCGCTGACCACGTGCTCGATTTGGCAGGCGTCTTTCTCCGCCGTTTCCTCGTCAACTCCGAGAACGTCGGTGAGAAAGGATTTTATGGCCATATGCCTTTTGCGAATGACCTCTGCCGCTGCGATGCCGTCATCCGTGAGATAGACCGGACCGTATTTTTCCCTTCTGGCCAGACGCCGTTCAACAAGAAGACTTATCGCCTGGTTGACGCTGGCTTTCGACACGTCAAGCCTGTCGGCGATATCCGTAGTGCGGGCCCCTCCGTCTTCACAGCTCAACTCAAGGACCGCTTCAAGATAGTCTTCAAGTGACGGTGATATTCCGGCTCGTCGATGTGTCATGATCAGTCTCTTCCTGCTCGAGTGGACTTCAGAGCGAGTTAGGTATGACTAACTTAGCTCTGCCTCTAATGTACGGGCTCAACTCTTGGGAGTCAAGATGAAAAGGCGTTTTTCCCGGTGCGAATTCATGAATCAAGATCAGCGACTTTGGGCTGCAGGCCTTTCAGCGGTCGGTAGCCAATATTGTCGACTAAGGAGGGATGGATGCTGCGATGCCCAGGCGCTTTTCGTCTGTCTTTGACATCGTCGGTCCGGTCATGGTCGGGCCTTCCAGTTCACATACCGCGGGCGCTGGGGCTGTCCCAAAAGGTCGGCCCCTCGTCTCTTTTAGCTCGCGTCTCGGCTTAGAGACT
>LFTP01000272.1 GCA_001513395.1 Clostridia bacterium DTU080
GTTTCGGATGACGCTCGGCGGCATAGTGGGCAATGGCGTGCATGAGGTGTGTTTTACCCAAACCTACACCGCCATAGATAAAAAGCGGATTGTAACCGGCACCGGGTTCTTCGGCTACGGCTCGCGCTCCGGCATGTGCGAAGCGATTGCTTGCCCCCACTACAAAAGTGTCAAAGGTGTAGCGCGGATGCAAAAGACCGCCAGAAAGCTTTGGCGCTCGGCTGCTTTTGCTTGTTTCCGAAGGCGGAGCCTGGAAGGAAAGCCTTTGTTGACCGGGTATCTCCCGCTGCCTTACCGTTTGAGAGCGGCTTTCTTTACCCGATCCGTTGCCGGATTTGCTCTGGGTATTGTCGGCCACTGCAAGGATAAGCCTCAGAGACCTACCGGTGACAGTGTGTAAGAAATGCTCGAGATCGGGCAACAAACGGGCATCCAGCCAATCTCGGGCGAACTGAGAAGGCACACCTACAACCAGGGAATCCTCTCTGACCTCGATGGGCCGCGTGCCCTCAAGAAGATAATCATAATTTGGATTGTCCAGTTCATTGCGGACTTTATCACGCACTTGGGACCAAATATTAACGGCATTACGGGTAACCATAGAGAATTGGCCAGCCTAAGTACGGGATGGCCATCCTCCCTTCTTGATAGGAAACTGGACATCCACAGAAAATGCGTTCGATTGTGCATAGAACGCTCGGGTGTCCAGTAGCAGCCTCGTATTCTACAGGGTTTTCGATATCTCCTGCACTATCCTTTTTCTTGACTACCGGCGAGTATGCACAAGTTCCACAGGTTATCCACAGGGTCTGGGCTGGGGGTTTGCCATATTCAGGCGGGTTTTCAAGGCTGCATGTGATGAGGATATCCACGAAACGCTGTGGATGGCGAAACAGGTTATTTTCCGCGTCATAGCCGTCTTTTCAACATTCCCGAACGCGAGTTCTTCCAACGGTTACCCACATTTTTTTCCGAGCTTTTGTGGATTATGCCGGACTGGAAGGCATTTCCTTACAGGTTATCCACACGGTTATGCACAGACTGTGGATAATGGGGATACGGGGGTCCTCCACCTGTCCGGTTGACACAGGCTTGAGATGTCTGCTAACCTGCAATTACCACGATCCGTCTATTAAGTAAAATGGCGCGGAGTATGCTGTGGATAGTCTCCGCGGTCAGTGAAGGGGGAAGGCTTAGTGCCTTCTGAAAAGGAATTCTCTCAGGAGATCACGCCGCAAAGCGTTGACTTCTCCCGCTGGTATATCGACACCATCCGCAGGGCAGAACTGATGGATTACTCTCCGGTCAGAGGCTGTATCGTCTTTCGACCCGACGGATACGAAATCTGGGAGAGAATCCAGCAAGCTTTGGACAAACGTTTCAAAGAGACAGGTCACCGAAATGCTTACTTCCCTTTATTTATTCCTGAAAGCTTTCTCGAAAAGGAAAAGGAGCACATAGAAGGCTTCAACCCGGAGCTTCCTTGGGTGACGGAAGTCGGGGACGAGAAGTTGGAGGAGCGTTTAGCCGTCAGGCCCACCTCGGAGACCATTATCGGTTACATGTATCAGCGTTGGATCCAAAGCTATCGCGATCTGCCCGTCTTGCTCAATCAGTGGGCAAATGTGGTGCGTTGGGAGAAGCGGACGCTGCCGTTTTTGCGAACATCGGAATTTCTTTGGCAAGAAGGGCATACTGCTCATGCGACGGAAGAAGAGGCGCGGGAAGAGACCATGCGCATGCTGAACGTCTATGAGGAGTTTGCCCGCAATGAGCTCGCCTTGCCTGTCATTAAGGGACAAAAGACACCTAGTGAAAGATTTGCAGGTGCCGTCGATACCTATTCCATCGAGGCCATGATGAAAGACGGCCGAGCTTTGCAGGCGGGCACGTCGCATTATTTGGGGCAAAACTTCGCCCGAAGCTTCAACATCCAGTTCCTCGATAAAGACAACGAGCTGAAGTACGTACATACTACATCCTGGGGAGTTTCAACCCGTCTCATCGGTGCGGTGGTGATGGCCCACGGTGACTACCGAGGTCTCAGACTGCCGCCGCGCCTGGCACCGTGTCAGGTAGTCTGTATTCCGGTCGGGCCCCTGAAGACCCGAGCGATGGTTTTGGAGCGTTTCGACAAGCTCTTTGCTTCTTTGAAAGAGGCCGGTCTGCGGGTTAAGGCCGACACACGAGAGGAATTCAGCCCCGGTTGGAAATTCAACGAATACGAGCTGCGGGGCATACCCTTGCGCGTGGAGTTGGGGCCTCGCGATGTCGAAAACAACCAAGTGGTGGTCGTGCGACGCGATACCGGCGAGAAACTGACCGTATCTCAGGATGGCCTGGCAAAGAGTATCGAGTCATTGCTGGAAGATGTTCAGAAGAACATGTTTACAGAGGCGTCGCAATTCATGCGCGATAACTCGCACGTGGCAGCGACCTTGGCCGATCTGGAACGCATCATCTCCGATGCCGGGGGATTTGTCTTAGCCGGCTGGTGCGGTCGGGATGAATGCGAGCAAGTCATCAAAGAGAAGACCAAGGCTACGGCTCGCAATATCCCGTTTGATCCTCCGGAGAAAATGGAGCGCTGCGCCGTGTGCGATGACGCTGCTGATCATTCTGTTTGGTATGCCCGGTCTTATTGAAAAGGTGATCGGTCGTAAAGGCGTTATTGCCTGACTAGCTTTGGCTGGGCTATAATCGGTAAGACGCGTCGATAAGCGTGTGCGTTTGTGGATCTATATGTGTAGGGGGTCAATCGAGTGAAGCGCACGTATCAACCTAGCAAACGAAGAAGACTGCGCCGACACGGTTTTCGCAAGAGAATGAGCACGCCAGGGGGTCGCGCCGTATTGGCACGGAGGCGGGCCAAGGGGCGCAAGCGCATCAGCGTGACTTTGTAAGACTTGAGGACTCGGATGGACGTTGTGTGTCGGGGCCAGCGCCAAGCGGTGCGGGCCTTGCCCGGTTTTGGGGGATATGGATTGTCTATGCAACGACTGCGAAAGCCGCAGGACTTTGCCAAATGCTATAGGCAGGGTCGGGTGGCGGGAAGTCGGTATACGGTGGTGCACGCCCGGCCGACCGGCACTGATGAGATCCGTGTGGGCTTTTCGGTCGGCAAAAAGATCGGCAAGGCAGTGAAACGCAATCGCGTAAAGCGCCGTCTGCGTGAAATAACGCGTGGTCTCAGTGACAGACTACGTAGCGGCTATGATGTGGTGATCACCGCACGCGCAACAGCTGTTGAGGCTGACTTCAATGAACTCTCACGGGACGTGGAGAAGGCTTTGATTCGAGTCGATGTATTGATGAATGATGACACGGATGATCGCCGCCATCGGTGACAGCGGTGCGCGAGGGGTAGCGCTATGGTAGATCGCTTATTGCTTACGTTGATCGCTTGGTATCAGAAGGCTATCTCACCTTTATTGCCGCGATCATGCAGATTCTACCCTACATGCTCCGCATATGCCGCGGAGGCTATACGAGAATACGGTGCTTGCCGGGGAATCTGCATGGCTTTGCGGAGGATATCGCGCTGCCATCCGTGGCACCCCGGTGGGTATGACCCTGTCAGTTCCCCCAGCGGAACTCAGGAATAGGAGGCGGGTTGTTTGGCGGTAATGGGCTCAATAGGCAGTATCTTAAGCCAGACGCTGGTCATGCTATACAACCTCACCGGCAATCATGGCGTTGCCATAATCATTCTCACGGTGCTGATCCGTTTGGTGTTGCTTCCACTCACCTTAAGCCAAACACGTTCCGTGGCGGCGATGAAGGAACTGCAGCCCAAAATGAAGGCGCTTGAAGAGAAGTACAAGGACAAACCGGAGGAATACCAGCGCCGGATGATGGAGCTCTATAAAGAGCACGGGGTTAATCCTCTTTCCGGGTGTCTTCCGCTTTTGATTCAGTTGCCGTTTTTGTGGGCCTTGTTTGGTGTCTTACGTGATTTTCCCAGCGGCATTGCTCCGGAAGCTTTTACGCGGCCGTTTGAGTCGAGCTTTTTGTTTTGGGATCTGGCGGTGAAAGACCCGTTGTATATATTGCCTATTTTGTCGGGTCTCACTACCTATCTGCAGATGTCGACGGCGGCCACGGACCCCTCTCAAAAAAGCATGATGGTGTTTATGCCTATATTCATCACCTGGATAAGCTTGTCGTTCCCTGCGGGCTTGGTGCTTTATTGGATAGTCAGTAATGTATTGACAATCGCTCAGCAGGCGTGGATTTCGCGGCACCCCGGCCTGGTACAAGGAGGAAGCGACGCCAAATGAAGTGGGTGGAAAAAGGCGGCCGAACCGTCGAAGAGGCGATTGACGCGGCCATAGAAGAACTCGGTGTGGATCGCGATCAGGTGGAAGTCGAAATACTTGATGAAGGCAGCAGGGGGTTTTTGGGACTCATTGGCGGCAAGCAACCACGCGTCCGGGTGAGCGTCATAGATGTGCGTCAAAAAAAGATCGATGTGGGCCTGGAGTTTTTGAGAGGGTTGTTGGATTTGTTTGCCTGTCCGGCCTCAATGGAATACTCGTGGATTTCTGAAGACACCGTGCTCATTGAATTCAGCGGCGAGAATCTGGGCTTGATTATAGGTCGGCGGGGGCAGATGCTTGATGCCTTGCAAAGCCTGGTGAATACAGTGGCCAACGCACGAGTGGAAGGTGAGTGGTTGCGTTTCGTCCTTGACGCGGCCGGATACCGTGAACGGCGAGAAAACACCTTGAGGGAATTGGCCTTGCGCATGGCCGAGAGAGCGAAAAAACAGCGTCGCCGCAGAGTGCTGGAGCCCATGAACGCCATGGAAAGGCGGATCATTCACATGGCCCTTGCCGATGATGACGAAGTCGAGACTCACAGTGAGGGAGACGACCCGTACCGCCGCGTAGTCATTGTACCTAAGCGGCGTTCGTAATGCACGGAGGATGATGGATGAATAATAAAAAAGACCCCGCATTCCGGGGTCTTTTCACATCGAGGGACGTGAGGACGATGTTGACGGATACCATCGCGGCGATTGCCACAGGCTTCGGAGTGGCGGCGGTGGGTGTGGTGCGTCTGAGCGGTCCCGAGGCGGTCGACATCGCTGATCGCCTCTTTCACAGTCGGAGCGGGATCCGTCTGAAGGAGGCGGAGTCGCACCGCATGCTCTATGGGACCATCGTGGATCCGGGGGGCGGTATTCTCGATCAGGCGCTGGCGGTCGTGATGCGTGCTCCTCGCAGCTACACCGGAGAAGACGTCGTGGAATTCCACTGCCACGGCAGTCCCGTAGTTCTGAGGGCGGTATTGACTGCCCTGATCAGCTCAGGAGCCCGGTCGGCCGATCCGGGAGAGTTTACTAAACGGGCGTTCGTCAATGGCAAGCTCGATTTGGTGCAGGTAGAAGGCGTATCCGATTTGTTGTACGCTCGTTCTGAAAGGGCGCGCCAGCTGGCCGTTCGGCAGGTGGAGGGTGCTTTGTCTCAGCGCATAGAGACGATGCGACAAACTCTAATCGCCTTCTTGGCTCACGTACACGCCTCAATCGATTACCCTGATGAGGTGCCTGAGCCCACCTCACAGCATTGGAGCGAGTGCTTGCAGGGCATTCTTCAACAGATCGATCAACTGCTGGCTGAGGCCCAACTGGGAATACGGGTCCGGGATGGCATAGATACGGTTCTGGTGGGACGAGCGAATGTGGGAAAATCCAGCTTGATGAATGCTTTATTGCGCACTCCCCGAGCTATCGTGACCCCGGTGGCCGGAACGACACGGGATGTCATCGAAGAAAGCTGCGAGATCGCCGGTGTGGCCTTTCGGCTCAGTGACACTGCTGGTATCAGCAATAGCTCGGATCCCGTGGAGAGGGAAGGAATTCGGCGCACGAGACGAAGGGCCGCTGAAGCGGATCTTTTGTTGGGTGTCTTTGACGCCTCAGAGCCGCTGCGCGACGAGGATTTGGAAGTGCTGCGCCTGTTGGATCAGCAAAAAAGCATTGTTGTGTTAAACAAAAGTGATTTGCCGCGGCGCATCGATACGGAAATCTTCGACGACAGGCGCGTCGTCTCGGTTAGCGCCATCACCTGTGTCGGACTCGATGCTTTGGAAAAGGCCATGGTAGAGGCCGCCGAGGTCGGCGAACCCAAGGAATCACTGTTGACGCGTCCGCGCCAGGTGGGAGCGCTTCGGGCGACGGCACAGGCTGTAAGAGACGTTATCTTGGGAGTCGAACAGGGCCTGACCGCGGACTGCCTGGCTGTCGATCTGGAAGAGGCTTTGTGGCATTTGGGCGAGCTAACGGGCGAGACAACGCCCGATGAGATCATCAACGAAATATTCAGTCGGTTTTGCGTGGGGAAGTGAGGGTCACGCCGTGGATGGTGGTGAGACTGGATCGATGACCTTTGATGAGAAGTGTGATGTTATTGTCGTGGGAGCGGGGCATGCGGGTTGCGAGGCTGCCTTGGCAGCGGCGCGTTTGGGGATGGAGGTCCTTTTATTCAGTATCAGTCTGGAAAACGTGGCACAAATGCCATGCAACCCATCTGTTGGCGGTCCCGGTAAAGGTCATCTTGTCAGGGAGATCGATGCCTTAGGCGGTGAGATGGCTCGCTGCATTGATGCGACGGCTCTTCAGGTGCGGCTGCTGAATACGAGCAAGGGGCCCGCGGTTCAAAGCTTACGCGCCCAGGTGGATCGCAATCTGTATCATCTGCGTATGCTTCAGACGCTTTCCAATCAGCCTCGCCTGCGTCTTAACGAAGCGACGGTGGCGGACTTGGTGATCGAGGGCGGCCGTGTGCGGGGAGTGATCAATCAGCTGGGACGGCGCTACGGAGCGGAAGCGGTCATTTTGTGTATGGGTCCGTATCTTGCCAGTCGCGTTCATGTGGGGCATCGCAGTTTTCCTGCCGGACCTCGGGGACAGCGGGAGGCGAGTGATCTGGGACAGACGCTGCGTCGACTCGGGTTGCGCCTGATGCGCTTCAAAACGGGAACCTCACCGCGCGTTCATGCCCGTTCACTTGATACATCGCGCCTGACCCTGTTGGAGGGTGAGTATCCGGGATACGGATTCTCCTTTGAAACGAGACGTCTTGACCGGCCGCCGCTTCCGTGCTGGGTAACTCATACCACTGCTCGCACGCACGCTATCATCAGAAAGCATTTGCATGATTCCGCCATGTACAGCGGTGCCATTCAGGGACCCGGACCCCGCTATTGTCCCTCCATTGAAGCCAAGCTGGTGATGTTTCCCGACAAGGATCGGCATCTGGTCTTTATCGAACCCGAGGGGGTGCACACCCATGAGATGTATCTGGCCGGTCTGTCGACCAGTCTTCCCGAGGATATCCAGATAGAGTTTGTCCGCACCGTGCCCGGGCTGGAGAGGGCGGAAATAACCCGTTTCGGGTACGCCATCGAGTATGACTGCCTTGATCCGCTCGAGTTGGAGCGCTCTTTGCAGTTGAAGAAGGTAAAGGGGCTTTTTGCAGCCGGACAAATAAACGGCACCACGGGCTATGAAGAGGCAGCGGCGCAGGGGCTTATGGCCGGCATCAATGCCGTGCGCTATATCCGTGGGGAAGAACCCGTGATTCTGGATCGATCGCAAGCCTACATCGGAGTGCTGATCGATGATCTGGTTTCTAAGGGCACGGCGGAACCCTATCGTATGATGACTTCCCGTGCAGAGTACAGACTGCTGTTGCGGGAGGATACCGCCGACCGTCGATTGACGCCTCTGGGCCATTCTTTGGGCTTGATCAGTCCCGAACGGTTTGCCGCATTTGAGAAAAAACAAAGACAGATCGAGGCGGAAAAGGCCCGGTTGGAGGCCGTGAGAGTTCCCGCCAACGAACAGACGGCAGCCTTTTTGCAGGCCATGGGTTCGACGCCCTTGACGCAAACGACAAATCTCAAGGAGCTGCTGCGACGTCCTGAGCTCAACTATGAGACGTTGGCCGTTTTGGATCCGGAGCGCGAAGTGCTGGAGGAAGAGACTGTGCGGGTGGTTGAAAACGATCTGCGGTACGCCGGTTACATTGAGCGACAGCAGCGACAAGTGGCAGCGCAAAGGCGGATGGAGGAACGGCGTCTGCCGGAAGATATCGTCTACAGCGAGATCGGCGGACTTTCCTTGGAGGCGCGTGAGAAGTTGGACAGAGTACGTCCTCAAACACTTGGGCAAGCGGCGCGCATTTCCGGTGTCTCACCGGCAGATATAGCGGTCTTGTTGGTCCATTTGGAGAGCCGTCGAAGGCAGGGACGGGGAAGGGTGGAGTGATTCATATGCAGACAGCCTTCATGGACTCTTTGATTCAAGCCAGCGAGACGATGTCGATAGACCTATCGGCTCACCAGTTGGAACAGTGTGCGCGTTTTGCACAGCTTCTGATCAGCCGCAATAAAGAGATGAACCTCACCAGCCTTGTTGAGCCAGAGGAGATCGCCGTCAAGCATTTTGTCGATTCTTTTACCTGTCTTGACGTGGGCTTGTGGCCTGAGGGCTGTCGCGCCGTCGATGTGGGCACAGGGGCCGGTTTTCCCGGAATCCCGCTGGCTATCCTGCGTCCCGACATGAGCTGGGTCTTGATTGAAGCTCTGCGAAAAAGAGTCGCCTTTGTCAAGGAGGCAGCGGCGGAATTGGGACTGACGCAGGTGCACTGCCTGCATGTGAGGGCCGAAGATCTGGGCCGTGATCCGGCGGCTAGAGAAAGCTTTGACGTAGCCGTGGCCCGGGCCGTCTCACGTCTGCCCGTATTGTTGGAATACTGCGTTCCCTTGGTCAAAGTCGGAGGCGGATTCATCGCCATGAAGGGGCCGGAGGTTGAGGAAGAGATGGCTGAGGCACAGACGGCAGCCAAGACGCTGGGTGTGAAGGCCGCGGCGCTGAAGAGGCTGGAATTGCCCGGAGGCGGCGGGCGAAGGACTCTTATTTGGTATCAGAAGGTGCATCCCACGCCTTCTGCCTATCCTAGGCGGGCGGGGATTGCGCAGAAGCGTCCCCTCGGGTCGTAATGACGACAGGGAAGGAAAGGAAGTCTTTGAGAACGAAGATTGCTTAGAATGCATCGGTGGGATCGCCGAAAAGGGGTCAGGAGTCGGGCCATGGGCAGAACTATCGCCATCGTCAATCAAAAGGGCGGGGTAGGTAAGAGTACAACAGCGGTCAATCTGGGCGCGTACATTAGTGTGGCAGGGAAGCGGGTTCTTGTGATTGATCTCGATCCACAAGGTAACGCTACCAGTGGGCTGGGGATTAGAAAGGAGAATCTTGGGGCTTCCATGTACGATGTCCTGATTGAGCGCGTCGCCATGTCCGAGATAATCCTGCCCACAGAGGTTGAAGGGTTGTTCATTGCACCGGCAACCATATCTTTGGCGGGTGCCGAGATTGAGTTGGTCAGTGCCATGTCGCGCGAGTTCCGCTTGCGGGAGCGAATGCGGGAGATTGTGGATCTTTATGATTACATACTAGTGGATTGCCCGCCGTCGCTGGGCTTGCTGACTCTTAACGGTTTGGCCGCAGCGGACAGTGTGTTGATTCCCATTCAGTGCGAATACTACGCCTTGGAAGGCTTGGGTCAGCTTATGCAGACCGTCACCATGGTACGAACTCATGTCAATGCCGGTCTGGAAATCGAAGGCGTGGTATTGACCATGTTTGACGGTCGCACGAATCTATCGCAACAAGTGGCGGATGATGTGCGTGGATTCTTCGAGGGACGGGTGCGGGTCTTTGACACCGTCATACCCCGCAATGTACGGCTCAGCGAGGCCCCGAGCCATGGGCAGCCTATCAATTTGTACGATGACAAATGCCGAGGGGCTGAGGCCTATCGAGAGCTGGCAGCGGAGGTGTTAGGTGAATGAGTGAGCGTAAAGCACTTGGTCGAGGTCTGGCAGCCATCATTCCGCAGGCGGCGCAGGATGACAGCGCTGAGACCGCTATTCGTGAGATTGCGGTGACCAGAATCTCGCCCAACGCAGCCCAACCGCGACGGCATTTCAGTCGGGAGCAACTTGAGGAGCTGGCCGCTTCGATGCGCGAGCACGGTGTATTGGAGCCCGTGATCGTACGACCCAAAGGTAAAGACTATGAATTGGTGGTGGGTGAACGTCGGTGGAGAGCGGCTCAATTGGCCGGACTCAAGGTCATCCCCGCCATTGTTCGCGAGCTCGAAGACCGTGAAGCACTGGAGCTAGCGTTGGTGGAAAACCTTCAACGCGAGGATCTCAATCCTATGGAGGAGGCGGAAGCCTTCAGACGTTTGGCCGATGAATTCGGCCTGACCCAGGAGGAGATCGCTGCGCGTGTCGGCAAGAGACGATCGACGGTGGCCAACCGTTTGCGACTTCTTGACTTGGATGGAAGCCTGCAAGATCAAGTTCGTCAAGGCAGATTGAGTGCGGGACACGCTCGGGCTCTGCTGGCCGTTCCGGATGATGACGATCGCCGACAGTTGGCGGAGCGCGTCATCAACGAGGGACTCTCTGTGCGGGCGGTGGAGGAAATCGTTCGCAGCCGCTCGCAGACGCAACGGAAATCCTCGAAAAAAGGGCGCAAGAGTAGGGCTGAGAGGCCTGAGGGTGACCCCGAGTTGGCGGATCTTGTGGAGGATTTGCAGCAAAAACTGTCCACAAGGGTTCGCATCGTACGTCGCGAGGGTCGGGGACAGATTGAGATCGAGTTTTACAGCGAAGACGATATTACCCGTATCTATGAGCTGATTATGGGATTCAGCACTTGAGTGGGTCGACCGAGCCGGACGTAGATGGTCCGTGAGGGTCGATCGAAGATGATGCGTGTGGCGATTGCGGGCCGCGCACGCGCCCCGCTGCAAACGAGCTCATATGTGAGTTCTGTTGGGCCCTTTGCGTCGCACGAATCGAGGCAAAGGATGGACTCAAGGCTGTTCGCTCGTATCGGTGATATCCTGATCGTCGCAGGGTTGTCGAAGATGCAATAAGTGTAGATAGGGGTGCGTAAGGCATCCTTGTCAACCCGCTGTATGAAGTAAAGCGTTTTAAAAACCTATTGCTGCCGATCATAAGGCAACGGAGTGCCAAGATTGCGCTGGCGTGTACCGTCGATTTCGCATCATCCGCGGTGCTTCACTGACGTGAATAGGCGAAGCTTGCGCCGACGCGCATCGAAGGGAATGGAGGGCATGGTCATCGTGCAAGCAAACGGGCCGAGTGAGTTGAGCCGTCTTCAACCGGGGCAGACGGTGCTTCTTCGTCCGGAATCACCGATCTACCGCGGCCCCTACGAAAGCACGGTGTTGGGTCACGAAGAAGCGGGAATGCGGATAGCCGTACCTATAGAAGAGGGCAAGCTGGTCTTGTTGCCCGTAGGTACGGCTGTGTTGTTGGAGGCTCTCACCGCTGAGGGAGAGCAAAGGTTTCATGTTCGTGTTTGCTCCCGCCGAACGGGCGGGGAGCGTTATCTTGTTTTGGAGCCCGAGGAACCGGTCTCCAAGATTGCTACTACACAGTTGCAGGTACCGGTTTGGGCCATCACCAGCGGTAAGGGCGGGGTAGGAAAGACGACGGCAGTCGTCAATCTGGCCATCGCTCTTGCAGAGCTGGGGAGGCGAGTCTGCGTTATAGACGGGGATCTGGGTACGGCCAATATTGACGTGATGTTGAACCTGGCTCCTCAGTATACGTTGACCGATGTCATTGCCGGTCGGCGCCATATTCTTGAAGTCCTGGTAGAAGGGCCGCGGGGCATTATTGTTTTACCGGGGGGTTCGGGACTCCAGGAATTGACTGAGCTCAAGGAGGAGAGTTTTGCTCATCTGATTGGCCAGTTTCAGGTCCTCGAGCGGTACACGGATCTAGTCCTCATAGATACCGCCAGCGGACTGTCAAGGAGTGTGACCAACTTTATTGCCGCGGCCGACGAAGCGGTTTTGATCACTACACCGGAGCCTCCGGCTATAACCGATGCTTATGCATTGGTCAAGGTTTTGGCTCGTGCCGGCTGTGTTTTGCCGATCAAGCTTTTGGTAAATCGGGTACAAGCTCAGCGAGAGGGTCAAGACGTTACGGATAAGATGATTTTTGCCGCCAAGCGCTTCCTGCAATACGAGCTTCATGGTTTGGGATACATCAGTGAAGATGAATACGTGGGTCGCGCGATTCGTGAACAAGTGCCGTTGATCCTGGAGTATCCACAGGCCAGGGCCTCCCAGGATTTCCGGGATATCGCCCGGCGGATGCTTGGGATTGAGCAAGCGCGGCCACAGCCCGAAAAGGATGGCGGAGCTCGCGGTTTTCTGCGTCGTCTGCGTTCTTTGTTCGTAGGCTCTTCCGGAAAAGATCCGGATTAGATCGGATTTGGATCAGTCCCGTGTCGGATGGAAGTCTCCCGCTGGAGATCCGGCGCGGTTTTTCGGCGAAAACCGATGCCCCCGAGTGCCTCTCCTGGCATCTGCAGAGTCTGCACCGTTTCGCACTTGCGTTATATGCGATGCATGGCGAGTTGGCGGGGCGGGCTCGGAGTTGTGAGGACCTCCGGCGTATCCCCGACCGGGTCCGCTGTTCATACCGCCTTTCGGAAGGGGAGAATACCGTTTGTACACTGCCAGAGAACGCTTCCAGGCCGTAATGATCCGTGGCGACGTGAGCAAGGGGTTTCCGATTATCGAATGGGCAAGTTGGTGGAACCTGACCCGTGAGAATTGGATTGCGCAGGGTGTACCGGCTGATGCGGATTTGCAGGAGTACTTCGGTCTGGATCGCATGCGACAGTTGTGGCTGCGACCTACGAGTAAACAGACGCCGGCGCCAAAAGACCACGGCGGCCCTATTATCCAAGATGAGGACGACTACGAAAGGATTCTGCCCACCCTGTACCGTTTGCCTCAGTTGAACGCCGACGCAATGCGGCAGTGGCGAACCGAACAAGAGCAGGGACAGGCGATACTCTGGCTCACTCTCGAGGGACCGTTTTGGTATCCCCGTAGGCTGTTCGGCATTCAGGGCCATCTGTATGCTTTCTATGACTACCCAGAGCTGATGAAGCGCATCAATGCTGATCTGGCGGAGTACAACCTGGCGGTGTTGACAGAGGTATGCAAGTATTTCATACCGGATTTCATCACTATCGCCGAGGATATGTCGTACAACCATGGATCGATGATCTCGTACGCCCAGATGGATGAGTTCATGGCACCGTTTTATAGGCAGGTTATACCGGAAATCTTGAAGTACGGCATTATCCCGCTTATTGACAGCGATGGGCAGGTAGAACCTCTGATCCCTTGGTTTGAAGACGTGGGCATACAAGGGATTTTGCCTTTGGAACGCATGGCGGGCGTGGATGTCAATCGCATTCGGGCGGCTCATCCCCAATGGCGCATGATCGGTGGCTTTGACAAAACGGTGATGAATCTTGGTGAAGACGCTCTGAGAGCGGAATTTGACAGGATTAAACCGGCTGTGATGGGAGGCTATTTTATTCCCAGTTGTGATCACCAGACGCCACCGGAAGTGAGCGTAGAAGACTATCGCTTATACGTGCGATTGTTGCGCGAGTTCTCGGATGAGTGCGCAAGGGAGGCACGAAGGGGCAACAGTGAGGCGGTGGCCTCTGAAAGCTCGGACCGAGCGATCTGAAATCGGTTAGCGGTGGATGATGGACGGCGGGATCCCGTTTGCCGAGAGGCCGGAATGGCAGAAGACCGGCTGTCGCATGCTTGCCGATTAGTCAGAGGGGGTATGGCGCACACTCGACAATTACGCTCTCTAGCCGCATCGTAGGAAGATGAGATTGCGCATTCCTGATCCGTGATTTCGCTGTATCGCGAGCCACCCGAGACACTGTGATTCTAGGCGTTGATGAGAAGACCGGGATGCAAACCACCGAACGAAAACACGTCACGAAACGTTCCCTATAGACCCGTACGCTATGACGACGGATATGTCCGGCATGGCATGCAGTCTTTCTTGGCAGCGTTCAACATCCGAACCGGGAAGGTAACGACTCGTTGCGGACCGACGCACAAAGCTCAAGATCTCGTCGAGTTCATGGAGTGGGTTGCCCAAGAGTACGCCGATGCTAAGCGCATGATTGTCACATGGGACAACGTCAACACGGCGCACCGAGCATATCTGTTGCGCTGGCGGATTGAAAGAAGTCGCGATCGCCGTCGGTCTCTTTCGCTGTATCTCACCGCTAGGTGCGGGAATAGGATGGCGGTCGTCGCTCACGCGGGACCGTTGCGCAGCATGACGAGATCGGAGTCGCGGTGTTGCACCATTGCAGCTGTCTTTCAGAGTGTTCCACGTGGAACATTGGATATGGAACGGCACTTCGAGGTCAAACATGGCGAAATGCCTGAACGGGAATATCGCAGTCGTTAATCCTGGGCCCATGTTGATCACTTGGCTTGATCGACCTTCTCAGGCCTCACCGGTCTGCAAGGGGTCGATCATGTGCGGCGACAGTCGCTAGCTCAACCGGGCTCAGTTCGTCCGATGACGAGCTACGTTACGAGCGAATGACATAGGCACCCTGGAGTGCTTCTTCGACTTCAGGCTCTGCGACAGGCGATTGAACAGCACGGATCAAGCCAACGGGCAGTGTCGCCTGTAAAAACCGTTCAAAAGCATTGGCGAAGACTATAGCCTTCGATGAGTTGAGTGAGAGAGTCTTGCCCAAGGCCTTCGCTCCGGGCACCGACAAAAAGCCCTTGCAGCCGTTCCGGCAGGGGCTCGTGTACTGCTTAAACAAGGCAAAGTCGCGGTGTATCGCAGGTACCCATCTACGATCATTCTTGAGTATGCCGTTGTCGATCCCCCTGAGGCACATCTGCGTCTGAAGATTGATCCGGGCCGCCGCACCACGGGCCTGGTGATCGTTAACGACAAGACAAAAGCGGTTGCCTTTGCGGCGCAGCTGAATCACAGGGGGCGTATTGTAAAGCAGAACAGAAGGCGCGCCGTTCGCAGGTCGAGACGAAACCGAAAAGGCTGAGTTCCTCCGTCGTTGGAAAGCCGTCTGGGCGACATAGAGACCAGGGTGCGGCGTCTGATGAGATGTGCCCCGATCACGGCCGCGTCCGTAGAACGCGTCAAGTTCGACACTCAAAGGCGCAGAATCCTAAAGATATCAGGCGTGGGGTGTCACAACAGGACGAGCTGTTCGGATATGAAGTCAGGCAATATCTGCTTGATGAAGTAGCGCTACAAGTGCGCTTGTGAGGCCACCGACGTGCCTTTGTAGGTGGAGCACATCGTATCCAAAGGCCGCGGAGGCACGGACAGAGTCTAAAATCTGACGATTGCCTGCAAAGAGTGTAGCCGCAACAAGGGCAATTGGACGGCAGCTGAGTTCGGTTTCCCGCATATCCAAGAGCAGGCTCAAGAACCGATACGTGACTTGGTAGCGGTCAATGTGACACGCGGGGAGTCGTGGCGTCGGTTGGATGAATTGGGTCTGCTCCTGGAGAGCGGGACCGGAGGCATGGCCAAGTACAAGCGCATACGGCAGAGATATCCCAAGGCGCATGGGATCGATAGGATCGATGCGGCCTGTGTCGGTGGCAGTGGAGCCAAGGTTGTCTTAGACTCGAAGATACCCATTCTTACAACTACCGCCTTAGGTGGCGGGTCCAGACAGATGTGCCACTTGGACAACCACGGCTTTTCCCGCAGTAAGCCGAAGGCGGTAAAACGCGTAAGCGGTTTTCAAACCGGAGACACGGTCCGTGTGGTGATCGAGGAGGGGAAATACCGGGGCGTGCAGGTGGGCGGTGCGGTGGTCCGGGAGCGAGGCCATTTTTGATATCGTAACCCCTGCGGGAGAGACAATCACGACCATCCGGCACGGACGTGTCGTGATTATGGCTACGGCGGTTCGGCGGGATCGCATCATCGTGATACTCCGGGGCAGGATTATCGGGGGGTGTTGCAGATACACTGCTCTATACGCAGTATTTCGCGAAGTGTTCCACGTGGAACATTCTCGTCAAGCGAGGGGGACGTGCTTTGGATCGGAGTGATATTCGGCAACTCCTGGAAGACCTGAAGGCGGGGCGTACAGATATCGACACAGCAGTAGATCTTCTTTCAGGGATGCCATATGAAGAATTGGGCTATGCGAAGATAGATCATCATCGCGCCGCGCGTCAAGGCTTTCCCGAGGTCGTCTATTGTCAGGGGAAGACGCCTGAACAGGTCCAACAGATAGTCTCCCGGCTGTTTGCACGCCATGATCGAATTCTGGCCACTCGGGCGGATGCTCGCACTTTTGCGGCTGTCCAAGAGGTGCTTCCCGAGGCTCGGTATCACAAGCTGGCCAGGGCGATCACCTTTAGCAAGGATCCGTTGGAACCGATGTATCCCGGTTACGTCGCCATACTCACCGGAGGTACTTCGGATCTGCCCGTAGCCGAGGAGGCGGCTGTCACTCTGGCTATCATGGGGCATGCTGTGGAACGGGTTTATGATGTGGGTGTGGCCGGGATTCAGCGTTTGCTGGCACAGCAAGGGATCATCAATGGCGCCCATGTTGTCATTGCGGTGGCGGGTATGGAGGGCGCTTTGCCCAGCGTCGTCGCCGGACTGACCGATCGGCCTGTGATAGCTGTTCCTACGAGCACGGGGTATGGCGCCAACTTCGCCGGGCTAGCGCCTTTGTTGGCGATGCTTAATTCGTGTGCCAGTGGTGTCAGTGTGGTCAACATAGACAACGGTTTTGGAGCGGGGTACATGGCCGCCACTATCAATCGTTTGATTGCCTCCGGAGGATCACGCTAGAAGCTCCACACGTGTTTGTTTACAACGCAGACGCCCAACACGACCTCTAAAAGGAGAGTGTCTGACATGCGGATTGCCTACTTAGATTGCTTTTCGGGGATAAGCGGAAACATGATCCTTGGAGCTCTTGTTGACGCGGGAGTACCCTTAGAGGAACTTGAAAGCGACTTGCATCGACTCAACCTTCCGGGTTGGGAGCTTAAGGTCACCAAAGACAGCAGAGCGGGTATCACCGGTACACACGTGGAAGTCGTGCAAACAGCCCATGAACACGTTCATCGCACAATCCGTGACATTCAGACCATTGTGTCTGCCTCCGAGCTGTCGGAAAACATAAAAGAACAGGTTATGCAGGTCTTTGAGACGCTTGCGGAAGCCGAAGGCAGAGTGCATGGAGTGCCCTCTACTGAGGTTCATTTCCATGAAGTCGGAGCTATTGACGCCATTGTGGACATCGTGGGGGCTGTCAGTGGCTTGGCGCGCTTGGACGTGGACGTCATCTATGCGTCCCCCGTTCATCTCGGACGAGGATTTGTGCGCGCTGCACACGGAAAGATCCCGGTTCCGGCTCCGGCCACGCTGGAGATCTTGCGCGGTGTGCCCGTCTACTCTACAGGGGTTCGCGGCGAGCTGACCACACCTACCGGGGCAGCGATTCTGAAGACCGTAGTTCGCGACTACGGCCCTTGGCCGCACATGAGGGTAAAAAAGATTGGCTACGGACTGGGTACTAATCACTTCTCCATTCCGAATGTGTTACGTCTGGCCATCGGTACGACGTATGCCGATCACGATGATCACCATCATCATGACCATGAGATCCCGGGGCTGCACGAGGACCAAGTGGAAATCATCGAAACCGACATCGACGACATGAATCCGGAATCCAGCCAACATGTGATCGAGCAGTTGTTGGCAGCGGGAGCCTTAGATGCTTACTTCACTCCCATCGTGATGAAAAAGGGGCGACCGGCCCTGAAGCTGACCGTACTGTCGCCTCCTTCTGCCGTTGAGGCTTGTGTAAGTGCCGCCTTGCGCGAGACTACAACTCTTGGCATACGGCGCTTGCGGGCTCGTCGCCACAAACTCCATAGGGACTGGATTGATGTTCAGGTAGCCGGCCGACCCGTCCGGGTGAAGCTTGGGCGATGGAACCAAGAGGTGATCAACGTCGCCCCTGAGTACGAGGACTGCCGCCGTACGGCAGAGGCAACGGAATTACCCCTGAAAATGGTATATGATCTGGCGAAAGCAGAGGCCTATGCCGGACTGCAGGCTCAGTGAACGTCTTGAGCGCTGCCTGTTCAGTTGCGAACAGGCAGCGCCAGTTTCTCCCGCCGACGCCGTGATTCGGTATTGCCGCCATCATAGGAGGACTCCGGGAGCCATAGTTGGCGCAAACATCGTTCGATCCCGTCGGTGATGAGGGCGGCCATGCGCATGACCAAGCTGAGCCGAGTGTTTTGAAGTACGAGATACTCCATGAAACCGCCAACGTTGACGACACCTACCACATGAAGGTGCCCCACGGAGGGTAATCGCTTGTTGACTCCGCTTCCCGGACGCAGTGCACCCGGCTTCACGGAGACGAATCCTACATTCTCCGCCCGTCCCAGACAGGCATCTACAGCCAGAATCGGTTGACCCGGCCTATCGGCCTTGATGATCTCCAGAGTCTCGGTCAAGTTCGCGGCATGCACAGGCTCTTCAAGCGTGCCATATATCGGTACCGGTAGCCTGCGTTCTTGAAGGGCGCTTCCGGTGAGAGGACCCAACGAATCACCCGTTGATCGATCGGTGCCGACGCAGACAATAACCGGGGGAGTACCAGGGGGAGCGACGAGAGTCAGATGCTCATGTAAAGAGAGCGCCAGAGTCTCGGCGGCAGACTCATCCTCTATGTGTACCCGGTTGGGCTGACTCAAGCTCGGGGCGGTAAGCAAGGGCGATATCGGCGTTTGCCACAATAAGACCACCTCAGACACGAAATATACAAGCCCACATCAGTATATGACGTCCTTAGCGGTCGCTATACCAATTCTGATGCCAGGCGATCACTATACGGTGTAGAATAGAAAGAGAAGTCCGGTCGAAAAACGTTGAATCCTCCGGTTGATCTGCCCGTTTGATCGTCCGGATTCGGTCAGCGTTGACCGTTCCCGGCTCAAGCAGTCTGTGCATTTCGTTGAGTGAACCACATATATCTTCAGGGGCCGTTGACTGGCTCAGGCTTTTGCAACCGATGAACAAACCCGTCCGGGCCAGTGCCCTTCCGCACCACGTCGAGTGTGTCAATCAGTTAAACGGATCAGACCGTGGCAAACCGGGGTCGTTTATGGACTGTGTATGCCGCGTTGGATCTTCGGCAACGGCGGGCGGGTTGTTCCACGTGAAACACTGTCTCTGCCGGAAAGGGCGTCTAGCTGGCTTTACGGCGGCCGTTGCGAGCCCGATCTCGGAGACCTATCCGGAAGGAGGGGTTGGATCGACAATCAGAAGTGTTCCACGTGGAACAATGGGCGTGAATCGATCGTACGGTGTGGCGGTGTTGCACCGTCGACAGTAATCCGTGGAGACAGTCGGAACCATTACGGGGAGGGAATCGTTGGCCTTGGCTTCCACGTACCGACGCACCGGAGTCCGCCTGACAGCTTTGGCTC
>LFTP01000102.1 GCA_001513395.1 Clostridia bacterium DTU080
TCGGTGCGCCTCCAGCGCTGCGCCGCACTTGATGCAGGGCTGACCCGCCTCGGCCAAGGCGATGTCACCGATGAGATCAGCCGTGAAATCCCGTCCGTAGCGGACACCCGTCAGATGGTAGCCGGGGCGATTGGCACCGGTGACAAGAGGACCGCACTCGGGTACCGAATCATCGGCCACCAAAAGCGGGGGGGCGGCGGTGCGCAGGCCCACCGGACCCGTGTAGCCTACCGAAAGACCGAACCGCTCGGCCTCTTCGGCAGATAGAGTCTGCACGTCAGTGCCCAGAATCTTGCTGAGTTTGTGGGGGTTGACATCCAGATCACCGCGGATGAGAGCCAAGACCGGCTGCTCGTCAGCCATGAAGAAGACGGATTTGAGGGTCTGACGCGGCGTGCAGCCCAGATACTGACACAGATCGGCGATGGTCTCACACCCCGGCGTATGTCTTTCCTCAAGCTCGCCTTCTTCGCCGCTGCACTTGCCACCGCCCTTGACTGCCTGAGCCATCTTCTGATCGGCGGCGTAGCCGCAGGCCGGGCAAGTGAGCGCTGAATCCTCCCCGTGCGGCGTGAGGAAGTAAAAGGCGTAGGCACTCGGCTTATCCGCGTTTTTGGGATCCGACCGCACTTTGAGCACGGGAAGTGAAAGCTCGGCGAAGACCCGCTCGTACATGTCACGGACAGTCATTAACAGGTCCTGCAGATCATCCTCGGCGGCGTGGAAGCTGTAGGCTGTCTTCACGACAGACTGGCGAGGATAGAGTAAACCTCCTCGCGGCCGATCCTCCTGGCGAAGAGCGCTTTGTATCCCATAGACCACAAGAGGCAGCTGGCGATAGGAATCGACCATCGCTCCGACCAGATCCGTGACCGCCTCTTCATGGGGCATCGGAAGAACGATGGGAAACAGGATCTCTTGTCCCCCGAGGCTTTCCATTTTTTGGCGCACAAGATCTTCCAGGCGGCGCAAAGCCCGACAGGCCAGAGGGGTGAGGACGTAGGCGCCTGCCCCCATCCGCCGGATATACCCGGCGCGCAAAAGCAATCGGTGACTGGCCAACTCAGCTTCCGTCGGGTCATGTTTCTGTGTTTTGAAGAGCAATCGGCTCAGGTGCATGCTTGTCCTCCTCCGGATTATGCAACAAAGTTCCATCGAAAGAACCCGGAATCCTGCGATCAATATCCGGGCGAGGCGCTCAGGTTTGTGGCGCATCGGTATTTTGGCCGAGCGAGGCGCAATAAAGGAGGGGATTGGTGTAAATCTCGCGCAGTTCACGATTCATACCGGCTTGAAGAAAGGTTATCCTTTGATCCCGGGTGTTAACCTCAAACAGCCACGGCTTACCCTCGCTATCCACTCCGACGTCAAGTCCCAGATCCACCGCGTGACGGTAACGGCTTGAGACCGCTTGCGCCACGTCGAAGGCCAGGCGGCGGATTCTGTCGGACAGTGCATCGATTGTCTCCGGCGGAAACACGGCTGCGATGACTATCTCACCCCGGATGGCGGAGCCGCCCTGACCGATATTGGTGAGAAAAGGATGGGTGGTGGCCACTTTGGCCACCGTACCGGGTACTTTCCATTCTCCCCTGTCGTTTTGCTGCACCGGGACGCGTAAATCGAAGGGCCTTTCATTGTACCGGGCCAGATTGATGCATTGTTGCACCAAGTAGTGGCGCAGGGGAATACGGTTTCTGAGGATTTGACGCAGACCGGAGTGAGACAGTACTCTCATGGAGCGTCCGGTGATCAGGACGCGTCGTTTTGACAGAGGAGCGATCTTCAAAACACCTTCACCGACTGATCCGATCTTGGGCTTGATGATCACGGTATGGCCGGCATCAAGCAGCTGCTTTACGGAGTGCCACGAGCCGGGCCAGGTGGCAGGGATGTGGACATTCGCCGACTCGTCTCCGGCCAAGATGACATGCATCTTTTCTTTGTTTTGGATGCGGTGCGGGTTGACGAAGGTCACACCGCGGCGGCTCAATCTGTCGAGAAGCGCGAGCGGGGCGCCTGAGCGGTAGAGAGTTCGTTTATGGATCACCCTGGGAATACTCGTCGTCATTTTTTGCCAGCCTTCCTCGCTGGGCACGTAGCCTCGCACTCTGTGACGGCCGATGATGATGTCTTCGATCGAGAAGATGATGATATCAATACCGTGTTCCAGAGCGATCTCTTTGTACAGCGAGAACTGCTCGTTGGTCGGTCGGCCGCGCATGGCCTTGTGCAGTACGTATTGATTGACCAAAATGCCCACTCGGTTTGACATGGCACGCTTCTCCCTGGAAAACGTCCGTACTTTCAGCGTCTGCGAATCCGTCCTTTGGAGACGCGAAAGCGCTGCGCCCGTCGTCGTCTTCTTCGCACTCTGTCTCTCCACCATGCATGCTTTGAGCGCCATTCATAGGCGTATAACACCCGTGTGTAGACCCGACGCGGGGTTTTTTGCAATCTGATGGCGCATCCGGGTGCAAATTGCACTTCGATGCCTCTTTGCCGCGCTACCGACAGCAGGTATCGGATGGCCGGTTTCTGCCGGAGATACTCCTTGCGCCTGACATCGATGCCCCACAGACCGATTGTGTCGTAGCCTTCGACTATGGCCAAGGCGATCAGATAGGAAGCCGTGCTCGTGAAACACCGTCCGAACTCGCGTTGCAGTCTCTTGGCCGGAAAGGTGACGCTGTTAGGAATGGCGGGGTGTTTTCTTTGCATGTAGACCGGGCAGTTCAGTCGACGCATGTAGCGCATATACCCCGGGAAAGACCTGCGTCCGGGCCGTTTGGTCGCCAGTTGCTGTCTCAGATCAGTCATGGCATGCAGCTCGAACCAGCGCGTCACTCTGGGGTAGCGGTAAAGTCGGCTGGAGAAGGCCCAGATCTCCCACGAGGGGTCACTATACGGCGCCAGGCGGCGAGAAGGACCGCCGCCGACAATGGCCACCTTCTTCTTGCGAGCGACCCGTTTTTTATCGGCGGACATACCAACACATCCTTAGATCTTGGTTCTGGAGGAACGACGCTTATTGCGCCGTCTTTTCTTGCGCCACCAGGCCTTCGGGGATTGCCAGTCATATCCATATAGCACGTCGGTTAGCGTCACCTGGGGCACGGTCGGGATGCGCAAAGGACAGCCGGGAGGCAGGTAGATCTCGATTCCTTTTTGCCTGGCCACACCGAGCAGATACTCCACCCCGGGGCGCTGCCGAGCGTACACCGTTTTTTCAGTGAGATGGATCCCCCAAACACCGATGGTGTCGCAGCCTTCCAATATGGCCAAGGCGATCATATAAGAGGCGGTACTGGTGAAGCATCTGCCGAAGGCGTCCAAAGCTTGCTGCAGCGGGTACTCAAGACTCATAGGTATGGACTCATGAGCGGTCTGCATGTAGACGGGGCAGTCGAGTTGCTTCAGGAACTTCATGTAATTGCGGTACGATAACCTGCGCTTGGTATCGCGTTTCAGCTGACTTCTCAAATCCTCGAGAGCGTGCATCTCAAACCAGCGGGTGATGCGCGGCGTAGGCAGACGCAGACTCGAAAACGCCCAGATCTCCCATGAAGGATCATCATAAGGAGCGAGGGTGCGCGAGCGTGCTCCGCCGACGATGGCTACCTTTCTGGGGGGGCCGGGCGTTGTCGTCTGTTCGCTCATAGATCGTTCCTCCGCCGTGTCTTTTGGCTCAGGATTCGGGAGCCATACATGGTATGCAGTAGGTTTGCGTTCGTGCCAACCCTGAAAGGTGGCCGGTTGGCAGGCCTTTGTTCAGCCGAAATAGCCTTGTACTCCTAGTCCTCCTCGGGTGTGACTCGCGTACGATGATCGCGATCTTTGGATCATAGGGGAGGGATTAGTAGGGTGGGTGCTGTTGCGGTGATCCCGGCCCGCGGCGGATCGAAAGGATTGCCGCGAAAAAACGTCCGTCTACTCTGCGGCAAGCCTCTGATCGCCTGGACCATAGAAGCGGCCACCCGGGCCCGGAGTGTGGAGCGGGTTGTTGTCTCCACGGATGATGCCGAGATTGCCGAAGCGAGCTGTCGTTACGGAGCGCAGGTGGTCCGGCGTCCGAGACAGATCAGCGATGACACTTCACCTTCCGAAGCGGCACTTCTGCATGCTTTGGCCGAGCTGAAGATAGATCAAGGCGTACTTGTTTTCTTACAGTGCACCGCTCCGCTCATGTTGCCTGAGGACATAGACGGAACCGTGGCCGCTCTCGAGGATGCCGATTCGGCCTTCACGGCCACTGCTTGGTATCACTTTTTGTGGAAGATGACGGCGCAAGGGGCGGTACCCGTTGGACACAGCAAAGATCAAAGACCCATGCGCCAGCAAAAGGAGCCTGAATTCCTTGAAGTCGGGGCCGTCTATGCGATGAAGATCCCCGGGTTCTTGCGGGCGGGCCATCGCTTTTTCGGTCGGGTGGCCATGCATCTTATACCGCCCGAAAGAAGCATTGAGATCGACGACGAGACCGATTTTCTCCTCGCAGAGATCTTGATGCGCAGACGTTTGGATGAAAACCGGGCGGCGCTCCTGCCCGAAAAGACAGCCGCTTTGGTCACGGATTTTGACGGGGTGTTGACCGACAACCGGGTGGGTGTCAGCGAGACGGGGTTGGAATCCGCGGTTCGCCATCGCGGGGACGGATGGGCCATGCAGCGGCTTAAAGAAGCCGGGATTCGTCTTTTGGTGCTGACCAATGAGACGAACCCCTGTGTTCGGCATTGCTGTGCCAAACTGGCGGTGGAGTGCATCGTGGCCCGCGAAGGTAAGTTGCCTGCGCTCAAACAGTGGCTGGCCCGGCATGGGATCCGTGCGGAAAACACGGTCTACATCGGCAATGATGCTCCCGATGTAGCTTGTATGCTTCACGTTGGCTGTGGCGCGGCACCCGCCGATGCCTACCCTGTGGCCAAAGAGGCGGCGCAGATCGTTTTGAGCGCGCCGGGCGGATACGGCTGTATTCGTGAATTGGCCGATCTGTTGTTGGGCCGCCGTCTCTATGAGACGGACGGTCGCTCATTATCCATCGGTCAGGAGGGATAACGTGAATCCTCCTATTGTGATTGCTGAGATCGGATGTAACCACCGAGGTGAATTGACTACAGCTGAAAAGATGGTTCGGGTGGCGGCCGATTTTTGCGGTGTTGATGTGGTCAAGTTCCAGAAACGGAACCCGCCCGAGTCGCTGACTCCCGAACAGTATGCCGCCCCTCATCCGGTGCCCGAAAACGCATACGGAAAAACCTACGGAGAGCACAGAATGGCGCTGGAGTTCGGTCTGGATGAGCACAGACGGTTGAAAGAGCTCTGCGAAGCGCAGGGAGTGATCTACAGCTCGAGCGTGTGGGATATGACCAGCGCCCGTCAGATCGCATCCCTGCAACCGATGATGATCAAGGTGCCCTCGGCCTGCAATATGCATCTGGCCATGCTAGGCTATCTTTGCGATGAGTTCGGCGGTGAGATCCACATCTCTTTAGGGATGACGACGAGGGAGGAAGAGGACCTCATCGTCGCCTTTTTGCAGAGCCGCTCGCGCCTGCAAGACGTGGTCTTGTACCATTGCATCTCCGGATACCCCGTGAGGTTCGAGGATCTGTCCTTATTGGAGATCCAACGGCTGCGGACGACATACGGATCGCAAGTGAAGGGCATTGGCTTTTCGGGCCATCATTTGGGTATCGCAGCCGACATTGCCGCCATGACCTTGGGAGCGGGGTGGATTGAGCGGCATTTTACGTTGGATCGGACTTGGAAAGGCACCGACCACGCCGCCTCATTGGAACCCGACGGACTGCGCAAGTTGGTGCGCGATACCCGCCATGTCTCCATAGCCCTACAGTACAAGGCCGCGGAGATACTTGACGTTGAAGTGCCTCAACGCCGGAAGTTGAAGTGGATGAGTTCCACGCATACCCGGTAGCGTTTCATTTCGAAAGACATCCGAGGGGAATTGCTCTATCATGCTATGCGCCTGCCCGGCATAGCCTTTTTTGGGCAGGCGTCTTTTGTCTTGTTGTCGAAAAAGACTCAAGCCTTGATTTTCTTGCAAAGCGGCCGTTAGCCTCTACACTCATGTGTTGTCGTCGGCAACATTGTCCGGGACGTCGTGCCCGACACGGAGTACGGACGCTCTGAGCCAACAATGACAGAATAAGCGTCAGGAGGATTGATCGGGATGGATTCCTCTCGTGCATCTTTGACGGCAGGCGATCTTTACGTAGGTTGGAGTCAACGAAGCATCACACCGGACAAGCCGGTCAGGTTGCAGGGTCAGTTCTACCAGAGAATATCCAAGTTTGTCCAGTCTGAAATTGTGGTTACGGTCTTGGCCGTGGAAACCAAAGATGAAGAGGGCAGCTCGCTTGAGCAGATGATGATCGGAGCCTGTGATTTTTGCAGCATACCTGCGGAATTGCAGGCTCAAGTGAGGGAGAGGATCAAGGATCGGCTGCCGGATTTCAATCCGGACAAGCTCTTCCTCAATGCCACGCACACCCATACCGCGCCGATCAAGACCGAGGACGAGGTAACCGCCGGACGCTACATATACAAGTACATCCCGGAAGAGATGCATCCCGTGCCCGAGTCCGTGGAGGGCGAGGTGATGAGCCCGCGGGAGTACAGTGAGTTCTTGGTGGCACGTCTGAGCGAAGCCTTTGTCGAGGCTTGGCAGGGACGGGCTCCGGGCTATGCCGCCTGGCAGTTGGGACATGCAGTAGTCGGGTTCAACAGACGCGTGGTCTATGATGACGGCAGCGCCCAGATGTACGGTACGAGCGACACGATCAATTTTGACTGCATAGAAGGGGTAAGCGATCCCGGAGTGGAGCTGCTTTATTTCTGGGACGAAAACGATCGCTTTACCGGAGTCGTGGCCAATGTGGCCTGTCCGTCGCAAGTGGTGGAGGGCCATTCCTTCATCTCGGCTGATTTTTGGGGCGAGGTCAGAAAGCAAGTGACGGAGCACTTCCCGGCTCCGATTTATGTCTTACCAATGTGCGGCGCCGCAGGTGATCAGTCACCCCGGGATATGGTCAGGCGCGGTCGCGGCGAGCCGAGCATGCGAGACGTTGAAGGGGCGATCGAGATGGGATCGCGGATCACGGCCGCCATAGTCAGCAAGTACAAGGCGGCTTCAGCTCAAAAGCGATCCAAACTCGAGTTCGGCCATCTGGTGGTCAATATCGATCTGCCGATCCGCAGGGTCACACGCCAGGAGTATGAGAAAGCACAGGCTGAGTTCCAAGCCTTTTTGGCGGGCAAAAAGCCCGGCGAGCGCTTGCAAGTGAGGGATATCGTCAGGCTGTTTCCTCCCGGGGGCATCATGGCCAGATATGAAATGCAGCAGACAACATCCTTTTATTCGCCTGAGATCCATGTCATCCGGCTGGGCGATATCGCCATCGCTAGCAATCCCTTCGAGTTGTTCTTGGATTACGGTTTGCGCATCAAAGCTCGCAGCAAAGCCGCCCAGACGTTCATCGTTCAGCTGGCTTGCGACAAGGGCCGATACCTGCCTACGGAGAAGGCGGTCGCCGGAGGCGGCTACAGCGCCATAGTGGCCAGCAACCTGGTGGGGCCCGAGGGAGGGCGTATTCTGGTTGAACAGACCGTCAGGTTGATCAACAGCATGTTTTAACTTCAAAGATGGAGGGCGTCTGTACAATGGGTGAGAAGCTGGCTATACGCGGGGGTAAGCGAGTCATTCCGGAGGGAACGATCAAGAAGTGGCCGCCTATCGATGACACTGACCGAGAATTCGTGCTCAGCGCGTTGGATGCACCCAGTCATACCTACAGCACGCATTGTAAGGCCTTTCAGGAGGAGTTTGCCGCTTGGAACGGCAACAAGTATGCCATCACGACCAACTCGGGTACGGCCGCTTTGCACATGTGTCTTGTGGCCTGTGATTGCGGCACCGGCGATGAGGTCATAGTCCCCGCCTACACCTGGTCTTCGTCGGCGACCTGCGTGATGCAGCACAACAGTATACCCGTCTTTGTGGATATCGACTTCGATACCATGAACATAGATCCGGACAAGATCGAAGAGGCCATCACGCCTAAGACCAAGGCTATCATTGTGGTCCATTTGCACGGCCTGCCCGCGAATATGGACCGCATCCTGGCCATTGCCAGAAAGTACAACTTGAGGGTCATCGAGGATGCCTGTCAGGCCCACGGTGCCAAGTACAAAGGCCAGAAGGTGGGCACTTTCGGCGACTGCGCCGCTTTTAGCTTTAACCAGAACAAGTGTCTCAGCGCCGGCGAAGGCGGCATGTTCGTCACCGAATCCGAGGAGATGCTGGCCAAAGCGAGGGCCTTGTGGTCCTTTGGTGAGACTTTCGAAGACATGGCCAAAAGAGACTATCACGTCTATTCTATGGGTTGGATGTACAGAAACAATGAGCTGAGCGCGGCCTTTGCCCGGGCGCAGTTACGGAGGCTGGATGACTATCTGGCTTACCAAAAAGAGAGCACACAGCTTTTGACTGAGCTGTTGAGCGATGTCCCGCATCTGATTCTGCCCACGGTTCCCGAAGGCTATGAGCCCAACGGTTACAACTATACCATCCGCTTTGATATGAAAGCCTTGGGTCATGAACACGACGCCAGCGCTTTTCGCTACAAGATCATCGAGGCGCTTCGGGCCGAGGGTGTGGAGACCGGTGTCTGGCAGCGGTTCATTCTGCCCGCCATGGCTGTATTTCAGGCCAAGAACGGCTATGGCAAGGGTTGCCCCTGGCAGTGCCCCCATGCGCAACCGGTCGATTACTCCGTGGAACGCTATCCCATGGCGCAAAAGCACTGCGACACGCACACGGGAATGACTACCCCCCTGCGGTTACCCAATGATTTGAGCACCGTCAGACTGGTGGCGGAGGCTTTTCGAAAGGTAATGACCAACATCGACCAGCTGGAAGAGTAGGGGTGGCTAACGATGAAGATTGCGTTGATGTCCTACACCCTGGCTCGCGGTCCGTGGGGCAAGAATCCTAACCTCAAAGAACTGTGCGAACTGGCCTCCTCGCTGCAGATCGAGGGTATCGATTGGGTGACTCTGTACGGGTTCAGTCCCGAGCAGGTAGTCCAAGTGACTTCGGATTACGGTCTGAAAAACGTCTGCTACACCTTCTTTGCTCCTCTTCACAACGCTGAAAAGCGGGCGGAGGCCATGGATCTGATCAAGCGCGGTCTGGATACGGCCAACGTTCTCGGCGCGGATAAGATCATGCTTCCCTTGGGCGGAGTGGAAGGCCAAAGCAGGGAGTACAGCCGGCAGCTGGCCCTGGAGGGCCTGGCGAAGGCCGTCTCTTTGGGCGCGGCGCAAGGCGTTACCGTCACGGTGGAGCATTTCCACGGTCGCTTGGCGCCGTTTATCACCTCTGAGGACATGGAACAGGCCGTGGCCGCGGTTCCGGGACTGAGGATCACTTATGACAACGGAAACGTGTACACGTCGGGAGGAGATCCGGCCGAGGCTTTCACGCGTGTCCATAAGTATATTGTCCATGCTCACTTCAAAGATTGGCGCGTCGTGGAAGAGGGTCGGCTGCAGGGCCTGGACGGACGGTTCTACACAGGTGCCTTGGTGGGTGAAGGAGTTGTCGATCCCAAACCTTGTTTAGAGGCCATGGCCGCCGCCGGATATGAGGGTTATATCAACATGGAGTATGAAGGACAGGAATATGATCCCAAAGAGGCGATCATCCGGGGAACCAAGTATTTGCAGGAACTGATCGCTTCGCTTACTTAGTTGTCGGAGATGATCGTCGGGGCTGTCCCAAAAGCAAGGTTGGGACAGCCCCGGCTTTTGTCTATCAGACGTGTAAT
>LFTP01000014.1 GCA_001513395.1 Clostridia bacterium DTU080
CGGATCCCGGCCATGCCTGAGTCTGAACCTTTTTACGTAATGACAACCCCCACACCGTTGCAGAAGGAGGCGCTGGATCGGGTGGGGGCATCAGTCAAGTCGAGTCCCCGTAAAAAGTCCCCGTAGACAGAAAGGATAACCACGAGACTAAAAAAACACGGTCACAACGGGGTTTTTGCTTTCTTACATCTGGAACTTCGGCTTAAATGCCGTCAACGACACGCCAATAGGCGCTGCCGACGTGGACCAGGCCTGCCTTGCCCGCGACAACACAAAGATGCACAAGCCGCCTGACGGTTCCACGGCCGCGGTTAGTCAGTCGTCTTTTGAACTCGAATCGTATCCTTCGTTCGCGTCCTGTTGAGCAACTGAAAGCGACAGGATCGAGATGCTCTGCGGCAGCCATGATCCCGAAGTTCTCGCCTTTGCTATCGCCGGCCCTCAGTGACTATAGGAGAGAGTCTCGGCACGCTCGCAGTCAGTCCCGGCAAGGGTCAACGGACGAAGCGAATTTGGAGCGACATAAGCCCGTTGGCCGCTGGCAGACACGATTCGTCATCTCAAGACATCTTGCCATGCCAAGATCCCGGGCAGGAATGCTTCCGCAGGCCACGACTATCGTCGGCATGAGACGACCGAATACGATCCGTGGACTTTCAGGAATATGCAAAAGCTTTGGAGCGGCAGAACGCCGATCTCACGATGGTTCGGGGAGCTGGAACGTGTGACTCAAAAGCAGCTCACTGACTTATCAGGTCAACAACGCCTCGTCTTCAACGCTGAGACCGGGGCGCGATCTAGGTGAAAAAGAGCTCCGCTCGGTGACCATTGGCACGCGGCAGCGAAGATCTCAGGCCCCGGACCGGGATGATCGGCGTCATCCTAATACGCTGCATCGACGGGTCTGAACCGTTCCCGCTTTTTCGGAGCTGACAAAGATGCAAACGCCAACCGATGCTTTCTTCTTTGTTTGAAATGCCCACATGTCGCCAGGCGACGACAGGCGCGAGTTGCCGCCCATCGCTGCACACGTTGGACGGTCCCGGGATCAGATTCCGAGTTTGAGGTCGGCCAGCGTAGCTTGCATCTGAGCCAGATGCAGTCGGTGCCAATGGACGGCGTAGTGATAAAATAGCGGAGAGTGGACATGCCCCATCTTCGGAAAACTCAGCAGACCCTTCATACAGATTAACGCATCATGAAGGGCCAGCACCGAATCGGGAGGACACGTGGCATCCTCCAGCCCTACACCCACCAGCGTCGGCGCGTGGATGCGGGGAGCATGAGGGAGGGTGTCGAAGTAACTGAGCACGTTGAGAACCGACTCCGCCGCGTCCGGATGCTTTTCTATGTAGGTCGTTATTTCTCTGTAAGGACCGACTTGATGCCGCCTTTGGGCATGCAACCGGTAGTGAGTGAGGAACGGGATCATTGCCGTGACCGAACCCACCAGTTCGGGAGCAACACTTGCCGTCATCAAGGCCAAGCCCGCTCCTTGGGAGTGTCCGCCTACACCGATCTTCGATACACCGGCCCGGTGTGCCAAATACCTGGCACCTTGCACGCAATCGGCAAGGATGCCACGCATAATGTGCTCATCAGGCGATGATATTCCCGTCAGTAACTTGCCCTCCTCCGACGGCTGATGAGCGGCCTTACTGGCTCCTTGTCCTCTTGGGTCTATGCCAAAGACGACAAATCCGGCTGTGGCCAATTGCCTGTAGACACCCATCAGTACATCCATGTATGTGGCGGCGCTGTAACCCGGCAGATACAACAGTGCCCCGTACTTAGGGCGAGCCGGCATGAAAAGCCAACCGTGAATCCGTGTTCTTCCGATACTGACAAAGCTGACATGCTCAACCAGCACTTCATCACTTCTCCAGACTTCATCCGGCGAGCAGACGGCTTCAGGTTTTACGGCGTATACTTCTTCTCTGACCTCAGCCCAGAAACGATCGAAGTCGTGTGGGCGGCGACATATATCCGGCATTGAACACTACTCCCTTCATAGGCCTTGCGTTTCCGCACCCGATATGCGCACCGCGCCCAAACAGGTGCCGACGTTGGCAGCGGATAGGACAAGACGGACAGCAGGGTCGGGCGATGATGCACCGACCCGACCCTGCGTCGATTCTTCTAGATCACCGTTAAAGTTCACGTTCCGGATTTTATCTCCTGGATGATCTGTTCCACCTTGATCGCCAGCTCCTCCATGAAGTTGGTAAGCGATATCTGATTCCTCATGTATCGGGTTTGCAAAGTCCCCCAATGACCGCGAATGTCGCCGCTGCGCGGAGAGGCCATCTCGGTGTAACCCGACCCGGCGGGAAGATAGTGGCTGGCCATCACATCAAGAGCGCTGCCGAATTGCTGTACATACTCCCGGAAAATGGCGCGGCCCACGGCGGATTTATTGACGGGCATCAGACGAGCTACAACGGCGAACCGGGTCAAACTCTCAGGCGAAGACAAAATCTTGATCACCTGCCACGCAGCATCGTCAACCTGCGGATTGCCCGACTTCACCAATGCCAATGTACGAGTCCAAAGATAAGCCCCAGGCGTTACCCCTGATTCCGGTATCGGTAGCGTCGCGGCGCGCACATCATCCATGGCCGTGGTCAAATCGAGCAGTCGGAAGTTGCCGTCCAGGTAGAAACCGCTCATACCGCCCGTAAACAAGTCTGTATTGACTCCCGAATGCACTCCCTCAACCCGCATATGATCCTCGTTGATGAGACGGCCAATAGTCTCGTATGCGGCTCTGAATCCCGGCGTAAGAACCGTTGACTCAATCCCCCTGGACAGATCGACGATATATGAACGGTTCAAGGCCATGAAGAACATGCCCGCATGGTTGGGATGCTTGGCGATCAGTGTGTGGCGCGCAATGGTCCCGTCCGCATCCCGCTGCCGGAGTTTGCTGCCCATGGCCGAGAGATCGGCCACCTTCCAACCGCTTCCCGGTTCAACCAGACCGGCCTCGGCCAAGACCTGTGGATTGTAGTACATAACGATGATCTGAACGTCCAACGGCAAAGAAAACAGTTCCCCGGAAGACAGACGCCCCAGCTCCAGTGTGGCCGGGTAGTACTCATTGAGATCGAACCTGTCGCGCTCCGCATAAGGACGCAAGTCAGCTAAGATCCCCTGATCATAGAAATCACGATCCCAGGAAGATGCGCCCACTATGACATTCGGTGCCACGCCCCCGGCTACGGCCGGGATCAGGTTTCTTGCCTCAGCCGACTTTGTCACCAACTCGATCTGTATGTCTTTGCGCCCGGCGTTGAACTCCTCGATGAGCGGTTTCAACCCTTCGATGCGATAAAGGTCACCGCACCAAAGCTGAATGGTTATGGGACTGACTGCCAAAAGCGCTCCTTGGAAGAAGAACAAAGATAAAAGCATAATAACCGATAGCGTGAAGTGTTTACGACGATGCATGGTATATCCCTCCGTAAAAACATCTAATTCATATACACTATGATTACCCCAGTTTTTGTCAGAAACCTTCCCTAAGTAAGATATTTCTGCCCGAGCCCTGATCAGGATATGTAATCCCAAATCCGACTTTGTATTCTGACTCATTCGTTTTTGGACGAGCTTCTGAGGATCGGCGAACCCGTTCATTGGCCCGGATACAGTATACAGCCGTGAAGTCTCCGCCTGCCGAAAGGGAGAAAGCTACTCAAATACGTTTGTGTTGAGGATCACAGTCAGCGGAGCCGATGGGATGGTGATATGGCGAGCATGTTATATGGCGCGAAGACCCGTGCATGATGGCGGCTTGATCGCCTCAGTATCGACCGGTCACGAGGGAGCGCGAACCGCCAAGACTGTCGGCAAACAAAAAGAAAGAGAGAACCCGATCGCATTCAGCGTCCATCACATGACCCTGCCATGCGCCGAAACCGATGCGAGCTCTCTGCGGAGACCCCGCCCAAGAAAGGGAGGGTCTTCAAGAACATGTTACACCTGCTATGCGGTCGGGACGAGCAGTTGTGCAAGGAGCATGACGAGTGAGTCGCGAGCTTGCCAACCACAGCCACGATCCCCGCCATGCCTAAATCCTCGATCGCCGAACCGGATGGCCGATACGCACCCACTGTTGCCCCGCTCTTTCGAACCGCATGTCAGCCGGGGGCAAAAAGGAGCGCGAGGCAGTCATCTCCGTCGGGACACGAAGAGACGCAGCTGTCGCCACGCAACGGTGGTCACCGCCTTATGACACCCGTTCCGGCGGCGATTCCTGCAACTTCCTCCAAATGGCCGTAGTGCGCGCCGGATCATCTCCGGCGGGGCCGTGCAACAACAACCCCTGCTTGTTGCCTCCCAGCGCCCGCCAGATCCGCGCGTAATACTCGTCCACGGAGGGACGATCCGGGTACGGAAGGCTGCCGTTGTAGACTATGCCGGCGGCCTGGCAATCTGCGATTACCGTGTCGGGATTGAAACGCTGAGGGTCACCGAAATTCAGGCCGCTGGCCTCAGGGATATCCCGAAGACACGCCTCATACAAATGCGGATTACTGCCGCAAAAATGAATCCAGCCTCCGCCAAAGGCCTGCAACAGCTTGCGCACATAGGGCACTCCGAATTCTTGGATGTGGGCCTCGCGCAAAAGAGTCGTCGTGTCCTCGCTCGTTTTTATGCCGCCCCGACTGGCGTAAATGGTGTTGTAATGATACGCCCAGTCATGGCCTTCGCCGTTGACCTCTTTGCACGCCTTGATCCCTTTGATCAATGCTTGCGTGCACAGCTCAAGCAAGTGGTGCATAAAGGGCGGATCGTCATACAACTCGGTGAAAAAAGCATCTCCCAATACCTGATGAGCGGTGTCGATCGGTCCTTGTACGTCCATGGTGTAGATAAAGACGCGCCCTTCCAACAGCTTCTTGAAGTAGGCCATGTACTCCAGACCGCGGCCGAACTCACCGGAATAGGGATCAATCTCATCCGGCGTCATCTGCATCAGTTTCTGCTTGCTGACATGCCCCGTGATCCAAGGCCGCACATCCGGACGAATGGTATACTCAGCCCCCAGGAGTGTGGGAAATATTCCGCACCCCATATCGGCCCGCATCGAAGGAATGCTGTCGCCCGGTGAGTAAGCGGACCGCAACAGCCCCCTCAAATGATTGAAAAGCATTTTGTCCGGATCATAATAGGCTTCCTGCAAATCATACGTAGGCAGATCGGCCATGAGCTCTCGCGGCGGTGTCCCGGGAATCACTAGCGGCAATACGTCGGGCTCTCTGCCCTCCCACGCCGCCGCCATGCGCTCCCGCGCCTTTTCCACGCGTTCATCCATTAAGGGCAGCCGCTCCACTGCCTTAGCTATCTCCACGACGCATCCCGCCTTATGTCATCTTTAATCATTTCTGGATGTTTTTTCGCAGCGTTCGAATGCTTCTCCTTTTTTCGCTCCCAAGAAAGCTCTCCATCCGGCGCAGGGAAGTCTTAAAGACCAGCGAATGACTCGTTCATATCCAATTCAAAAGGCGTTAGGAGAGACCCCCTTGATATTGGATCTACACGTGCACACGACACACTACTCACGATGCAGCCGTATGACAGCTGAGGAGATGGCGACCAGAGCTATTGAGATCGGGTTGGACGGCGTTGTCATTACGGAACACAATGCCTTTTGGACAGACGAAGAGATCGCTGATCTGCGAAGAAAGTTCCCCACATTGACCATTCTGCGGGGGATCGAAGTAGCAGCGGCAGATGGGGTCGACATCCTCATCTACGGACTTACCCGGGAGCATGGATTGGAAAAGGACATGCCTGCCGAACAGGTACTCGAGATCGCCCACGAACACGGCGCCTTTGCCGTCTGGGCCCATCCTTTGCGCAAAACGTTGACTCCTAATCCGGCGCTTTTTACCCTTCCTTTTGATGGTATTGAGTGTCAGAGCATGAACATCGATCCGCTGGAACAAGATCTTCATCTGGAAACGGCACAACGGATCGGTGCCGACCCGTTTTTCAACAGCGATTCGCATGCCACAACGACCCTGGGCGTGGGTGTCACCGAATTCGACAACCCCATCAAAGATGAGCATGAGTTGGCCGAGAGTCTGCGCGCCGGGCACGCCAGACCGTTTATTCAGTCCCATCATTTTGATCCTGCCTGGCAACTGAAAGAAGAGACGATGTCAGAACGCATCGTGAAGGCCATAGCATCAGGCATCACCGATCCGGTGGATCTACGACGCAGAGTCGGAATCCTGGCCATGTCCCGGATCGAGAGGTTGTTGCGGATCCATCGTCTCGCCGCGAATGGCGCAGTCTAGTCTGCAGATCGATTAAGGGGCTGTCTCTGCAACAGCCCCTTTGAGCTGATGCGCCTTCTTCACGCGCCCGTGCCCGATGATGAGCTTACTCTTTGGCCAGTTCGACGTTGATGATGTGCTCCGCCCGAATGAGGGCTTCGGCGGCTGAGATCTGTCCGTCAAAGGCGGCCAGGAATTCCCTGCCCACGCCCACTCTGAACAGATCATAGCGTGTGTGTTTAACGCCGTGCAGAAGCAGCGGTGAGTACATATTGGCCAGCATCTGTCTCTTGAAGGCGTTGTCCTGGAACTCGGGATCAGTGAAGATTGAACGCCGCACCGGGAGCATGCCCCGATGAATCAGATAATCCCTCAGATTTCTCGGCTCCACCCAGGCCTCTATGACTCGCCAGGCCGTATCCAACACCTTGCTGGATGAGGTAATAAACAGGTTGGCCGACATGACATGCAGATTGTCTGCACCGGCCACCGGTCCGGGGTATCTGCTGAAGCCAAGAAGCCCCGGCTCGGCGGCGTCCGGACGGGCAGCGATCACATTCCCCCAGTAAGCGCCGCTCCAACTGTAGTAGATGCCGCCCGTACCGCCCGCAACGTCAACGTCTCTGGGTGCCTGACGTCCGCCGATCTCCGTCAACTGACGCAAGTACTCCAAGGCGCGTATGCCTTCCGCATGATCCAGTTTGACCTGCGTGTCTTCTTCGGCGATCATGGTCACACCCTGCTGACGGAAAAGAGCTTCCACCAAACCGACCTGATAAGAAACACCGCGCTCCACGCGCACTCCCCAGCGCTCGATAGTCCCGTCACTGCCGACTCGGGTAATACGCCGGGCCACATCCACCAATTCGTCCCAAGTCTTGGGGAAGTCCCTCACTCCGGCTTCAGACAAAACGTGTGTATTCCACATCACACCCCAGGGCCAGACCATGAAAGGTATGGCATGCAGCTCCCCGCCGTAGGTCAGTCCTTCAATCACATCAGGCAGGAAGTCATTCCGGTTGGGAAGGGTGCTGAAGTAGCGATTCAAAGGAAGGGTTATCCCGCTTTCTATCCAAGGCCCCATGACCGAGTCTACCTCGTAGACGATGTCAGGGCCCACTCCAGCAGCGACAGTGACGACCAGCTTATCCCGAGGACTGGCGGTCTGCGTTTCCAACTCGAGCTTGATGTCCGGGTTTTGCTCTTCGAACTTGACGCCCCACTCCTTGACCCACGCCTCTGCCCCGGCTTGCCAGTGCATCCACCAGACCACGGGTGTCTTGGCTGATGAAGCCACACCCGCGAAGGCCAGACAAAGCAACGAGCAGGCGATCAACATCCACACCTTCCTCATTTTCTATTGCCTCCATTTGCTTTTAATTTAGTCTGGTAACCTTATTATTTCGTTTTTGATGTTCATTGTCCTTTGACTTAACTCCGGACTCAAGGGGACAAAAAACAGGGCTGATCACTGGGACCAACCCTGATGACATGCCCTGCGCCAAAAATTCAATGTCTCCCTCGGTTGTTCCAGCCGCTGCGCGAGGTGGGCGGTACGGTCATTCTTCTTCTCACCTGACCGTCAAAATTCGCCTCTTGCACCCGAGGATCGTCGTTTTCTTCCATCCATTGCAGCATCAGTTGGCGCATATGAACCGCTCGTTGGCGATGGTCGGGATCTTCAGCCAGATCATGACCATCGTACGGATCGTTATCCTGGTCAAAAAGAAGCTCCAGTCCGTCATCGGCAAACCAAGTGTATTTGAAGCGACCGTCGTTTACGCAGTAATGCGGACCGCAATTGCCGTAGCTGTAGCGACGAAACGGCGGATCGTCCTCATACAAAAACGGGGCCACGCTTTGGCCTTCCACGTTATCGGGGATCGGGATCCCGCAGATATCCAAGATGGTGGGCATGATGTCCATCAGCCCGACGGGTGTTGAGGTATTGACCCGATCTCGGCGGACGCCGTGTTTGTCTCCCCAGCCCCGCGGCGGACGAATGATAAACGGTATGCTCGCCGAGCCGCGCATGAAGTTGCTCTTGGCAAAAAAGCCGTGGTCGAACAGATTGTCCCCGTGATCACTGGTCAGCATAATCAAGGTGTTGTCGAGCAGACCGTGTTCCCGCAAGGTGCCCAGCAACACGCCGATCATGCTGTCGATGTGGGTGATCAGGGCGGCATAGCCACGCAACGTCTGTTGCATAAGAAGGGGGTTTTCCTTCCAGTAATGCAGACTGTGCCGTATAGCGCCGATATCTATGCTTTGCGGCCGTTTGCGCTCCACCCACGATCCGCAGACGGGCTCTGGCATCACGGCATCCCGATAGAGCTCGTAATACTCCAACGGCGGAGTGATCGGTGGGTGGGGCTTGTCAAAGGAAACATGGAGGAAGAAAGGCCGAGTCGGATCCCGCCGCTCTATGAACTCCATCGCCTTTTGCGCCGTCCAATGGGTGGTGGTGAAAGGCTCGGGTAGCGGGCTGATACGCATCCCGTATTGGTTGTTGCCCAACCCGTGAGTGTAGGCCCGGTGGCCGTAGCCGTGATCGTCGAGGAAAGCCTCGTAATCATCTTTGATCAGGCCGTCCTGTTTGCGCCCCTCTTCGTTGAGTTGCACGTCTTCAAAGCCCAGGCGATTGCGCTGCGGACAGGTGTGCATCTTACCTGAAGCAAAAGTCTGATACCCCGCCCGGGTCATCACTTCCGCGAGCTTGGGGCCCTCGGGAAAGGGCTGCCGGTCCCGATTGACATTCATATGCACACCGTAAGGGCCCATGCCGGTCATAAGAATCCGCCTGGCCGGAACACAGACCGGACACTCACTCATCGCCCTTTGGAAGTTGACACCTTCGCCGGCCAAGTTATCGATCTGCGGGGTCATCGTCACAGGATGTCCGTTACAGCTGAGCCAATCAGCGCGCAGTTGATCACAACAGATCAACAGCACGTTGGGGGTTTCGGGGTTTCTTGCTACATCTTGCATGATTAGCTCACCTTCCGACAAGGCCGCCTCCTACAAAGCGACTTTTCGCCTATGAGGCGGCGTTCTTCAACTTGTTGAACAGATCTCTGAAGATCGGATCCCGCTGCACGTAATACACATAGCGCATCCAATGCCGGGTATGATCATAGCTCCACGTCAACTGATCGGTCAGCCGCGGGCAGTGCATCAGCGTGTTCGGCAGCCAATCGCTGTTGATCAGATAGGCCACGGCGGCCACATCCCACAGCACCTTCGAGCGGCCGAAGTGGTCGCCTAGATACTCCTTAAAGATCTTGGCCAAGTAATCACCGATGGGGCCTTGACCCTCTACGTAAAGTTCGATCTCCGGCACGGTGGTGGCCAGATGGGTGGTCACGCCCATGCACGGCACATGGACGAAGGGCACGCCGCTGTCGAGGATCGTCCGAGCGGCGAGGACGTCCTGCTGCAGGTTAAACTCTTTCGTATGTGGCCACTGAAGAGCATGGCCGCCGAGCCAGACCACGACTATCCGATCGAGGATTCTTGGCTCCACCAATATGGCCGAGGCCACATTGGTGATGGCTCCCACGGCCACTACATAAAGCGGATCGTCAGCGCTTGCCGTCAACGCTCGCTCGACGAGATCCAAGACCGCGGGACTGCGCTCCGGGTCGTTGTCCGAGCTCAAATAGGCGGTGCAGCCTTCGAAGGCGAAATCCTGGGCCGGGCGGCCGCACAGCTCAAGCAGGCGCAGTATCTCTTCATAGCTTTTTTTCATACCGTCCGCGGGCCCCGACGAGCGCGCGTTGTGAAAGGGAGCGGCATAGACCGCCTGCACATCGAGTTTATCGGGTGAAAGCAGAGCATAGACCAAAGCAAACTGATCATCGATTTCGTTGTAAGTATCGGTATCAAGCACCATGCGGACTCTTTTGGTCGGCGGCCTCAAAAGCGCCAAGCGGTGTTCGTCAGACACTGATCCGAAATGCATACCGTACTCCTCCTCCCGACTGATTCTGCCCCCCGACGAGGGTGGCCAAAAACGACGGTGGCCTGTGATTGTTGCCTTCGCCCCGCCCCGTGACATACCTTCACCCGCCCTCCCAAGTGAATACCCATCTCTGCAGGATAATTCAAAACGGGCAGAGAACCCGTCGACACACAAACACGGTGTCCTACGAAAAAACCGTGGAACCGAAAGGGAGGTCCCTGCCGTGCCCCGAATGCCATTGTTGGCTGATCAGTACACGGTCATGTATCGTTCTCCGGATCCGGCTACCGTCTACGCCTACACTCCTGGGCTATTGCGCCTGCCCTCCGGGCGTCTGATCGGTACCATGGACCAAGGCGGACCGGGTGTCAAAAACCTTCCCGGCCCCAAAGCGACGCGAGGCGAGGGCCCCCACTGCTGGCAAGGCAAGGTCTTCACCTCGGATGACGGCGGTCAGACATGGATCCACCGGGCTGATTTCCCCTTCTTCCACGCCCGGCCCTTTTTGGCCGGCAATTCCTGTTACATCCTGGGACATGCGGGCGATCTGATGATCATCCGCTCGGATGATCAGGGCGAGACTTGGAGCGAGCCGGTTGCCTTCACCAAGGATCAGTGGTGGCATCAGTCAGCCTGCAGCGTCGTCTATGCCAACGACCGGGTTTATCTGGTAATGGAGCGTCTAGTCGGCCCGCCCAACCGGACCAAGACCTGTACACTGGCGCCGGTCGTCATGTCCGCGCCCGTCAACGCCGATCTCACCGTTCGAGACAACTGGATCTTCTCCGAAGAGAAGACCTACATCGATCTAGCCGCCGACGCAGGCCTTCTGGGCATCCCGTTCGTGCCCGGCCGCGGCATGGGCCCGGGCTGGCTGGAAGGAAACATGGTCCAGTTCGTCGATCCCACCCACCCCTGGTATGATCCCGAGGGACGCACGTTCTACATCTGGATGCGGGCGGCCAACGCCCCGCCGAACATGGCCTGTGTGGCCAAGGCTCAAGAGCACGAAGACGGACGGATCTCCATCAGTCTGCCTGCGGCTCCGACGGGAAAGCCAGTGGCCTATCTGCCTTGCCCGGGCGGGCATTTGAAGTTTTTCATCCAATATGATGAAGTCAGCCGGCTGTATTGGCTGATCGCCAGCCATGCGGCAGATTCGCTCACCGGCCCCAGGGAAAGGCATCGGCTGGCTTTGCATTTCTCGAAAAACTGTATCGACTGGCAGATGGCCGGATTGGTGACCGCAGGCGGCAGTCCGAAACAGGCGCGCAACTACGCCTCGCTGGCCATCGACGATGAGGATCTTTTGGTTCTCAGCCGCTCCGGGTCTCCGGCGGCCAAATCGGCTCACGACGGAGACATGATCACCTTTCACCGGATACGCGGCTTTCGCGATCTAGTCTACTGATCCGTTCCCATAAACGAGGCCGGAAGCATCGCTCCCGGCCTCGTCTGCACACTGTCGACTCACGTTTTGACCAAATAGGCCTGTTTCTGGTTCATGACCGTGCCGGGCAACACACCGGGTTTCTCCGCCGTGGTGAAATCGACCAGTCCCCGCAAGTGCAGATCCCGCAAAATCTCATAGATCATCATGTCTCGTTGCGAAACCCCATCCTCCGGCCACAAAGGTTCGGTAGCCTTAGTGAGTGTACGGAAGGGCTTGGGTTCCCCGTCGGCAAGAGCATCGAGTATGGTCTCATACCCTTCCTTCCAGGGCAGGACCTTAGTGACCGGTCCGGCCAGAGGATCCATAGGCAAGATGCGTATCTCTTCGCGCCCTATGATCGCTGTGGCGTTGATGGGCATGGGCATCAGCCATTGCATATCCGGATCGGGGAAGGCCAAGGCCGTCGTCGCCATATACGTTTCTCCGTCTTTGTGGCCGATCATCAGCGGTTGGTTGATCCGCGAGGCGATCACGTTTTCCGGCATCTCCTCGTGAACCATCAAGCCGACGATCTCCGAGGGGAACTCCTGGTATGCCTTGCGCATGGCCCGGGCCGGGTCAAGTCCAGCCGCCACATGTGACTCAATGAGACAGCAGACGACCTCACTAACATGCACGCCGGAGCCGTCGGCCAAAGTGGGGTAGCGGCCGATAGGCCCGTCAGCTTTGGAGCGAAATACGTGGCCCTCATCCGCCAGCCGACGCGTCACGGCATTCGCGTCGCGGCGGGTGGNNGAGCCGTTGGCCACGTAGGCCATCCGCTCCGTGCAGTCGATGAACGGGTGTCCCCACTCCACGTCTCCGCCGCTTTTGCTGCGGCTGTGGACAATTCCTACCGTACCCGGCAGATCCTTGGCATCAGTCTCTTTGAGCAGCGTCGCCACATCGCCGATGACCTTCCTGTAATACAACTTGCCCTCGTGTATGGTGGCAATTCCGGTGTAATAGCCCCCTGCAAAGCCTTCCTGACGGGCGATCATGTCAAGCAGGATCGGGGCTGCAGCTTTGTCTCCTACATAGCCGGCCAAATTGCACATGAGTCAACAACCATCCTTTCAATGCGGTCAGGGGCATTTTTCACCGTCGTTTTTGAGTCCCCTGCCCCCAAGTGCCCTTACTTGCCGAACACCTCTTCGAAGCGTGCGCTCATCACCAATTGGGCTCTTTCCAGAGCCTCCTGCGGCGTCAGCGTGCCAGCTACCATCAAGTCCTCGCTCTGGCGCAAAGCACGGTACCATTCGCCGTCCATCGGTGCCCGTGGCACGGCATAAGGCAGTTGATCAAGAAGTGGTTCATAGGCTCGATCCAGTCTCGAGGCCACCATTCTGATGGCATCCCAGTTGGCCGGCAAAAGTGACTGGAACTCCGTCCAGCGGCGGGCCTGCACCCTCGGTGAAGCGAAAAAGACCAAGAGCTTCAAGGCCTCCGTCTTGTTGACCGCTCCGGAGGGCACCCCGACTACATAGCCTCCGCCCCATGTGATCCGTCGTCCCTGGGGCGGATGGGGAACAGGACTGGTAGTGAATTCGATTTCACTTCTGATGTAGTTGGCGGCATTGCTTGTCGAGGCAATGGTCATGGCCAGAGTACCTGTGTCGAAGCTGGCTCCGCCGGGCACCGGAGCCTTCGTTCTGTTATATCGCCTGGCCCACTCGTCGATCCATTCAAAGGCTTCGAGGTTGTTTTTCATGGTGGCAACGGGAATGAAGCGCCCCTCTGATTCGATCACCAAATCTCCGCCGAAGGTCCAAATCCAGCCTCTGGCGTCCCAATTGCCGAACCACGGGGCAAAACCGATCCGTGTGTAGGTGCCGTCAGGGGCAAACTTGCTCAGTTTCTGGTTCCACGTGACGAGATCGTCAAAGACAGGATCGGCATGAGGATCGACGCCGGCCTCGCCGAAGACATCAACCCGTTTTACAAGGCCGCGCGAGGTGGCATGATACGGCGCCGCATACAGCCTGCCGCGATAGGTCACTTCCTGCTCTTCTCCGGGAGTGAAGTTCATGCCGCGCAAGACCTCGGTTACATCTTCCAACAATGCCTGAGCGGCCAGCTGTTTGACGTGACCGCCGTCGAGCCAAGTGAAATCCGGGGCGGCGCTGGCGGCCATGGCCACATAAAGACGCTCAAGAAAGACTCTTTGGTCTCCCGAGATATGGGCCACATCGAACTCGACACCGGAGTTCTCTTCCTGATACCAACTCAAAATGGCTGACCCTGTCTGATCACCTCGTCGTTAGCCCAAGCCCAGATCGTGACCTTTGAGGCGGCCTGTAAGGGCAGAACAAAAATGATCAGACTCAGAATAAGCGTCGTCACCTGCAACAATCGCCTGTGTATCACTGGAAACACCCTTTCTTTGTTGGTCTTTGAGTTATTTAGATCACCGATCTTCTATATCCTTGTATTGAGACAAAAGGATTGCAATTGTCTAAGGAGGACCAAATCCGTACAACCGCTCCGGGTTCGGATAGAAGACGGGATCCCTCCCGCCGTCCTCCTACACTGCCGAGCATACGATGCCCGCCGCATCTACGACTACGCTTTCCGTATGAACGAAGGAATGGCCTTCTCACCCAGCGTGGGCTCCTCCCATGAGGTTCTGCTTGTCAGACCGACGCTTTTCCTGCGCCTTCCTTCGATGGACACCTTTGCCGTCCGACTGGCAGTTCCCCCACATAGAGAACTGGCATCAGACTCTCACTCCCAACTAAACGGGCCATGCCGGGTGCATAGGCGAAAAAACGGTCCCCCTTCGCCGAATGGGTGGGAGACCGCTTTGTAAAAGGTCATCTTACGTCAGTGAAAGTGAAGGCGCCAAGCCCCGCCTACCTGCCCTATCCTCTCCGAGGAGAATCGGTAGACTTGCGGCAGACTGTTTTATGTCACCTCTTTCGAGGCTTACTTACCCCAGATCCTCACATTGTCGACGTAGGCCGGTTCAGTGTTGTTTTCAGCAGAGAACGACTGATACGCAAAGGCTATGGTGTTGAGGTCATCGTAGTCCTGCGAATAGAACGGGATCGGCTTATCGTTTTGCGGCCACGGTATCTCGTCAATGAAGACGTTATAGGTCCGAGTCGGAATGTCAATATCCAGCGTTACCTTATGCCACTGACCGGAGGTGTACAAGCCTCCGCTGGCCCAAACCTGCGAGGGCTTCTCGGTGAGAGCATGTATTTCGTCTCTCCAGAAACCGAGGAAGATGGCGCTGTTGGCGTATCCGGGATGGACAGAGTCGACCGGACGAGCCGAGCCGCCCAAAGTCACTCGCAGACTGCGACGGCCGGAAGTGACGAACATGTCGAATTCAACTCTCAGCCGCTCTTTGACCGCCGGGAAGACAATGGCGGCATAGGATGACTCGTTGCTCGTATCTTTGGTGCGTCCCAAAAACAGAACCCGCTCACCGCTGGGCGCTCCGATCTGTTCAGGCGCCTCGATGACGTAAGGAGCGTCGGGTGATCTTCTTTGCACGACCAGCTCCCAATCATCGGGAAGTCTTCCGATCGGCACGGTCTCAAAATCCGTGGCGTAAAGCAGTGACAGACCGAGTCTCTCGGGATCCTGAAGTTCAACGTCAGCCAACTGGAATTCGCTGTCTTCATAGGGCGTGTA
>LFTP01000231.1 GCA_001513395.1 Clostridia bacterium DTU080
TCTTCGCACCAAACTCCCCACCCTAGGGCAGCCACCCGCCCGCCGCTGCGACCGAGTCTGTTATTAGCGACATGTCTTTGGTGTTACTTGATTCGTTGTCGTCACTCAATTCCCTCTTCGCTAGACGAGAGCCTCGGCGGAGACTACGCTCTTTCGAATGATGGCCGCACCCACCCCTCTCAGCTTGATCTCCAGATCTTCATAGCCTCTGTCCACGTGGTGCACTCGCTCCAGCTCGGTGATTCCTTCGGCCGCCAGTCCGGCCAGAACCAGCGCCGCGCCGGCCCGCAGATCGGTGGCACTGACTCGAGTTCCCGTCAACCGGCATGGTCCACGCACCACGGCCAATCTTCCGTCGACCGTGATCTGCGCCCCCATCGGCATAAGTTCCTCCACGTGCTGGAAACGACTCGAGTACACGTTCTCCACGATGACACTGGTGCCATGAGCCAGACAAAGCATGGCCATGAACTGAGGTTGCATGTCAGTGGGAAATCCCGGATGAGGTCCGGTGCGAATATCAAGCGGTCTCAGTACCCGGGGCCCGCGTACCCGAAGATGGTCACCCCGGACATCGATCTCCACCCCGGCCTGGCGTAGTTTGGCCATGACCATGTCGAGATGGTCAGGGATCACAGGGGACAAGACCAGCTCACCGCGGGTCATGGCCGCGGCAACCATATAGGTGCCTACCTCGATGCGATCCGGAATGACAGTGTGATCGGCGCCGCCCAACTGATCAACCCCGTGTATACGGATGGTATCCGTGCCGGCCCCGCGCACATGAGCGCCCATGCGATTCAGGAAGTTTTGGACTTCCACCACCTCGGGCTCCCGAGCGGCGTTGCGAATCACAGTGGTGCCTTTGGCCAAGGTAGCCGCCATCATGATATTCTCCGTAGCCCCAACGCTCGGGATATCCAGATAGATGTCTTGTCCGGTCAGTTGAGTGCAGCTGCCGGTGATAAAGCCAAATTCATCCCGCAGATCAGCGCCCATCTTGCGCAGACTGTTGACATGTAAATCCACAGGTCGCGTCCCGATCGCGCACCCGCCCGGATGGGCGATGCGTACTCTTCCAAAGCGTGCCAACAGCGGTCCCATGATCTGTATGGAAGCCCGCATCTCACGGGCGTTATCTTCAGGGGCTTCCCATGACAAGTCCTCGCCGGCCCTAATGCTGATGACGTCCCCGTCATGGATCACTTGCGCTCCCAACCCCAGCAATACATTGACCATGTTTTCCACATCTTTGATGCGCGGGACGTTGCGAATAACACACTCCTCGGCAGTCAACAGGCTCGCCGCCATGAGCTTGAGCACGGCGTTTTTGGCTCCGCTGATGCGCACTGATCCTGACAGAGGCTTGCCGCCTTCGATAACCAAAACGTCCATCGAGTACACCTCTTTTTGTGGCCTCAGTGTCCCTCCAAGCCGATGATCTCCAGCTCCAGCTGAAGATGGACCCCGGTATCATCGAGGACCCGTTGCCGAACTGTCTCGATGAGTCGGATAACATCCACCGCCTTGGCATTTCCTACATTGACGATGAAATTGGCGTGCACCGGAGATACCATAGCGTCGTTAATCCTCAAACCTTTCAGACCACAGGATTCGATCAGGCGCGCTGCATAGTCGCCCGGCGGATTCTTGAAGATGCTGCCTGCACATGCCTGCCCTAGCGGCTGAGTGCGACGCCTTCGCTCGCCGATGGCTTGCATTCTTTCGAAAATGGCCTCCGTCGTATCCGTGGTCATTTGAAACGTAGCCGCCGTGACCGTAAACTCATGTTCAGTGCGAATCACACTGGTTCGGTACCCCAATTCCAATTGTGACCCGGGCAGGTTGAAAAGCTGTCCGCTTTTGTCGGCGACCTGAACCTCCTCCAATACACAACTGATGTCAGATCCGTGAGCGCCGGCATTCATGGTCACCGCCCCGCCGACACTGCCCGGAATGCCTTCGGCGAACTCCAAACCGGACAGACCAAGACCCGCAGCCCATCTGGCCACTTTGGCTATGGGAGCGCCGGCGCCGGCGATCACGCGTTCACCTTCGCGGCGCATGCCGCCCAAGCCCCGACCTATTTTGATCACGCAACCGCGGATGCCCTCATCGCTGACGAGCAGATTGGTTCCGGCACCGATAATCGTCACCGGCATCTCGCACTCGCCGGCTTCGCGCAACACGGTACAAAGATCGTCTACGCCGGCAGGAGAGACAAAAACATCGGCCGGGCCGCCGATACGAAAGCTACTGTGGCGTCGCATGGGCTCATCAAAGCGAACCTCGCCCTGAATATGTCGAAACAGATCCAATGACATTCCCCTTCACAACGATTTGGCTGCGGTATCGGTACGATAATACTATGCCCTGTCTGAAAGGAGGGTTCCAACTAAGCGGTCATGATTGTCGAGCCAGGGAAGTCACCAACGCTACCAAGCGCTCCGTCGCATCCGGCTTGCCCAGGCGCTTGCTGGCCCGGGCCATGCTCTGCAACCGGCTGGGTGAATCCAGAAGTTGAATAACCAGATCGGCCAGGACCTCTCCGTTTATCTCCCGGTCAGGAATCACCTTGGCCGCACCGTGTTTTTCCAACACCTGTGCGTTGTGCATCTGATGGTCTTCCGCCGCGTACGGGTAGGGTACCAAAATGGCGGGCAAGCCCCTCACGGTGAACTCGGCGCTCGAGAGCGTGCCGCCCCGCCCGACCACCAAATCAGCGGCGGCCAGGGCCTCGGGCATGGAGTAGATATAAGGCACGATACGGATGTTTCCGTAGCGAATCATCTCACCATCTTCATCGACCTTGACTCCCTGTTTTCTTAGGGTCTCAACGATCTCTGGGTAAAGGGCCCTTCCGGCGGCATGGAGCACCTGCAGATCGCGACGGGCATTGAGCATCGGGGCCGCCTCAAGCAAGGCCCGATTGACGCTACGTGCTCCCTGACTTCCCGCCGTGACCAAGAGCGTACGTTTATTGGGATCAAGGCCGAACAGGCGCCGTCCTGCCTCGCGTGTGCAGGCGCTGATCTCCGGCCGAACCGGATTGCCCGTCACCACCGTCTTTTCCGGAGGGAAAAACGATTTAGCCTCTTCGTAGCCGACGGCTATCTGATCGACTATCTTGGCCAACAGGCGATTGGTAACACCCGGATAAGCATTCTGCTCGTGAATAAGCGTCGGATAACGCAAAGCGGCGGCGGCCAGAATCACCGGGCCGGAGACATATCCGCCCGTACCCATCACGACATGGGGACGAAACTTGCGAATGATCCGCATGGCCCGGTAAGTACCGAGACCGGCGGTAGCCAGGGCCAAGGGAATCTTCCACGAGAACTTCCGGGGGATATGATGGGCGCGAATGGTCTCCAAACGAAAACCCGCCCGCGGGATGACATCCGCCTCAAGCCCTGCTTTGGTACCGACAAAGATGATCTCGGCCCCCTTGTCCCTCAGGACTTGAGCCACGGTGATTCCCGGATAGATGTGTCCGCCGGTGCCCCCGGCGGCAATCAAGACACGCATAGGCTTCCTCCCATACCCTCTAGGCTCTGGTCGTGACGGCCGGTTTTTGGCCCGCCGCCGAGACATTGAGCACCACACCGATTCCGGCCAGCGTAGCCACAAGCGATGAGCCTCCTGAACTGATGAGAGGCAACGTAATCCCCGTCGTCGGCAATAAGGCAGTGACCACTGCAATGTTTAACGCCGCCTGCAGAATGATCATGGTCGTCAGGCCCGCCGCCAACGTACAGCCGTAGACATCGGGAGCCTTCAATGCCGCCCGATAGCCTCTCCAAGCCAAGGTGACGAAGAGCAACAAGACAAGCATCGAACCCAGAAAACCCAGCTCCTCGGCCAAAATAGCAAAGATGAAATCCGTGTGCTGCTCTGGCAAATAAGAAAATTTCTGTCGACTTTCACCCAAGCCCAGCCCGAACAGCCCTCCCGAACCGATGGCCAGCAGAGACTGGATGATGCTCCAGCCTGAATCGCTCTTGTCAGCCCACGGATTGAGAAAGGCCGTGATGCGCCGCATTCGATACGGTTCACGTTTTATCAGCCAGATAGCGGGCGGGATCCCCGACAGAGCCAACAAAAACAGATAATCCATACGGGCCCCGGCACCAAAAAGCATCAGTCCCGCTGTGCCCAAAAGAGCCAGCCCAGTGCCTAGATCAGGCTCCATAAGAATGAGAACGAATGCGACGGCTACGGGCAAAAAAGGGATAACAATGCCGTAGACCAAGGAGCGGATTTCGGTGCGAAAAACAGCCACATAAGCGGCCAACAGATTGACCACAGCCAGTTTGGCGAGCTCCGAGGGCTGTATCGACACAAAACCCAGGCTGATCCAGCGCCGAGCACCCAATGCCTCATCGCCGATAACCAACACCAAGACCAAAAGAGCTGTGGCGGCCAAATAGCCGGGGATGGCCAGACGGCGCCATAGTCGGTAGTCGATGCGGGCCGTCACCGCCAGCACGACCAACCCGATCGCGGCCCACATTACCTGACGTTTGAGGAAGTAATAGGCATCGCCCGTGTCTCTTCTGGCTGTCGTATAGCTGCTGCTGAAGACCATAGCGATCCCGATCACCAGCAATGCCAGTGTGACGGTAATCAAGGTATAATCCGGCCGTCGCACACTCATTCCCTCCCGGCAGCTCCCCGATGGTGTTACGCAATAAAGGCTATATCGACAGAAGTCCGATGAGACCAAAGATCATGGCCGTCAGCCAAAACCGGGTGACGATCTTCGACTCGGGCCAATCGAGAAGCTCGAAGTGATGATGAAGGGGAGTCATCTTAAAAATGCGCTTGCCGCCGGTCAGCCTGAAGTACGTTACCTGGATGATTACCGACAGAGTCTCGATCACAAAAAGCCCACCTATGATGCAAAGATGCAACTCAGTGGCCGTTAGCACGGCGATGGCGCCCAAGGCTCCACCAAGAGCCATACTCCCCGTATCACCCATAAATACCTGAGCCGGATATGTATTAAACCAGCAAAAGCCCAGACATGCGCCCGTTACGGCGGCAGCCAGGACGGTCAACTCCGTCGATCCGAACGAATGGGCGATGATCGCATAGACCACCATGGTTACGGCACTGGCGCCAGCGGCCAAACCGTCCAATCCGTCAGTGAAGTTGACGGCATTGGCAGAACCGACAACGGTAGCCACGGCCAAGACTAGAAACAACCACGGCGGCAACACCGTCACGGTCCCTTTGAAGGGGATCATAATCGACGGTCCCAGCGGAGACTCATTGATCATATACAGAGCCAAAACCGCGGCCACCAGGATCTGGCCGACAAGCTTATGGCGAGCTTTCAGCCCGAGACTCCTTTTGGTCGTCACGATGATGAAATCATCAATCAAGCCGATGAGACCGAATCCGATGATGACAAATAAAGCGTACGGCAGAACCGAATACCCGTCACTCAGCAGCAGAGAGGACACCGTCACGGCGACGATGATCAGCACGCCTCCCATGGTAGGGGTGCCGCTTTTTTTCTTGTGGGTCGCAGGACCTGCATCACGGATTTGCTGTCCGAACTTCAGACGGTACAGATAGCGAATGGTCGCCGGACCAAGCAACAAGACTATGACAAATGATAATACCCCAGCCAAGATGAACCTGTATTCTTCACTCACCGACTGACCCCGCCCTTCGCACCCTGTCGGCCCATGATTCGACAGCGGCGGCCACCTGTTCCAATCGCAAGCCGCGCGAAGCCTTGACCAACACGCTGTCGCCTTTTTGTAACCAGCTTTGCACCGCTTCCGCCGCGGTCGGGGCATCCGCATAGCATAGTACGGACTCGGAGCGCATCCCGGCTTCCTTGGCTCCGGCGGCTATGAAACGGGCCGACTGACCGACACAAATCAACAAATCGACGCCCACGTCCACGGCGGACAAACCGATTTGGCGGTGGTAGTATTCGTGCTGATCCCCAAGCTCAAGCATATCACCCAATACGGCTACCTTTCGCTGACCTGAAGAAAGCCGCAGAACGTCCAGGGCCGCTCGCATGGACAGTGGGCTGGCATTATATGAATCATTGATCAACAGTATGTCACCCGGTAGATCCGAGATCTCCAAACGCTGGGGCGCAGTCCGAAACTGAGCCAAAGCCTCCGCCGCCCGGATCAGATCATAGCCGCAAACCCAGGCGGTGGCCAAGGCCGCCAAGGCGTTTGAAACATTGTGCATGCCCGGTAGGTTGACGATGACCTCATTAACAACCGGCTCAGAGTCGATCCGCAGATCAAAACGAACGCTTCTTCCGTCTTCAACCACCTCGGTAGCTCTGACGTCGGACTCGGGTGCCAGCCCATAGGTGACAACTCTCGCCTTCGTCATCCTCCGCATGGCGAGTACCCGAGAGTCATCCGCATTGAGGATAGCGACTCCAGAGGCAGGCAGGGCCGTCACCAGTTCGCCCTTTGCTCGAGCCACGTTATCCAAGTCTCCCAAGGTTTCCAAATGCACAGGTCCCACGTTGGTCACCACGGCCAGATTCGGCTCCGCTATAGCGGCCAACTGAGCGATCTGTCCCAGTCCACGGGTAGCCATCTCGACCACACAGATCCTGTGCTGAGGCTCCAGAGCCAGAAGTGTCAGGGGCACTCCGATTTCGTTGTTGAGCGTCCGATAGGTGGCCAAAACATTAACGTGGGTACCCAAACAAGCAGCGATCATCTCTTTGGTCGTGGTCTTACCGTTGCTGCCCGTCACCCCGATCACAGGGCCGTCGAAGCGACGTCGATGCCCGCGGGCCAACCCCTGTAAAGCGGCTAAGGTATCGCCCACGGCTATGAGAAAGAAGTCGTCCTTGTCAATGACCTCTGTGAGCCGCTGAGCTTCTGCCTCCGCGATTACGGCGCCGGCCGCTCCCCGGGCCGCGGCTTGGGCGACGAAGTCATGGCCGTCAAAACGCTCACCGCGCAAGGCCACAAAGAGCCCTCCGGGCACGGGATGTCGACTGTCCGTAAACACCCCCGAGCAACGCTTGAGAGATCCGTGCAGCAAATGTCCACCTGTCCAACTCAGGATCTGTTGGGGCTCGAAAACAGGCACCCTTGGTCCTCCCACTTGGTTGTTTATTCGACAGCTTCACGCCTGCGTCGTCGATTGACGCCTTTCCAATGCCGCCCTGGCTATCTCCCGGTCATCAAAATGAACCCGGTGATCGGCGAATTCCTGGTAGGTTTCATGTCCTTTCCCGGCAATCAGCACCACATCCCCGGGTTGCGCGATCTTGATGGCCTTTTCAATGGCCGCCTGCCGGTCAAGGATCACCTCGTAATTGGTCTTGTTGATGCTTTGTATGCCGCTGACCATGTCGGCGCAGATCTGCTCCGGAGATTCGCTGCGCGGGTTATCCGACGTGATGATCACCTGATCCGACAGTTCCGCCAGTGCCTGACCCATGAGAGGGCGCTTGCCCCGATCCCGATCGCCGCCCGCTCCGCATACTGAAATGACCCGCCCTGAGCTCAAGTCTCGAGCGGCTGTCAGGACGTTTCGGAGACTGTCTTCGGTATGAGCGTAATCCACGATCACGGCAAACTCCTGCCCGATGTCAATGCGCTCAAAACGACCGGGCACTCCCGAGACCCGCTCCAGAGCCTCGGCCGCCTCCTTCAAAGGAATACCTTCATGGACGGCCACCGCAAGGGCACACAGTGCATTGTATACATTAAAGCGTCCCGTCAGATCTAGATTTATCGACACATCGCCGATACGAAACTGACTGCCTCCGGCGCTGGTACTCACATCCTCGGCTCGCAGATCCGCCGGATTGTCAATGCCGACCGTGATCATCGGCACCCTGGCCGCCCGGGCGAAATGCTCCCAATGAGGATCATCGACGTTGACGATGACCGCCTTGTGACCCTTGGTTGCCTCGACGCCGACTTGAGCAAACAGGCGTAGCTTGGCGTGCAGGTAATGCTCAAAGCTTGGATGGAAATCCATATGGTCCCGAGTTATGTTCGTAAAGACCGCCACGTCGAATTCGGTGCCTTCGATGCGTCCCATCTCCGTGGCGTGTGATGAGACCTCCATAACAACTGCGTCCCATCGTGCCTCGACCATGGCTGACAACAGCACCTGAATATCTGAAGCTTCAGGAGTGGTTCGTGCCGAAGGCCGTCTTTGGCTTCCGGCCACATGCTCAATGGTGCCGATAAGTCCCGCCTTCTTCCCCGCGGACTCGAGCACGTGCCTGATCAAATAGGTCGTTGTGGTCTTGCCCTTGGTCCCTGTGACACCGATCACCCGCAATTGCCTGGAAGGATAGCCGGATACCAGGGCTGCGGCTTTCCCAAGGACTCTACGTGATGCAGGAACGATGATCTGCGGGACGGGCAAACCCAGAGGCCGTTCAACGATGAGCGCCACCGCCCCTTGCTCTACAGCCGCCGGGGCGAAATCGTGGCCGTCAAAGCGCGCCCCCGGTATGCAGACGAAGATATCCCCTGGGCGCACTTGGCGGGAGTCATGTGTCAATCCGCGTAAGCGTACGTCACCGTCGCCCACAAGGCAACCCTGAATGTGGGAGGCCAACTCTTCACAAGTAACCGCCCTTTTGCCGGACAAGACCTCACCCCTCTTCGACATAACGCGCAACGTCTACTTCAGCTTCAGAGTCACGACATCACCTTTATGCACATATGTGCCGGCTTCCGGCTCCTGCTCATAGACTCGCTCCCCGATTCCCTCAATACGCAAACGCAGACCCGCCTGAGCGAACAGCACACTGGCGTCGCGCAGGGTAAATCCGACGACGTCCGGCACCCGCACCTCTTCGTCCCGATCGATTTCCGGGTACAAAGACAGATGCACACTTGATCCTCGCTTGACCTGGGTACCGGGTCTAGGCATCTGATGCTCCACATAGCTTCCGTGCTCATCATCGATGACCGCTTTCAGTCCCGCCGACTCCAGCATACGCGTCGCCGCTTGCACGGTGAGGCTTTGCACATTCGGAACAAAGGTTTGGTCGGCAGGAGGTGTCTGCAGCGATTCAGGATCCGCCCGACGCTCGACGCCCATGTACTCCAAAGCTTCATCGACAATGGCCGCAAATACGGGAGCCGCCCATGTGCCGCCGTATGCCGGACGGACACCTATTCTCACCAACATGACCACTCCGGCAATTTGCGGATCCTCAACGGGACCAAAACCCACAAACGAAGCAACGCGGTCGCTGGAGTAGCCGCCCTGAGGCGAGGGCATCTCAGCCGTTCCGGTCTTACCCGCAATGCGATATCCCGGGATATCCGCTCTGGATCCGGAGCCGTTTACCACCACTGAACGCATTGTCTTAGCTACATCCTGAGCCGTCTGTTCGGAAAGAACCCGACGGACGACTTCAGGTTCAAAGGTTTTTATCGCCTGGCCAGTTTTGTCCCGGATCTCCAAAGCCAGACGCGGCCGCATCAACTGCCCGCCATTGGCAATGACCGCCACGGCCATGGCCATTTGTAAGGGGCTGACGGCTACGCCCTGTCCAAAGCCGATATTGGCCCACTGCAACAGCTCGCCGTGTCTCGTCTCACCCGGTCGGGGTAACAAGCCTCTGGCCTCTCCGGGAAAATCGACACCCGTACGGGCCCCGAAGCCGAAAGCGCTGGCGTATTTGTAAAACGTCTTGGGCCCCAGACGATCGGCGGCCAAGACGGCAAATACGGGGTTACACGAGTTCTCCGTAGCCTCCACCAGCGTTTGCGCGCCGTGCCCTTGAGGTCGCCAACAACTGACCACGCCACCCCAACGCACCAGGCGAATCGGGTCGACGAAGACCTCATCTAACCTGGCCACATTGGCTTCCAAAGCCGCGGCCAGTGTTATGACTTTGAATATGGATCCCGGTTCATACTGGTCCGTAAACGCCCGATTGCGCCATGTTTCGGGCGGTGCCGAGGCATAGTCGTTGGGATCGTAGCTCGGATAGACGGCGCTGGCCAGAATCTCTCCCGTCTGGGGACGTACAAAAACGGCGATGCCGAATTCGGATTCAGTCTCTATGACTGCCTTTCTCAGTTCCCGTTCCGCTATATACTGGATAACCTGATCCAAAGTCAAGACTAGATCGTAGCCGTCTTGCGGCGGTAAGCGTCGCTCGGCTCCGCCGGGAATGGCTCGTCCGCGTGCGTCCCGCTCACGAACAATCATACCCGGGTTGCCGCGCAAATAACGGTCATAATAGGCTTCAAGGCCTTCCAGCCCTTGATTGTCCATGCCTGCAAATCCTATGACTTGGGCGGCCAGACTGCCATGTGGATAGAAGCGTTGCGGCCGCTCGGTGACGCCGATCCCCGGTATGGCCAGTTCGATCACTTGCCGCGCCGTCATGGGATCCACTTTCAGCTTGATCCAGACCATGGCTTGTTTGCGAGTCAGGCGTTCACGCAGCCAATCCGGATCCAGATCTAATAACGGAGCAAGCTGCTGGACAGCTTGCTCCACATCTTGGATTTCCACCGGTGTCGCATAGACTGCGTCCGCACTCATGCTGACGGCAAGCTTGTTTTGATTTCGGTCCAAGATGTCACCGCGGCTGGCCAACAACGGAACGGGTCGCATTCTCTGATCAAGAGCCAAGGCCAAAAAATACTGGTTGCGAATGACTTCGAGATAGAACAGGCGTGCTGCCAGCACTATAAAGACCGCCACAAAGACCAAAAACAGCATTCCGATGCGCCGCCGTACGCTGACCATGGAGAACTTGCCCAACGGTCTTCCCTCCGGTGCGCCGCGGCCGATCAACGCAGATGGCTAGCCTCTGCTTGGCCCCAGCGTGGCCAGTTATCAGTAAGCCACTTCGCTACCTCTGCCAGTACGCCCGTCGCCTTTGGTTCGACTGTGGCTACCTGGCTCGCTGTCTCTTGCGTTGTGGGAGCCAACACTAAGTACTCAACGCGTTCGGGCTCCCGCAGATTCAGCCGCTCCCTCGCCAAGCGTTCGATCTGCTGAGGAGATCGAGCGCGCATCAACTCCAGTTGAAGGTGATCTTGTATACGTTGTTCGCGAGCCAATTCATTCTGCAACGCCGCCAATTCCTCAAAGCGCAGCATCAGTATGCTGTGCTGTGCCACCAGTCCCAAAGCTAAGATCAAGCAACAGAAGGCGCAAGAAACGATGATGGGCAACGGTACGGAACGGCGCGACTTCCGACGCCCGGTTGACTTTGTGGCAGCGTTGGACGGCGGCTGCGGTATGAATTGACTCTGGCCCTCTGAACGTACTTCTAGGCTGGCGCTTCCATGACTTACCGTTGACATGGCTATGCATTCTCCTCTACCGACAGAACACGCTCTGCCGCTCGTAAAGTCGCGCTACGGGCACGCGGGTTTCTCCTCAACTCAACGGGTCCGGGCCTGACCCCTTTGGTCGTAACGATGCGTAGTTGCGGTTCTTTTCCACAGACACATCCTAGGCGGGGAGGACAAGTACACGGATTCGCCTGAGAACGGAAGAAACTCTTAACCAGTGCATCCTCAAGACTGTGAAAGGTAATGACAACCAGTCTGCCTCCCGAACGAAGCACCTTAAGTGCGCCGTTTAAGCCGCGCTCAAGGTTGCCTAATTCATCGTTTACCGCGATGCGCAGAGCCTGAAACGTGCGTCTTGCGGGATGTGGGCCGGATCTGCGCGATTTCGCCGGGATGGCGTCTTTGACCAACTGCGCCAGCTGTCCCGTAGTGAGGATCGGTTCGCGTTGCCTTTCCCGAACGATAAACGATGCGATTCGAGCGGCCCATCGTTCTTCACCGAATTCACGCAATATACGGCTTAGCTCTTCTTCCGACGCTGTATTGACAATGTCCGCGGCTGTCTGTGGTTGCTGTGGGTCCATCCGCATGTCCAACGGTGCATCATGCCAGTAGCTGAAACCTCTTTGAGGCTGATCCAACTGATGGCTCGAGACTCCGATATCCAACACAACACCGTCGACCCCTTCCGGAACCCAGGGTTGAACCAATTCCGGAAGATCGGCAAAGTTTCCGTGCACCAGTCTTACCCGCTCACCATATGGTGCCAAGCACTGCCTCGAAGCGAGAAGCGCCTCCGGATCACGGTCAATGCCTATCACCCGTGTCTCCGGATGTGCGTCAAGTATGGCCTGGGTATGTCCGCCTCCACCGAGGGTACCGTCGATGAAAATACCTCCCTGTGCTGCCCGGAGATAATGTACGGTTTCCTCGCGCAGGACCGTTTCATGCCGGTATTGCATTCATAGTCCCGTCCTAGATGCCGAGATCGACGATTTTTTCCGCAATGGCCTCATACGATTCGGTGGCCGCATCGGTATATTTTGCCCACTCTTCGGCCGCCCATATTTCCACGCGGTTGGCCACTCCGATCGAAACTACATCACGCTGAATGCCTGCATACGCACGCAAAGCCGGAGGAAGGAGAATACGCCCTTGCTTGTCCAGTGCACACTCGCAAGCACCTGAAAACAACAGACGTACAAAAGCTCGGGTGTCCGCCTTAGTGAGAGGGAGTGCACGCAACTTCCCGGCCAATGCTTCCCATTCAGGCAACGGATAAACAAACAGGCATCGGTCCAGCCCCCTGGTGACCACAAAGCTGGGACCGAGTTCCTCACGGAAACGAGCGGGGACGATCATGCGCCCTTTCTCGTCCAGAGTGTGCGCGTACTCCCCCAGGAACACTTCGCTCCACTTCCCTCCACTTCCAACCACTGCGAGCTTATTTCTAGGGAGACGAAGTGTACTCCTTCCAAACGAAGTTCGTTTTCCGGACGCTTTTGCAGATGCTTGTCCGATCGGCACCTGTGTTCATGAGGATAGGTAAGAAAAAAAGACCGGTGTGCAGATCACACCGGCCCGACAGGGATCACAGACATTTCGATACCTATGGGAGATAGGCTATGGGATTCTTTTCATCTGCCACATGAAATCGGCAATCTTGTCCCTCCGCCCTGGCCCGTTCCCTCAGATATCCTGCCAGACGTGGGACAACTATCCTCTCGGTGGCAAAATGCCCGCAATCAAGCACACACAGCCCTAATGCTTCGGCATAGGCCGCATCGTGATGCTTGACATCCCCCGTTACGTAGACATCAGCCTCCGCTGCCCTGGCTTCGGCCATATACGAGCCGCCCGAACCATTGAGAACGGCAACGCGCTCGACAGATCGCGGCGGCCTTCCGGCAATTCGCAAACGGCTCACCTCAAATTGTCGACAAAGCCGAGCGGCAAACTCCTCGAAATCCACAGGCGCCTCCAAATCTCCGACCCGTCCGAATCCCGCCTGCGGTATTCGCTCATCACGAGGTATCAACGGTTGGACGCTATGCAGTCCACATACTTCGGCCACCCAGTCTCCCAATCCGCCAGGTGCCGCATCCAGATTGGTATGCGCCACATAAAGCGACAGACGCTCGATGATCATACGCATGATCAGGCTCTCGTGAGCGTCATCGGCGCGCAAGCTGCGAAGAGGAGCGAAAATCAGCGGATGATGAGCCACAATCAGTTGGACGTCGTTTTGCAAGGCCTGATCGATGACCGCATGATTGACCTCGAGGCACACGAGGACCCCGCGAACAAGCTCCGCTTCTTTGCCGATCTGCAGACCTACGTTGTCCCACTCTTCAGCGAGGCACAAAGGCGCCAGCTCTTCCACCCAGCGTTGGATATCGATGACTCGCACGGATCTCACCAGAAAAGAAACTCCACCTGTACGTTGGCTCGGACCGTAATCTCCCCGGGCGCGATTTCCGTCCCAAAAGAATCAAAAGCAGCCTTTACCGCCATGGTCCGGACCTCTTCCCGGATCGGGGCCACATAGCCTGTCTGATCTTGGATACGATTGATGCGCAAAGTGGTTATCCCCGCTCCGGCGGCTAAAGCCTCCGCTTTCTCATAGGCATCCCGAACCGCAGCGGTGAGCGCTTGCCGTTGAAGCTCAGAAGCGCGAGTCGTGCCGAAGCGGATCTCCCGCACATCGGAAGCGCCCGCGCTGACCACCGCATCGAGCACCGCTCCCAACTCGTCAATGGCATCGATCGTGATGTACAAATCGTGAGTGGCACGATAGCCTCTCAATACCTGCTGTCCTTCTCGATACTCGTATTCGGGGCCGACACGAAAATCCCGCGTTCGAATGGATTTGTCCGGTATCTCAAATGACTCAAGAGCTCGTCTGATGCCTTCCATGTGCGACGCAACCTGAGCCTGAGCTGAGGCCGCGGTTTCGCTCAAAACAGAGACTCCGACGACTACTGTCGCCTGATCGGGAACAACGGCTATCTCCGCACTGCCTGTCGTCGTCAATACACCGGCGGCTTGATTGGCAGCCGCTCCGCCTACGGACGCCACAAGGACGAGCGTAGCCACGACCGCCGCGTACGTCATTCTTCTTCGCTGCAATGTCATACCGCCTTTCCGCTCAAAAAAGCGCAGGATAGAATCTAAAGAGCAACGTTGCCAAACCAATAGATCGCACGAGCCACGGCCACCCCCATGACCATTCCGGCCACAACTTCCCGTCCCGTATGACCTAAAGACTTGGGCACCCAAAACTCGTCCAGCAAATCAGGAGCCGCCCGTTCCAGAAGCATGCGCAGGGTCTTCGTCTGCTCCTGCATCGCCCGCCGAATGATGGCCGCGTCATAGATGACTACAACCGCCAAAATAGCGGCGACACCCGTTTCCGGAGACTGCCAACCGTTGTGCCACAGGACGGACATGAAAAGGGCCCATGCGAGCGCTGAATGAGAGCTGGGCATACCGCCCGCCTTGAGCAGAGCTACTCTCGGTGGCTCGTTACGGGTCACCGCCGCGATCAGCGCTTTTAGAACCTGCGCGGCGATAGCCGCCAAAAGAGCGCTTATCAACGGCACATTTGATTTACTGAGCAAAAGCTGAACCGTGTGCGCGCTTCGCATGTTGACGACCACCCCTTTTTGCCGAGCCCTAGCTCAATTGTTCTCTCTCAGGTCCGCCTTTTCCTGCGATTCGGCTTGCTCACAGCTTATGCTATTGTGGACAAGTGTCAAAAAGGAGGTCCGTCCATGGGACCTCCTTCGAACTTATGGTACCACCAGCGGGATTCGAACCCGCGCCACCGCCTTGAAAGGGCGGCGTCCTAGGCCTCTAGACGATGGTGGCATGCTTGGTGGGCCTGGCAGGACTTGAACCTGCGACCATCCGATTATGAGTCGGACGCTCTGACCAACTGAGCTACAGGCCCTCCTGTCAGTCACGTGACCCATTATAGCATGACAGTCGGACCTTGGCAACTTCCCATCGTGAAAAACAGATCTCTTTGGGCGTCCTTTTTGTGCATATCTTACCGGAGCGGCATTACTCTAGTACAGAGGTGAGTTCAGCATGCGCCTTTATCCTCCGCGAGCGTGTCTTTCGGTGCTGATCCTCGCTGTTGCCGGATGTCTCTTGCCTCTCACCCATCATTCAATTCTCGTACCCTGTCTCAGTGTCGATGACAATCCCTTCGTCGCTCCGCTGGTTTCAACTCATTCACAAGCAGAACATGTCACATCCGAGCTTCCGTGGGAACATGATATTGAATTCCAAACGGCCGTCGAAAAAATCCAGACACCACTGCTCATGGCCGTTTACCGAGTGGATCTGGAAGAATCCACGGAGCATGAGATTCACAACATCGCCCTGGCTGCCACCAAACTCACGGGGACAGTCATTCCCGCCGGTGGCACCTTTTCACTCAATGAGGCGATCGGACCATACACCGAGGCGCAAGGCTTTCTCCCGGGACGAAACTACATCGCCGGTCAAATCACACTCGATGTCGGCGGCGGGGTCTGTACGGTGGCCACGATGCTTTATAACCTGACCATCCTCAGCAACTTGCCCGTCGTGCAACGCAAACCACATAGCATGATCGTGCCTTATGTTCCTCCCGGACAAGACGCCACTGTCTCATGGACCGCCAGTGTCGACTACAGATTCCGCAACACTACTTCCGGTCCTATCATGATTTGGGCCAAAATCGCCGAAGACACGCTCTTTATGGCCTTCTACGGACAAGAATCTCCCCCTGCGGTGCAGTGGCGCCATGAAATCCTGTCCCACACCCCGGCCGCTACCGTTCGCAGATATAACCCGGAGCTTGCAGCCAACGAAGAGCGCCTCGTAAGCCCGGGATTTGACGGTTATCTAGTCCGATCTTGGGCTGAAATCACCTTCCCCGACGGACGGACCATGATTCGCCATCTGGGAACAAGCCACTACATGCCCTCACCGAGGATCATCGAGCACGGCCTGAGAATCGAGCGAGAGGCTATGAGCCTATTGCAGGCAGCAAGGAAAGAGCCTGATCGCGCGACAGCGATCAGGCTCTGGCTCCCCGGGCTGGACTCGAACCAGCAACCACCCGGTTAACAGCCGGGTGCTCTACCATTGAGCTACCGAGGAACGTCTCCGGTCAAGTCAACCATCCTGATTATAGCCTGACCGGATCGTGTAGTCAATAGTTTTTCGCTACTCTTGCCTACTCCAGGAAGTCCTTTAGTTTCTTGCTCCGACTTGGATGGCGCAGTTTGCGCAGTGCTTTCGCCTCAATCTGGCGAATGCGCTCCCGCGTCACGCCAAAGACCTGTCCGACCTCCTCGAGTGTCCGCGTGCGCCCGTCATCCAGTCCGAAGCGCAAGCGCAAGACTCGCTCCTCACGCGGCGTGAGAGACTCGAGCACCTCTTCCAGCTGCTCTTTCAGCATCAGGAAAGAAGCAGCCTCCGCGGGGGCAAGGGCGTCCTGATCTTCAATGAAATCGCCCAAGTGGCTGTCCTCTTCTTCGCCGATCGGCGTCTCCAAAGACACGGGTTCCTGGGCAATCTTCGTGATCTCCCGTACCCGCTCAACCGGCATATCCATCTCTTTGGCAATCTCTTCGGGGGTAGGTTCCCGACCCAACTCCTGCAAGAGCTGACGAGAGACACGGATCAGCTTATTGATGGTCTCCACCATATGCACGGGGATACGAATCGTACGTGCCTGGTCGGCAATCGCTCTCGTGATGGCCTGTCGGATCCACCAGGTCGCATAGGTGCTGAACTTGTAGCCCTTACGATAGTCGAACTTCTCGACAGCCTTGATTAAGCCCAGGTTTCCCTCCTGGATCAGGTCAAGGAGAAGCATGCCCCGGCCGACATAGCGTTTGGCTATGCTGACTACCAAGCGCAAGTTGGCTTCGGCGAGAGCTCTTTTTGCCTCTTCGTCGCCTTGTTCGATCCTCTTGGCCAACTCCACTTCCTCTTCAGCCGTCAAAAGAGGCACGCGACCGATTTCCTTCAGATACATGCGCACATGGTCGTCGAGACCTACGCCCTCGGGGAGGTCATCATCATCGGTTGATGTATCGACTTCCGTCTCTACGTCGCGATCGCCCGCATTCCCGGTGACCGCTGTCTGAACATCCTTAGAGTTATCTGCCACCAGGTCAATACCCTGGTTCTGAAGATGGGTGTACACCTCATCTATCTGTTCCGCACTCAATTCGACCTCTTCCAAAGCATCCATGATCTCCTGATAGGAAAGAGCACCTTGCTGCTTCCCGCGTTCCATGAGAACACGCAGTCCGTCAAGTTCCATAGGTCCCTCTTTGCCAGTCATGCTTATTCCCCCCCCTTCCCTATGACGCCTCCGATTGAGTGCGGCTGTAGTTCTTTAACGCTTTGCGCCAAGCACGAAACGCCTGGAGACTTTTGCTCATCTGTGTCACGTACTCAACGGGGTTGTGCTCCTCAAGTGTTACCAACCCCTCTTCTATCGTCCGCAGTTCTTCTCGCATTCGCTCCAGGCACATTCTCTGCAGGTAATCTTGCCAGGAAAGACCGCTTTCAGGTGGCTGAGCGAGAATGGCGATGAGTTCAGGACTCAACACGTCCTCCATCTCTTTGGCTATCGAGACGAAAGACCCGCCTTCAGCCAAGGCCCGTAAAATCTTATTGTAGCACTCGGTGCGAAATGGTGCAAGACCCAATTCTTCAACCACCGATCGAATTCCGGAAGTATCGTGGATCAGGCAACGTACCATGTCTCGCTCCAGTAATGCTCGCCCGTCCGGCAGAACCGAACGCTGACCGCTTGTCACACCGCTTTGATCTGTACTAGTATCGCGGTATCCCGCATTTGTATGCCGAGCGGACTTGAATCCGCGGTCCGCTTGAGCTGACACTTCACGGGCCAGACTCCGCGGTGATATGCCAAGCCTGGATGCCACCCTCTGGATATAGGCGTCCCTTTCCACCGGACTCTTGAGGCTACGGAGAATGGGCACCGCAGCTCGGACGCCCTGCATGCGCCCGGCAACGGTCCGCATATCCGCTTGAGCTATGGCCTCTTCCAAAAGATAGTCCGTCAACGGCAAAGCCCGCTTCATTTCGCTCAAAAACGCCGTTCTGCCCTCTGCCGCTATGAAAGTGTCAGGATCGTGACCGGCGGGAAGCACAATGACCCACACCCGCATGCCACTGCCTCGGAGCACCTCCGATGCTCCGGCAATAGCCCGACGTCCGGCCGAATCCGCATCAAAACACAAATAGACATCGCTGACAAAGCGCCTTAGCAGCCGAACATGCTCACGGGTGAGCGCAGTGCCGCAAGAAGCGACTGTATAGCCTACGCCGCTTCGCTGCAAAGCGATGCAATCGAAGTATCCCTCAACCACGACCACACGTCGCTCGCGGCGCATCGCTTCTTTTGCTTGGGCCAATCCGTAAAGCTGCCTGCTTTTTACATAAACCGCCGTTTCGGGCGAATTCAGATACTTAGGCTCTTCGCTTCCCAGAGTGCGACCGCCGAAGGCAACCACCTTGCCGTTAACATCAACAAACGGAAACATGATACGTCCGCGAAAGCGATCATATGCCCCTCCGGTGCGCTTTGCCACCAAAAGGCCCGCCTGAAGGCCGGCACCCGCCTTTTCAATGTCGACCAAGTACCCGGTCAAGCCGTCCCATCGATCGGGAGCATAGCCCAGTCGGAAGTGTCTGATCCATCTTGGATCAAGTCCCCGACTGCGCAAGTACTCTCTGGCTTTTTCTCCGCCCGGTCCCAGCAGAACCCGCTGATAGAAAGAACAGGCCAATTCATTAACTTCGATAAGATCCCGCCGTAAACGTGCTTCCGGCGAATCTTCGACTCTTTTCGCGGACGACATCTCCAACCCGGCCTTTTCGGCCAGGAAAGCCAAAGCCTCACGAAATGTCAGTCCTTCCATC
>LFTP01000186.1 GCA_001513395.1 Clostridia bacterium DTU080
AGTCTCTAAGCCGAGACGCGAGCTAAAAGAGACGAGGGGCCGACCTTTTGGGACAGCCCCAAAACCGGCTCACCGGTGCCGATCGCAACGCAAGCCTGCAAGACAGGCGATTCCCGGTCTTTTGGCAGCGAACGGAGAAGGTGCGAAGAAAACCTCCGATTTCAGTTAGTGGACTTACCCGAGTTGTATTTCGTGGGTTTATTCGTCCCGATCGCGCTGTGATAATCGATAGCTATCACAGCACGATCGGGAGATGACGGACACATAAAAAGATCAGTCGTCCTCTTTGAGATCTCGCCGATGCCGACTCTCAGCGGGTGATCTTCTCCAAACCGCCCATGTACGGGCGCAGAGCGTCGGGTACGGTGACAGAGCCGTCTTCGTTCTGGTAATTCTCCAGTATAGCCGCCAAGGTACGACCCACTGCCAGGCCTGAACCGTTCAACGTATGGACGAATTCTGCCTTCTGACCCTTCTTTCTCCGGAAGCGAATATTGGCCCTGCGTGCCTGAAAGTCCTCGAAATTGCTGCACGAAGAGACTTCCACATAACGACCATAGCTCGGCATCCATACCTCGGGATCATACTTCATCGCCGCGGTAAATCCCAAATCGCCCGCACACATCTTCACCACACGATAGGGCAACTCCAAACGACGCAGGACCTCCGTGGCTTCATGGACCAGTTTCGACAGTTCTTCATAAGAGGTTTCGGGTTTAACTAACTTCACGAGCTCAACTTTGTCAAATTGATGCTGCCGGATCAGACCGCGGGTATCACGTCCGGCCGATCCTGCTTCAGAGCGAAAACAGGCTGAAAAGCCTACGTAATAGCGGGGCAGGCTGTCGCCATCGAGTATTTCGTCGCGGTGGTAGTTGGTTACGGGTACCTCCGCGGTGGGAATCAAATATAAGTCACGACCCTCAATTTTAAACATGTCTTCGCCAAACTTGGGCAATTGACCCGTACCGATGTAACTGGCGGTATTGGCCATGTACGGAGGCAGCATTTCTACATAACCGTGTTCTTGTGTGTGAAGATCAATCATGAAGTTGATCAACGCCCGATGAAGGCGCGCACCGAAACCCGTTACAAAACTAAAGCGCGCGCCGGCCACTTTTGAGGCTCTGTCGAAATCCAATATGCCCAGATCCGTTCCGATCTCCCAATGCGGTTTGGGCTCAAAAGAGAATTCCCTGGGCTCACCCCAGCGTTCAACCTCTACGTTGTCCGCTTCGGATGTGCCGTCAGGGACATCGGGATGCGGAATATTCGGTATGGTCAACAATAGATCGTTGATCCGGCTCTCTAACTCGCGCACTTCGGTATCAAGTGATTTGATCCGTTCCCCCAGTTCTTTCATCTCTTTTATGGCTGCCTCTGCTTCGGGTCCTCTTCCTTTGGCCCTTCCGATGCGCTCGGACACCGCATTGCGATGCGCCTTCAGTTGCTCGACTTCAACCAAGTGTTCACGCCAGCGACGGTCCAGCTCAAATAGTTCGGCAATAGGTGTGTGTTCTCCCCGACGGGCAAGAGCTTGCTCCACTGCTTCAGGATTGGCACGGATGGCCCTTAGATCCAACATTAGCGAGCACTCCCTTTCTGCGTTTGTTGTAAGCGTGTTCCGATTACGTTCTCGATAAGCAAAAAACCGCCCTCTTGCAGGGGCGGTTTCACCGCGTTGCCACCCTGGTTTCCCACTGGCCGAAAAAACATACAAACATCCCTCAGTGGGACCCTCTTTGTCTGCTGTAACGGGCTTACCCGGCAGATTTCACCCGACAATAGCAAAGGCTCACCTGCACTCCGAGGTGGATAGATCGCGGCCGGTACCGACTCCCACCAACCGCCGGCTCTCTGAAAACCGATCCTGCGACCATAGCCCCCGTCATCGTGTTTCAAGCCAAAAAACTGCGCTCTCATTTTATGATAGCTTACTCGATCAGGCAACAGCTATCGACACCGTTCAACCCTGTCGCTTCTTCTGCCGTTTGGAGATTAACCGTGGCCATTCCTCGGTGCTGCCGCCTTGCGGACGGACAAGCATGATAAACAGCAGCCAACCCAACAGGCGGAGAACGAAGGAGATGAGGAAAGTAGACCGAATCCCAATGCGCTCGGCCAGAAATCCACCGATTAAAGAGGCCACGGTTGTAGCCATGCCAGCCAGGCCGTTGTAACCTGCCACGTAGGTAGTCTTTCGCGCCGCGGGCGTTATCTCAAGCAACAAGTTGAATGCTCCCAGATTATAGCCCGCCCACGAAAAGGCTGTCACGGCGTTAAACGCGTATACAAATCTGTAATCGGGAACCAAAAGATAGCATAGAGGAACGGACATAGCTCCGACACCTGCTATGCTCATGATACGCCGCGGGCCGACTCTGTCTGCCAGAGGACCCCAATAGCGTTGCCCAAGAACCGTAACCACTGTTGTCGTGGCACTGAGAAGTCCCCATAGGTAGTCAGCTCCGCCCAAATTCTCCACGAAATAGAGAGCAAAAAGAGGTTGCGGCAAAGACAGTCCCAGAGTCCATACGATGCTGGTCGCGGCATAGACGCTGAACTGGCGTTCAGCCCGCAGATGCTCAATGACCAAAGCGACGCGTTGGCGCAAAGGAAGCCGAGCCTCCGGCACGCTCGGCTTGACCGGCGCATCCACCTCCGGCTCTTCCAGGCGCGAAAAAGCGGCTACGCTAACAAGACCCATAGCTGCCGCGGCCAAAAAGGATATTTGATAACCTTGCGGAGCACCCCACTGCCGAATAAGCCAGCCCGCCAGTAGGACGGTGACCAGGCCGGC
>LFTP01000368.1 GCA_001513395.1 Clostridia bacterium DTU080
TCAGGATCGGTGCAACGGAACTTCCGGACCCGAAGATGCAGGACAACCTTGCGACCGTCCGCCGGAAGGTCGAGCAAGCACCTGCCATATTGACAGTGACGGTGCACGGAGAAACGTCCGCAGAGAGGACATGCTGCGCCTGGGGCCGGGCCTTCCACGACCAAGGTGATCTCAGCGGGATCCGGTTGCTCTCGCTTAAGCACCAAGCCAAGGCGTCGACAGAATGTCCACATGCAGCCAAACCCCACGTGAGAGTGTCACGTCTGGGTTCGCGTCTTTCCGGAAAACTCCTGCAATCCGCGTCCACGTTGCACCTAAAGTGCGGGGAAACCAGTCTAAAATCGCCGTTGACAGAACGGGATGATCGGACACCAAAGAGTCGGCCGTTTCACCGTCTTACGGTCTATGTCATGCCGTCCAACGATCAGCGAAAGCAGAGGTCAGATGTGGTTGCATTGCACTGAGAATATCGCTTTGTTTGCGTGCAGCGGATGTGTACGATCACACGGCACTTCACTATCAACGACGCCCGGCTGCGGGCCGTTGACGGCCCCACCGTGGCGAGATCAGCGATGCGGCTGGCTATCCGCTCAGATAGCCAGCCGCAACCCATCCCAACCTTTTGCTTCTTCGTGGCTTACATCCCCTGCTCATCGTCAAAGACACGTCAGCCAGTGTAGCCATGATTGGCAGACCTGCAACTGCGTCCTGAGGCCATCGGCTCTGAGCAATCAGGCTTCCCGGACCGCCCCCTTTTTCCAACCGCTCCCGGAAGTAGGTCTGTTCCACCAAACCGAACCGCTTGTTTTAACCCTATGTGTCTCGAGACACGGCAAACTCCCACACATAGCGTCGGTCGAATACGTAGACGCGGTGTTTGCCGGATCCGAGATCATCGGCGATTACCATCGAGTTGAAGCTGTAGCCGAAGTCATCCGGTCGTCCCGGCACCTCACCGAAGTCCTGACGGCAGTAGTCGTCGTGAGGCAAATGGGCGATGCATTGGCCGGAGCCATCTATCACGTACGGCCAGCCGCCTTCACTGTAGAGCAAAGCATCCATACCGCCCGGCAAGACACCCGGCAGGATGAAGGTAGGCATTGCTTGATGGAACTTCATCCGCACGGCGGACGGCTTGCCTAAAGGCCAGTACTCCTCCGGCCATACCTCCCGGATCAAAGAGCCGTCAGCAGAAAACAGTTGGAGTCTGTCACGCTTGTTGTGCACAAACACCTGCGGCCCCGGCACATCATCGCGCATCATGGTGAAGTGGCACTGCTGTGGGTGCGGCAACTGACGTGACCAGAGCAAATCGCCTTGATCGTCAATAATGTAGACGTATTCGCTCGCCGCAAGGGCCAGCTTGCGCACCGGTTGTCCGTCGACGGCTAAGGCATCGACATGGTGCTCCGGTGGATCATACTCCTCAATCTGTGGGTCGAAGACAAAACGGACGGACAGATCATGGTCGAGCCAGTTGTACCCGATCAGAAACTCATCATAGCCGTCGCCGTCTAAATCGGACACCAATGGGAGATGCCCTGCGCCGCGCAGTTCTTTTGTGTCTAACAGATCGAGATTGCCGGAGAAGAAAAGGCACGGGTTTCCATAGGTATGGGGAGGGTATGCTTTCTCGCTGTTTTGCACCAATATGGTGTAATCATCCGCGCCCGGGCCGGTCTTTGCGGCGGCGACAATGGCGAAGTTGTCCGCCGGTAATCCGACCTCGGACAAGATAACACCCGTGCGACCGTCCAAGACCAACAAATCAGTACCGCGCAGACAGAGGACTTCCGGATATCCGTCACCGTTGATGTCAGCGACATCCAGCGATCGTTCTGCGCAATGCGTGAGAAACGGCTCAGATCCCGACCAGGGCGAGCCCACTTGCCACAAGAGATCACCTTTTGATGTAAGGGCCGTCAAGCAGAAGTGTTGTCGACCGCTACCCCGCACATTGTGGACCCGGGAGTAGAAGATGCCGGCAGCCTGCAGGCACAAGATCTCTTTTTCTCCGTCGCCGTTTATATCCGCAAAGAACTGATATCCGCCGTGAGGTTCAACTGGAATGCGATTAGCCAGCCTGATCTCCATGGTACGACACTCCCTTGTACGGTCCTTGAGCCACACAGACAGACCCGAATCGAGCCCAAGCGTCATGCATCTGTTCCGCCGAGCTGCACAGGATCAGCATTAACGGCGAGCGGATGCCATCGCTGCTTGCATAGCCGGCAGTGCAGCTTCCAGAGCCACTCGTACCGATACGTTTTCGGTAACCGTACGCGTCCAAGCGTTCTC
>LFTP01000062.1 GCA_001513395.1 Clostridia bacterium DTU080
GGGCGACCTCCTAATGTGTCCATGTGGCTTTGCGCCCGGTACTTGGCGCCTTTTTCGCTAAGGCTGACGCGGCCTATGAATTCCCAACGGCCTTGTTTCCAGGCCTTCTCCTTTAGGTCATCAACCAGGCCATACGTCCCTGGCAGCCGGGAGATGAAACGGATTTTTTGCTCGGCCATCTGTTCCAGGTTATACGGAGTGATCAAGGCAGAATCAGCTACGTACACGATCTGCCTCGGATCGAGGAAGCTCGTCTCGATCTCACCGAGAACCTCACTGTTCCACACCTTGTCGCTCAGGTTGCCGTCGTTGACGTTGCCCAAGACAGGCATGCCTTCGCTAGTTACCACGAGCCCATAGGAGACTTGCTTCAAATCCGGCCGCTTATCCTTGCTGTGACCATAGGTGATGTTCAGCAAACTGCGATCCGGATTCTCCTCCAAAAAGGCCAAATCGCTGTCGGTCGGTTCGTATCTGCCGGCCAGCGATAGGGTGGTCGTATCGGCATGAACTGATCTGATACCTAAAGGCAACCGCCTTGTGGCAGCCAACGCTACCGAGCTGACTATCTTGCGTAGCTCATCCGATTCATGCAGCCTGTCGAGCGTACGTCCAAACCCATCATCATTGAGGTCATTCAACTCCACCGGCTCGTCAAACAAAACGGGTAGGTCAAGCCGCTCGAAAGACTCCCATACGCGGTAAAGGGGGCGCCGCGCCACCAAAATGTTGATGATCAGAGCAACCGCCCGGGTGCCCGGTGACACCTTCCACTGTTTCTCATCCCAACGCACGGAACGATTGATCATTCCCGCGACCCCAAGGTCTCGGCAGATCGCCGCAATAAATGCGCTTGCGCCCACATGAACCGGCCTGATCTCGATGTCTTCCATTCGCCACGCGTCCCTTCATTACGGCGTTTCTGAAGGGTTCGCGATTTGGAAGATATCTCCTGCTACGAGTTCAAGTAGATCTCTGGGCCCGTCCAAAGGGGTGCGGAAAAACAGATAAAGAGATTGCAGCCCATCTGAATCTCAGTGTCCGTACCGTGAAGGCGCATGTCAGCAACGTCTCAAGGAAGCTTGACGTGGCCGATCGTACGCAAGCGGCGTTGGTGGCGGTCAAAAGGGGCGCCAGGGACGATTCGGCTCGGCACTACGGTGGTAGTAATACCAAGGTACGGCAGGCAGTGCTCCTAATAACAAATGGCTAATAGTTGAAAAAATATCGTCTATAAGCGACCTTGGTACTTGAGAAGGAGTTCTTGAGATGAGCACAACCTACAAGCCGTGTAAGTTGATAATGCTAGCAAAAGTCAAACTAATATGGGGATTTGTCATGTGTCTTGGTTAGGCTCATCCTACTGAAATAAGGCTTCAAGTTATTCCGAGCCAGGTTACTGCAGTAGTCGATCCGTCTCAACACTCCCTTTTCGAGATCGCCGGGGGACTGCAAACCTCAGTCTTTCCTCTCGGACTCCGACGCCTCGGACAAGCCACTCTTCATATGTCGCTTACCCCCCTGATCGATGAGACAAGCGGTCTGCAGTTGCCGCCAGACCGGCTGCTCATCAGTGTCGGCGAAGGCCAACTCATGCCCGTCGGTTCGATGACCCTCCCCGTTACCGGGCCGACGAGACTCCGTCTATGGATGCGGCCCGAGCTTTACGATTCCCCGGGGTTGTACGAGGGACAATTGTTCCTGACGGTGAGCGATGGCGGCACACAGGCAGTAGCCCATGTCGATCTACAGATTCGAATGCTACCCTGGGTCGCGATTCGCCGGCTGGCCCCCGGTCCGTTGGCAGTGAGTCAAGAGTTATGGGGCTGAAGTTCCCTGCCTATGCGGTGTCAGAAATTTGTAAT
>LFTP01000282.1 GCA_001513395.1 Clostridia bacterium DTU080
GGACTCATACCGGGTACCAGTTTTCCGGCAAAAATCATCCACAGACCGTAATGGCGGAACCAGCCTTGTGTCTTGTCCAGGCGAGCCGGGGTGACTTGCCTTTTGACAAAGCCCAACTCCAGCAAACGATGGCCTTGTGATCGGGCCAATAAAAACAGAATCGTGCTGCCTATGGCACTCCCCAAGGTCACTGCCAAGACAATGATATAAGCGTTGCCGTTTACCACTTCACTGAGGTATCCGGCAAACACGCTGATGGTTTCGATGGGCACCATCGGCAAAAATGCGTTGATAAAGGATAGCGCGAACAACAGCATGAACAACAACGGACTGTTGCCCGAAGACTGCGCCACCCAATCATAGACCGCGTCCACGCCAGTCCCACCCTCGCCTGTGTAATAGAGGATTTCGTTCTACTATGTCCTGCCCAAGGTCCCGTCTTGGAGCCACGCCGCAGGTAAACAAGATAGAAGGCAAGCCCTCGCCATATGTCGAGAACCTGCCTGCTGCTTAGGCCTCAGTCCCGACTTTCTGTCTGTCGCTCTCCCGCATGCAACCAAATATGGACCAGCGGATCCTGCTCATCGCTGACCAGATGGTGCTCCTCTCCGGGCTCGATGATGAGCACGTCGCCGGCAGATATGGGCTCCTGCCGACCGTCGATTTGCACCAAGCCTTTTCCCTGTAAAATGATGAACATCTCTTCGTCATCGTCATGACGATGCTCATGACCGTCATGGGTGCGATGACCTGGCTTGGTGAAACTGAGACCGCCTCGTGTCAGCGCTTCTCCTTTTAGCAGATGACTGGCCACATGCTCCGTTCCTTTAGCGTTAAGATCACCTATCCGATATCTTCGCATGGCACGGCCTCCTCGGTTGATGCCTTAAAAGCGCTCTGACCCTGGTCAATCAGATAAAAACGGCTGGGCATATTTGTGGAACTCCGCCTTCACGCTGGACAACAGCTCCTCAAAGAGGATGAAGTGACCGTCCAGAATCTGCTGCCAATCCAGCTTTAGATGCTCTTTGTCCGTTGCGATCCCGGCGCAGCTTTCAATGGTCAGCGTCGCCGCTCCGCAATGGTGATGAAGAGCGCGAGGCAGGTTGAACTGCTCGAGATACACCTTTTGCTGCTGTCTCGGATCCGGAAAAGGCGCAAAAGGAAGGCCTTTCTCGGTCATCCTCTCTTTCACCCGCTGAGAAAGGCTGTAGATGGCCTCTTGGTGCACCGGCGGCAGATGAGCAATCGAACAGAAGTGGAACGGTGAATCGGCGGCACTGTGGAGCAAAGCGATCAGATCCGGAGCTTCGCGGTCGGCCAACTCCATCAGTGATCGCACCTCGGCACACGGATTGACGAAGAAGTCGTCATGCATGGGGTTGATGTGATCATCATTGAAATAGCCGCCCAAAAAGCCCACGTCTCTTATCGGGTGAAACTCCTTCACCGCCGGCCACGAATAAAGCGTGCCGTCACGGCGCGTACCTTGCATCCAATATCGGTAGGTCTCCGCACTCTCGCCGACATAGCTGTTCAGGCCCACGCGAGCCCGGCCGTCCGGATTGAGACAGGGCAGAATCGTCAGTCGCACCCCTTCGGCCAGATCCAGCAGGCTTTTCCATGATCTGCCCAAGAGGTCATATCCGGACTCCATGACGTGAATCAGATTGACGAGACCGACTATGCCCTCCATCTCAGAACCGTGGGCGCCGCCGACCAACATCAAACTGGGACGGCGATCCGTCTTATCTACATAGGCCCGGGGTAGAGAGGCCCCGAAGGCCGAGTTCAAATTGGCCGTTCGTCTCAAAGGCGCTTGTGAGCCGTAGACGACGGCGCGCAACAGCCTTCCTCCGGCGCTTGTGCGCAAGGAAATCACCCGCCCGCGGGTGACCTGATCCAAAACTTCGTCCACATCATCGACAGTTCCTCGCCAGTAGTCCGGCACAGGAAGATTCTTGCCTGCCCGAATCCTATCTAGCATGCCTCGCCCTCCAAACTTTCACTTCTTGTCGTCTCGGTTCAACTCCACTACGACATGTTCTCTGGCCGATTTTTGCGCGGCGTCCAAGACCTCCATGACCAAGGCGGCCTCATGACCTGAAGAGACGGGCGCACGCCCTTCGTTGATCGCCTGAACAAACTCCTGCAGCTGACGGGCAAACGTGGGAAGAGCCGCCTCTTCCGCAGGTTCCAGCTCCAAAGGAGCTCCGTCCAAGAACAAACGGCTTGGATTGTTGTAGATCAGGGTATGATCCACACCTCCGACGACCAGTTCATCACGATTTTGAGGTCGCGACGGGCGCATCCGGCAGTTGGCAGACATTTGCACCGAGGCCGGGATCTCCCGACCCTCCTTGTCACCTAACGCCAAGGTGATGCTGACTTCATCATCACCTTCCCACTCCGGCCGATACGACGAGTACTCACAGTAGACACGCAGCGGCACCAGATCCGTGACCCACAGAAGCAGATCTATTAGGTGAGTGCCAAAGATGGGTATGAGATACCCGCCTGAACTCTCGTTGTGCCGTCTCCACTCCGTGGATGCCTGTTGAATGTAGGAAAGCAGGCTACTGTGCACATGGAAGATCGTCCCCAGTTCACCGTTTTGGACGATCTTTCGAGCCTGAGCCGCTCCGGGTGTGAACCGACGGCTGTGCCCGACCATAAGCACTCTGTCCGCTTCTTCAAAACGCCGTACCATCTGCCATCCTTCATCGGCGTTCAGCGCTAAAGGCTTTTCACACAGCACATGCAGACCCGCCTCCGCAGCGGCTATGGCCGCCGGAGCGTGCAGATCGTGAGGCAGACACAAGACAGCCGCGTCGACAGACTCGTCGGCAAAAGCCCGCCCATAATCGGTCGTCCAGTAGCCGGCCCCGTATTTCTCCGCCGCGGCTCGAGCCCTCGTCTCGTCGATATCCACAGTGCTGATCAGCCGCACTTGCGACTCCAGCATTTTTACCGCCCTGAGGTGGGCGTCAGCGATGCCGCCACAACCGACCAGGGTCAGATTCAGTCTCTTCGCTTCTCCCACATCCCCAGCCCCTTATCCAAAGGATTGTGAGTTATTTTTCTGCGGCAACTTCGCGATCTCCTGTAACCTCCCTCCTATCGCCGGCGCCCAATACAGGAGATTCCGCTTTTTTCGGGTATGTATCTTCTTAGCGGACCATCCCACAGGAGGTGAACACTGATGTCCTTTCAAGCAGGTGTAGCCAAAGTCAACATAACACCGGCCATCGGTTGTGCCATGGCAGGCTATGCAGCCCGAAAACACGGAGCGGTCGGTATTCGAGATGAGTTGTGGGCAAGAGCGCTTTATCTGACGGACACCAAGAACGATCTCATGTTGCTGGGCGTGGAGACGGTCGGCATACCTGCGAAAATGGTCGAACGAGTGCGCCGGCGCGTGGAAGAGCTAACGGGTATTCCCGCATCAAACGTGTTTATCGCCGCCACGCACACTCATTCAGGACCGAGTATTCCCCGAAGCGATGTCGATCCCGTCACGGCCAACAATGCCGCCGTTTTCGAAGACAAGCTGGTAGGAGTGGCCACTTGGGCCAAAAGCCTGTCCGCCCCGGCCCGTATCTTCTATCGACGGGGACACGCTCAGTGCGGCGTCAACAGACGTGAAAAACGCGACGGACGCGTCATTTTAGGCAAAGCCCCCGATCAACCGGTCTATCCCTGGGTGGACGTACTGCAGATTACCGATCTCAACGGCCAAACGAAGGCGATCTGGTCTTGCCATCCGTGCCATGCCGTCGTCTTGGGCCAGAACAACTACTTCATCTCCGGCGATTTCCCGGGTGCCGCGTCGCGCCGCATCGAAGAGCAGACCGGAGCCGTAGCTATCTTCGCCAACGGATGTGCGGGGAATATCAACTCCGATCCTCACGGGGCGGACTTCGACGCCGTGGATCGACTGGGTCACTACCTGGCAGCCGCGGTGATGAAGGAGTTGTTGTCATCAGTGCAGGGAAGGGAACTGACTCCGTCGTTGTCTTCATTGCAACACGGCTTCCTGTTACCCGCCGACTCCGGCGGTATCGGCTTCAGCGTACACGCCGTGAGCATCGGTGAAGTGGCCCTGCTCGGCTTACCGGCTGAAGTCTTCGTCGAGCTGGGTATGTCCATCCAGGAGCAATCGCCGTTTGAGATCACCGTTCCGGTTGGATATGCCAACGGCTATCAAGGATACATACCGACGGAACAGGCCTTTGAGGAAGGAGGATACGAAGTCGGAGCCCGCGTTAGGGAACAAGAAGACAGGATTACGGCCGAGGCACCAGCGGTGCTGATCGCCGAGAGCCTGAAAGCTCTGCACAGATTGAAGGAGGTGGCATCATGAGATTCCTTGTAAGACAAAAGAGGACTTTCACGTGGTTCATCCTTGTCAGCGCTTTGGCCTTTCTCGCTGCTGCGGTCCCATCAGCAGCGGAAGGTGAGAATCTCATCTCCAACGGCAGCTTCGAACAGGTCAGCTCCAAGGGACTGCCCTCCGGTTTTAACACCTTTATTCCGTCAGGGCCCAATCAAGATACGGTGGAAATATCCGTCGACACCACCCGCAGCAGAAGCGGACAAGCCTCCGTTCGCGTGCACGGAGAGGGTGCCAGATCGGCCATTGCCCGCGCCCTGTCGGTTAAGGGCGGAGAAGCCTACCGGCTAGAGGTCTGGTACCAAAGAAGCGAAGGGGTAAAGCGCAGCGATGTCGTCATGCGTGTTATGGTCTACCGAGCCAAGCCGCACAACCAGGCCAATAAAGTGCGCTGGCAAATGGATTGGGTACACGGACCTCACGAGAGCGTCTATGAGGTCTCGGGAGACAACTTCATGATCCGGCCTGCGGATGTCGGAGACGATCTGACGGATTGGGCGCCGATGTCCGTCACCTTCACTTTGCCGGAAGAAGTCATAGGCATGGACGTCCATCTGTTCAATACCTACGGTAACGGCAGCATCTGGTTTGACGATCTGTCTCTCATACAGCTCGATCCGGAGGTTAAAAAAGCCTTGTCTGAAGCCGATACGTCTAAACCGCTGTTGAGTACGTTGCGAAAAGAACACCCACGCCTTTTGGTCAGTGCCTCCGATTTCGACAGGATCAAAAAACTGATCAAAGATGATCCCTTGGCGGGTCAATGGTATGCGGCCTTGAAGACCGGGGCTGAGACCATACTTCGTGAGCCGCTTCCCGAGTATGTCCTTCCGGACGGCAAGAGGCTGTTAGCCACCAGTCGCGAAGTATTGGAGCGCGTGGAGACCCTGGCCATGATCTACCGCATTGAGCAAGAGCCGCGGTATCTGCATCGACTATGGCAGGAGCTGGAGACGGCAGCCGCCTTTGTGGACTGGAATCCGCCGCATTTCCTTGATACGGCAGAGATGACCCGGGCTTTTGCCATCGCCTACGATTGGCTGTATGACGATTGGTCGGCAGAACAAAAGCGGCTGATCCGCGACGCCATCATGCAAAAAGGGCTCCAACCGGCTCTGCTTTATTATCGCGGCCAAAAACCGGCGGGATGGCAATGGAGCCCCAGCTGGGTGCAAAATTGGAATTTCGTGGTCAACGGCGGTATATCGATGGGCGCTTTGGCCATCGCCGAAGAAGAGCCTGAGGTGGCCGAAGAGATCCTGCGCGAAGCGCTGGAATCGGTGAATCTGGCCATCGGCCTTTTCGGGCCGGACGGGGCCTGGGATGAAGGAGTCGGCTACTGGCATTATTCGATCCGCTACCTCATCGCCTATCTCATCGCCCTGGAGACCGCGCTGGGCACCGATTTCGATCTGGCCCAAACGCCGGGTATTGCCGAAGCCGGGTTTTACCCCGTCTATCTTACGGGTCCGAATAACCTGGTCTTCAACTTCGCCGATTCAGGAACCGGAGTGCCTCGGGCGCCTGAGATGCTCTGGCTGGCGGACCGATTTGATCAGCCTGCCTTCGCCGATTGGCATCGCCGGATCTCCGGCACTTCCTGGGGCAGCCTGACCAACAACTTGCTTTGGTACAAACCTGGGCTTGACGAAGGTTTTCAGTTTTCGGATCTGCCTCTCGACAAATACTTCCGCGGCGTGGAAGTGGCCACCTTCCGCAGCGCCTGGGAGGATAAAAACGCCGTTTTCGTCGCCTACAAAGGCGGGGCGGCCAACGTCAACCACGGTCATTTGGACCTCGGTGATTTTGTCCTGGAGGCCTTGGGTGTGCGTTGGGCCGATGAAACCGGAGCGGACAACTACAACTTACCGGGATACAACAACCGAGGCAGCGGCCAGCGCTGGACATATTACCGCACCCGGGCAGAAGGACAAAACACCCTGGTCATCAATCCGGGTTCAGGTCCGGATCAGGATGTGCGGGCCTTTGCACCGATCATCCTTCAATCCTACCTGCCCGAAGAGGCACTGGGAATTGTCGATCTGACCTCAGCCTACCCGGCCGTAAAGCGCGCCTGGCGCGGCGTGGCTCTTTTTGACGAGCGCCGCCAAGTCATCATTCAAGACGAAGTGATCGCACCCGAGCCGGTCGAGTTGTGGTGGTTTATGCATACCAAAGCCGCCGTTCACATCGAAGGCGACGGGAAGACGGCGACGCTGCAACGGGACGGAAAGCAGTTGGTGGCTCGCATCCTCTCGCCGCTCGAGGCAAAATTTGAGGTCATGGCCGCCGAGCCCTTGCCGAGTTCACCCACTCCCGAAGGACAGAACAGAAACGCCGATTTCAGGAAGCTGGCTATTCACCTGGAGGATGTCACGGACGTACGCCTGGTCGTACAGATGACACCACTGGCGGACGGCAAGAGTGCCTCCGTCGCCCCCGAAGTCAAAGCGCTTAGTGAGTGGCAAAAGGCCGCTGAAGCGGGTGAGCGTCTCTGGCCGACGTTGGCCCGGGTCAGCTTCGACGTGAACTGGCCCTCATCGGCCGGCCAACCTGTCCGAGGCATCATTCCGCTCAATGTCCGATTGGATGTGCCCGCTTCCGCCAAGCTGAGCGTCGTCTCGGTTAAAGTAGACAATCAACCGCTCTACAGCGGGGAGTCTCCGCCCGATGAGCTCTTGCTCGATACTTACATGCTGGATGATGGAGTACACCGTCTTCTTGTCGAAGCCACGGTTAATGATACCGTCCTCACTCATGCCTTCTCATTTCGGGTCGAAAATAGGTGGGAAATCATCGATCGCATGGAACCGCCTCTGGAGACTGCCTGGTTTGGGACGATAGTCCGCTCGCACACCAGCTCGGAAAGCGACGGCTGGACCTACACCACTGGCTCTTCGCGACATCAAATGGGCGGTCCCGATCGCCGTATCCGTCAGAGCGATACACAGGAGTATCTCATCTGGGAAACGCCCAATCTGCGAAGCGCGCGGATTCTTGTCCAAGCACCCCGCGCCGATGTCAAGGAGGCTCTCAAACTCTCTATCTCCCGTGACGGCCAGGTGTGGGAAGAGCTGGCATACACGGTTGAGGAATGGCAGCCGTTAGAGGGCGGGCTTTGTGAGCTGGCTTTGACCGCCGATGTGGCTGAGTCGGTTTCCGCTCACTGGTTCAGACTGAGTGTGACACCGGGACACTTTGCCGCTGACGAACTGCAAATCGCTCAGGCCGAGCTCAGAGGACTGCACTGATAGACCCTTTCGTCTCCTTTCCGCCCGGGACATGTGCCTGATCTTCAGCCTTTCTCGGGCGGAAAGGGTGCTCCGATATTCTTTAGTGATCTTTTGATGCTTTTCGGTTGACACAACAGATGGCCCTACATACAATAGAGCCAACTTCCCCGGGTTGAAGATCGGCCGGAGGGCCGATCGCCAAGGGAAGAAAGGTGAGCAGAGCTGAGTGAGTCGGAGTTTAGTTGAGCTGAGATGAGCCACAATCCAATCATGTGGTCTTTCAGCCACGAGCCAACACGCCATTCCTTCCCGGTTGGCTTTATCCCCGATCGCTTACTCGCCACCCTACCTCAAAGAGGATGGTGAGAAGCTTGCATATTCGTTCCTTACCCAACCTCTCTTTACCTTGTTCACAAGTCAAACCCAGCCGTGAAGAGTTTCGTTCCCTGTGTCAGCAATACAATCTGATCCCGATTTACACCGAAGTCTTAGCCGATTTGGACACCCCGGTGTCAGCGTTGCTGAAAATCGGCGCCGATGATACGTGCTATCTGCTCGAGAGTGTGGAGCAAGGTGAACGAGTGGGTCGCTACTCTTTCGTGGGCAACGGTGCCTCGCTGACTTTCTCCGCACACGGGCGTACGATCACCCTCCGTACGGGTGATGGCTGTCACACCGAAACGGCAGACGACCCTCTCGAGGCCCTCGAAAAGCTGATGTCCCGCTATAAGCCAGCGCCGGTACAGGGATTGCCGCCTTTTTTCGGCGGTGCGATAGGTTATCTGGCCTACGATGCGGCGCGCCGATTCCTCGATCTCGGAGACGGTCCCCCCGATGAGCTGGGACTGGCCGACATGTTCTTTCTTTTCACTGACAGCATGATCATCTTCGATCACGCCAACCGCACCCTGCTGGCCGTGCACAACGCCAGAGTGGAAGGCGATCCCGATCGTTGCTACGATCGCGCCCTGGCGGCGATCGATGAGCTGCTGGAAAAGCTGAGCCGACCCGAACCTCCGAGACCCCGGCTGGCGCTTGCTCCACAACTGCCTTCTTTTCGCAGTAGCTTCACGGAGGAGCGCTTCATCACCGCCGTTGAGGAATGTCAACGGTATATAGCCCAAGGTACAGCCGATCAGATCGTGCTATCGCAACGTCTGACCACGCCGGTCCAAGCCGAACCGTTGGATATCTATCGTGTCTTGAGGACTCTCAATCCCTCTCCATATATGTTTTATCTGCAGTTGCCGGAGTGCCACCTCATTGGCTCATCACCCGAGCTTATGGTTCAGGTGCAAGACGATCGGGTTAACGTACGTCCCATCGCCGGCACACGCCCCAGAGGTCGCACCTCGGATGAAGATGCGCAGTATGCCGGTGAGCTTCTTGCCGATGAAAAAGAGCGCGCCGAACATCTCATGCTGCTAGATTTGAGCGTAACCGACCTGCGGAAAGTGTGCGAAGAGGACAGTGTACAGGTGGATGAGAGGATGTCCATAGAACGCTACTCGCACGTCATGCACATGGTGTCCCATGTCTCGGGGCGGCTGGCCAAGGATCGCACGCCGTTCGATGTTTTGAGAGCCACCTTTCCCGCGGGTACCGTTTCGGGTGCCCCAAGAGCCCGGGCCATGAAGATCATCGACACGCTGGAACCCGTACGGAGGGGGCCGTACGCAGGATGCGTCGGCCACATCGGATTCGGAGGAAACATGAACACCTGTATCACCATCAGAACCTTGGTGGTCAAAGACGGTCTGGCCCATGTGCAAGCGGGAGCGGGTATCGTAGCTGCCTCGGATCCGAAAAAAGAGTATGAAGAGACGCTGAAAAAAGCCCAGGTCTTGTTGCAGGCGGCGTCCGTGCAACGGTACCGGTGAAAAGGGGAGGGAACAAACATGACACGTTCACAGCTTAGTGAGCCGACAAATATCCAACAAGCCATACGACACCTCGTCGAGGGTATGCATCTTGAAGAGAATGAGGCCGCGGCCGCTATGAGCGACATCATGGCCGGAGTAGCCACCCCCGCTCAAGTAGCCGCGTTCATGACTGCCCTGCGTATGAAGGGCGAAACCGTGGAAGAGATAACCGGATGCGCCCGAGTCATTCGGGAGAAAGCCGCCAGGATCCGACCCGATGTCCCTGTCTTGGTCGATACCTGCGGCACCGGAGGCGACGGCGCCAACACTTTCAACATCTCGACCACGGCGGCCTTTGTCGTGGCCGGCGCCGGACTGCCTGTTGCCAAACACGGCAATCGATCGGTCTCCTCGCGCTGTGGCAGCGCTGACGTACTCGAAGCCCTCGGGGTGCGCATCGATTTGGAGCCTCACGAAGTTGAAGCCTCAATCCATGAGGTCGGTATCGGGTTTTTGTTTGCTCCCACCTTTCACAAAGCCATGCGCCACGCCGTCGGGCCACGGCGGGAACTCGGAGTGCGCACGGTTTTCAATCTGTTGGGCCCCCTGACTAATCCTGCGCATGCTGACGTTCAGGTAGTCGGAGTCTATGACAGACGATTGACGACCCCGTTGGCCCAGGTCCTGGCCCGCCTTGGCGTTCGGACGGCTCTTGTGGTTCACGGCCTCGACCGTCTCGACGAGATCTCCGTCTCGGCGCCTACACAGATCTCCCACGTCAAAAACGGCGAAGTCATCACCTACACCTTCTCTCCCGAGGATGTCGGGCTGAGGATTCGGCCCCGACAAAGCATTGCCGGAGGAGATGCGGTCACCAACGCCCGGATTACGGCAAAGGTACTGCAAGGGGCTCAAGGTGCCTGTCGGGATGTGGTGTTGCTCAACGCCGCGGCGGCGTTTTATGCCGCGCATCTGGTAGATAATCTGCGTGAAGGTGTCCGACTGGCCGAGGAAGTCATCGACTCCGGTCGGGCCTGGGCCAAGCTCGAACACCTGCGGGAGTTCACCAACGCGCTCCCCTCACGCTTGAAGGAGGCCAGATGATGTATCTCGAGCCCATCTTGAGGCACAAGCGACAAGAAATCGAAGAAAGAAAACGCCGCCTTCCGCTGCCTGCTTTGATGAGCGGACTGCAAAAGGATGCGGATCCGGCTGGCGGAGGCGAGAGGTTTCGACAGGCGCTTCACTCACATCATCCTGTCGCCCTGATAGCCGAAGTCAAGAAGGCCTCCCCTTCAAAAGGAGTGATCTGCGAAGACTTCGATCCGGAGAAAATAGCCGCAAGCTATGAACGGGCCGGGGCCGCAGCTATCTCGGTACTGACGGATCATCGTTTTTTTGGCGGCAGCCTTGAGTATCTGCACGGCATCGCCCGCCAAGTGGGACTTCCTGTGCTGTACAAGGATTTTGTCATCGATCCCTATCAGCTGTACGAAGCCAAGATCGCCGGGGCCTCAGCCGTCTTGCTGATCGTAGCGGCTTTAGTCAAAGAAGAGCTGCTCGATCTGCTCGCTTTGGCTCACGCTCTCGACATGGCCGCTCTTGTAGAGGTACACACCGAACATGAGTTAGATACGGCATTGACGGCGGGAGCACAGATCATCGGTATCAACAACCGGGATCTGACCACCTTTGTTACTTCGCTGAACACGACTGAAAGATTGGCTCCATACGTCCCCAAGACATGCACGCTCGTCAGTGAAAGCGGCATCAAGACCCACGAGGATCTTTTGTATCTGGCCGGGCTCGGGGTGCATGCGGTGCTGGTCGGTGAGGCTCTCATGCGTCAAGCCGACAAAGAGGCGGCGGTGCGCAGACTATTGGGACGAGAGGAGATCGATCATGCACGATAGGGTGCGCATCAAAATCTGCGGGATAACCAATCTCAAGGATGCCATGGCGGCCGCCGAACTCGGAGTGGATGCGCTTGGGTTTGTCCGCGCCCCAAGTCCCCGACAGATCCCGGTGGACTTGATGAGAGCCATAAGCCGAAGGCTGCCGGCCTCTGTGGTAAAAGTTGGAGTCTTTGTCGATGCTCATTTGGACGACATTCTCAAAGAGGCCGATCAAGGGGAGCTGGATGTCGTCCAACTGCACGGACAAGAGTCACCCGAGATCGCGCAAGCTTGCGTCAGTCGCGGCTTGCGCGTCATCAAAGCTTTTCGGGTTCGGGGAACTGATATTCTCCGTGACATTCAACGCTACGTAGACTGTCAGGTGACGGCGTTTCTTCTCGATGCCTATGTCCCGGGACGTGCCGGCGGCACAGGGCAGGTGTTTGATTGGCAGATCGCCCGACACGTGGCGCGGCGTTATCGGACGATACTAGCCGGAGGCCTTCATCCGGGTAATGTTCAGGCTGCACTGTCTGCCGCCGCGCCCTGGGGTGTCGATGTCAGCAGCGGGGTCGAAAGCCGTCCGGGATACAAATGCCCGGATCTTATGGCCCGTTTCGTGAGACAGATCCGAGCCCAGACAAAGGAAAGGAGCGTCAACAATGCATGAACGTGAAGGCTATTTTGGTAACTACGGAGGTCAGTACGCTCCTGAAGTCCTGATACCGGCCTTGCGGGAATTGGAAGAGGCATACCGCACCTTAGCCCAGGAGCCGGAATTCCAAGAAGAGCTTTCGCACCTGTTGAGTGCTTATGGCGGACGACCAACACCCCTGTTCCGGGCAGACCGCCTCACGGCCAAACTCGGGGGAGCCAGGATTTATTTGAAACGAGAGGACCTCAACCATACAGGGGCTCACAAGATCAACAACACCCTGGCCCAGATTCTGCTGGCTCGACGGATGGGTAAAAGGCGCGTCGTGGCTGAAACCGGAGCGGGACAACACGGTGTGGCCACGGCCACCGTGAGCGCCATGTTCAACATGGAATGCACGGTCTACATGGGCGAAGAGGACATGCGTCGTCAGAAGCTCAACGTCTTTCGTATGCAGCTGCTCGGTGCTGAAGTGAGACCGGTGAAAACAGGTACACGGACGCTAAAAGATGCCACCAGCGAAGCGATCCGCGATTGGATCACCAACGTCAAAGACACCTACTACGTGTTGGGTTCAGTGGTCGGTCCCCATCCTTATCCGACGATGGTACGTGATTTTCAAGCCATCATCGGCTATGAGACGCAACATCAGATTCTGACCCAAGAGGGTCGAATGCCTAATGTCATCGTCGCCTGCGTGGGCGGCGGCAGCAATGCCATGGGTATTTTCCATCCGTTTCTGACCAACCGGGGTGTGCACCTGGTCGGCGTGGAGGCCGCCGGTCGCGGGTTGCATACCGGATACCATGCAGCCAGCCTGTGCTGCGGAAGACCGGGCGTGCTTCACGGAAGTCTGAGCTATCTGTTGCAAGACGGTGAAGGTCAGGTGCAAGAGGCACATTCGATATCCGCGGGATTGGACTATCCGGGGGTGGGGCCTGAGCACAGTTACTTGAAGGATATCGGTCGGGTGGAATACGTGACCGCCACCGATGAGGAAGCCATCGCCGCTTTTCAGCTCCTCGCGGAGACAGAAGGGATAATACCCGCCTTGGAGAGTGCGCATGCGGTCGCCCACGCCTGCCGTCTGGCCCCGACGATGGAGTCTGAAAAGATCATCGTGATCAATATTTCCGGACGCGGCGATAAAGACGCCGCCGAGGTGGCCCGGTATCTGGGACTGGAGGTATGCACATGAATCGTCTTGAGGAGTGCTTCCGCAAGCTAAGAGGCGAGAGACGAAAAGCCTTGATGCCCTATCTCACCGCCGGTGACCCGGACCTGGATGTTTCGTTTGATCTCGCCTTGGCTTGCGAGCAAGGCGGTGCTGATCTGTTGGAATTGGGCATACCTTTTTCGGATCCCTTAGCGGACGGCCCGACCGTCCAGGAGGCCGTACAAAGATCCTTAGACTCGGGAACGACCTTTGCCGGCATCCTGGAGCTGACCCGCCGGATTCGACGGGTGAGTGAAATGCCCATTGTCTTTTTGGCCTACTACAACAGCGTCTATTCCCGAGGGGAAGCACAGTTTGTACAAGCCTGTGCCGATGCCGGAGCGGACGGACTGGTCATACCCGATCTACCTCCGGAAGAGGCCGGAAACTTGCTGGCGGAGGCCGATAGGCATAACATCACGGTGGTGCAAATGCTCGCTCCCACCAGCACATCCGAGCGCATAGACCTGGTGAGCAAGCTGGCTGAAGGCTTCATCTACTGTGTCAGTGTCACAGGAGTGACCGGCGCTCGGGACACCCTCTCAGATACCCTGGCCGCCTTTTTGAAAAGAGTGCGAGCCCTGACGGCGACTCCGCTGATGGTCGGTTTCGGCATCTCCTCTCCGGAACAAGCCGTTCAGGCCGCCCAGGAGGCTGACGGTGTGATCGTCGGAAGCGCGCTGATCAAACGTATTTCCCGTGTCAGGGAGCTTGAGGGCACTCCTCATGCGATCAAGGAAGCCGAACGTTTTGTCAACTCGTTGCGCCACGCCCTCGACAATACCGTCTGAGACCTATCGGAAATATTGACGCTGCGCGTGATGCGCAGCGTCGTTGTTCAAACGATCAATTTCAGACTCCGGCCATATAGACTAGCGCGGGTCTTTGAGCCAGTTGTTCAGCTGCACATCCCAGTCGGCGATCACCTGCGGAATGGGTTTGCGACCGTCTGCGATGGCATTGACTCCGTCTACGATAGCCTGTATGCCTTCGCCGTAAACGGCCGGCAGACCGCGCGCCGTGCCGATGGCATCGAGGAAGACCCGACGATTTTTGGGATACTCCCACTGCTGCATCCAGACCGTCTGAGATACCCGCCTATGCGGT
>LFTP01000259.1 GCA_001513395.1 Clostridia bacterium DTU080
TGTCATCACGACCCGGGTGCGTGAGCACTTGCAGCGGCTCGGCCGTGAGCATCCCTGCTTGCCTATCGTCGCTGACTCCCGCCGTTTTATCGGCGAGTTTCGAAACGTCATCGTCAAGTGCAATCAACACGAAAGCATCGCCGCTGTCTGCCCTGACAAGCTGACCGAAATAACCGAACAGGCGGCACGCAACAGCGCCTTGGCTTTGGCCGAGCGTACGCAACGACCCGTCTTCGTGACTCGAGGATCCGACGGACAGCTAGTGGTCGAGGGTGCCGCGGTGCACAAGGTACCGGCTTTTCCGGTGGAAGGCCCAATCGATATCGTCGGGGCTGGTGATGCCACCACGGCCGGAATCGTGTGCGCTCTCGCCAGCGGAGCCACTCTCGTTGAAGCCGCCTATTTGGGGAACTTGGTGGCCTCCATCACCATTCGCAAGCTGGGGACCACGGGCACCGCTTCGCCGGAAGAAGTGCTGGCGCACTACCCCGGTGATTGAGAATCACATGCCGATGGCCTCCAGAATAGCATGATAGGCCCAATCGTCCCATTCTTCTTTGACGCCGATGCCTGCCAGATCGCCGTAGTTTTTCATGATCAGGCCACCCCGGTAGGTCTCCACCATGCGGCGGGCCTCATCTTGGATGAGCTTCTTATCTCCCGTGGGCATGATTTTTTGGATGTCAACCGGCGACCATAATCCTACTTTTCGTTCCCGAAGCTTAGCGGACAGGGCCTCTTGGTCATAGGCGGCGGGTTGGTCGAACTGGAAGCAGTCGATGCCGCAATCCATGAGATCATCAAGCAGCTCCCAGTTGTATCCGCATGAGTGCATGATCACCTTCAGCCCATGGGCGTGAGCGGTGCCGCATAGGCGCTTGTAGTGGGGAGCAAAGATATCGCGCCACATGGCCGGACCGATCAGCACCCTTTCTTGGGTGCCAAGATCCTCGCAGAAGAATATCCCGTCCGCTCCGGCTTTGGCACACTGGATGATAACCCGTTCGTAGAGGCCGGTGACGATATCGTGCAGTTCTTCAATGTGATCGCGCTCGAGCACCAGGTCCATGAAATAGATCTCCATTTTGCGCAGATAGCGTGAAGTGGCAAACACCCATCCGGGGATGCTGGCCAGTTTGAACTTGGAGTCTTCAGCACCAAAGACTCTTCGCATGCGCTCGTAACGGGCAGGGTTATCGAAATCGGGAATGCGCAGGTCTTTGAGTTGCGCCCAATCTTCAATGGCCGGACGATAGATCTCGCCGCCTTTGGAGCCGTAGACGAAACGGTGCCAGATGTTGCCCCACTCGTCCGTGTAGTACTCAATATCGCCCTCGACCCGCCTTTTCTGTTGCCAGTGGGCGGAAGGCCCCACACCCGCACTGCGGATATCGTTCAATCGGCCGCGGTCGAATGTCAGTCCCGGCCTTTCAGGGTTATCATGAGTGATGTTGCGCATGATGATCTCGCGTGATGTCATACCTGATCCTCCCAAATGCCGCACGGTCTTTTTGTTCGCAATTCAGCGAAAGCGGTCTCGAATCCTGCGCAATGACGGCTTCTTCCGCGAGCGATCACAATACACGGCACGCAAGACGGAAGGGAGATATGCTATTAATCTCGAATCACTAAATTATACACAATAAGTCCCCGGCTCTACTAAAGAGATATACTTGAGTACTACCGGGCAGAATATAAGGAGGTTAGCATATGAGACGGTGCGCTGTTTGCTGGTCAGTCCTACTGGTTTGTGTCTTCATGCTCGGCTTTGTTGCGGACGCCAAGACGAGTCTTTCGCTTATGATGTATGGCACTCCCGATCAGGAGTTCTTCTTCAACTTGATCAAAGAAGGCTTCGAGAAAGACAATCCTGATTACGAGATGATCTTTGAGATAGTGCCCTACGGCGAATACATCGCCAAGGTACAGGTTCGCTATGCGGCCGGTGCCGCACCGGATGTCTTTCTCACCTGGGCGCAGTACAAATCGATGTTTGTGGAAGACGGTATGCTGCTCGATTTGACGGATCGGATCAACAAAAGCAGCATCGTTCGTTTGGATCGCTTTTTCCCGGTTATCAGGGAGAACATATCCTATCAAGGGCGCTATTGGGGCACTCCCTGGGGATTCAACTCGACCTTGTGGATCGTCAATATGGATCTGTTGGACGAGGCCGGAGTGGCTTTTCCGGGATATGACTGGACAGTGGACGACTTGCGCACCGCTTCACGCAAAGTGGCTCGTCCCGAAGAGCAGATTTTCGGTACGACGCATCCTTTGTCCGGGGCTCATGCCATTCAATGGCTGGAGAACTGGGCCGGCCATAGGTGGATAGATGAAAGCGGACGTAAAGTGCTGGTCGATTCACCCGGTTCAGTGGCCATGTTAGAGTACTGGCATGAGCTAGTCCAAGTTCTTCATGTCGCCCCTTCGAGCCAGTATCCGCGACGTTCAGGGGCCACCTTCATGGGCACGGGCGATTTGGCTTTTTGGCAGACTTGGTCCACGGAGACGCAGAACATCGTTAAGTTGACGCAGCAGGGCATTGAGCCTCCTCGTTGGCGTTTCACAACCTATCCCAAGGGGCCGCATGATCAGGGGCATTTCGCTCAGGGACATCTGTGGTCGATACCGTCCAACCATCCTCGTCCTGACGAGGCCTGGAAGCTGGCCGAGTGGCTGGGAGGAGAAACCTGTGACTACATCTGGTCCGCTTCACAGCGCACACCTCCGACGATGCCGATTCGGCGGCATTGGGACGTATACAACCAGCTCTTGCCGGAGGCTCAACGCCAGGAAGTGCAGAATTTCATAATCAACGTCCTTTACGGACAAGGATATGCCCGCAACTTCGAGTACTGGCCGACATTTGGAGAGATGTCATCGATTATGGGCAGCGCCATCAGCAGGGTGCTCGCAGGGTCTGTATCGGCCCAGGAAGCGATGAAGCAGGCTGCAACTCAGATGCAGGCCATACTGAACGAGTATTGGGCAAAGAAGGATCAGTAGTAATAATGGTCTCCGATTTTAGTCGAGGTGCCGCCAATGGCGACACCTCTTTTGATTTATCTGCCAACATGAATCGTAGCAGGGAAAGGGGAGCGACAAGAGTAATCCTAATCTGGTAGATCCCTTGCCCGTTAGGCATCGGGTTTTTGCTTGGCCTCGGCGGAGTGCTTTCCGAGAGTGGTGCTTTTGGGCACGACGGCTCAAGCCAACGGGCAGTGTCATCTGTAGGAACCGTTCGGAAACACTTTTGTTGGGAAACCGTTACCTCTCCAAGGCGTGTCGCGCCTTAACGCTTCAAGCGTGGACAGGGCGCTTTTACAAACCCCGACTGTCTCGCCACGCCGGGTCATGGTCTTGGTAAACGGTTCGGTGCCAATCATCCATAGTCGGAGCGCGTTCCGGCGGGGTTGCACCATCGGCGGTGCTTCTCTGGATGTTGAAATAAATGCAGCATGAAGGACGGAAGGAAGGTAGTATGCAATGAATGTGAAGCTTTCAGACGGTAGGATTATCCCCATTGACATGCACAAGGTCAGGGTGGTGCAACAGACCACTCTGCCGCCCTTGTCTCGGCGGGTGGAGGCCATAGCCGAGGCCGGTTACAACACATTCTTGTTGCGGACGCGAGATATCTTTCTCGACATGCTGACAGACAGCGGCACGAATGCGATGAGCGATCATCAGCTGGCGGCCATGATGATCTCCGATGACGCCTACGCCGGCGGAGAGAGCTATTACCGGCTTCAACAGGCGGTCAAAGACGTACTCGGTTTCGAGTACTGCCTGCCGGTGCACCAGGGCCGGGCTTGTGAACACCTTTTGGCTAGGGTGTTTATCAAGCCGGGGGATGTTCAGTTGATGAACTATCATTTTACAACCACGAAGGCCCATTTCGAGATGCAAGGCGGCAAGGTGGTCGAGATCTACTGCGATGATGCTCTGCAGACCGCCAGCGATAACCCCTTTAAGGGCAATCTCGATCTGGACAAGTTCCGGGCCAGCATTGCCGAGTACGGCGCCGATCGCATCTCGTTTGTCAGAATGGAAGCTACCACCAACTTGATCGGCGGGCAACCGTTTTCCATGGCCAACCTGAAGGCCGTGCGGGAGATCGCTCAAAAGCACAACATTCCCGTGATCATTGACTGCTCCTTGATCTCGGAGAACGCCTACATGATCAAGCAGCGCGAGGCGGAGTATGCCGACTGGTCGGTAGCTGATATCGTACGGGAGATGATGGCCCAAGCCGATGTCATCTACATGTCCGGTCGCAAGAGCACTTGCGCTCGCGGGGGGCTTTTGGCCACGAACAATCCCGAATACCATCGGCAATTCAGCGAATGGCTGCCTGTCTTTGAGGGCTTTTTGACCTATGGTGGCATGTCATCCAAGGAAATCGAAGCTATGGCCGTCGGTTTGCGCGAGATGACCGACTTGGAGGCCGCCAGCGCTTCAGTGGATCTCATCGCCTACCTCGTGGATCTGATGGTCAAGCGCGGCGTGCCTGCCGTCACCCCTCCCGGCGGATTGGCAGGTCATGTCGATGCCATGAAGTTCTGTTCGCACATTCCCCAGACGCAGTATCCTGCCGGTGCTTTGGCCGCGGCGTTTTACATCGTTTCAGCCGTTCGGGGAATGGAAAGAGGTACAATCTCCAGCGAACGCGATGAGCACGGACAAGACATTCTGTCTGATCTGGAGCTGCTTCGTCTGGCCGTACCTCGCCGCGTCTACTCGATGGCTCATATGGAGTATGTGGTAGATCGCTTGAGCTGGCTATATGCCCACCGCGATTTGATCGGCGGTCTTGAGTTCGTGCAAGAGCCTCCCGCTTTGCGCTTCTTCATCGGTCGGCTGGCGCCCATCGGTGATTGGCCGCAGAAGCTGGCGGAGGCCTATCGGGCGGATTTCGGCGAAGTCTAGACACTGTCGGGTATATATGTGCAAAAACACGCGGGATTGTCTTTTGAGAACACCCCGCGTGTTTTTTGTTCGATGCGGCTTACCTATTCGTTGGAAAACAGCAGACTGACGCGATGAGCCAGGCCATCGCTGACGAGTCGGTACTCACGGGTCCAGCCCGGATGATACGTGTAATGCGGCGGTCCGATGGTGTCAGGCAATACCGGCGAGTGCAAGGGGCCAAAAGCGTTGTGCAGGCTGTTGGCCACTTCGATTTCCAGCCTATTGATACCCGGACGCAAGCTTTGGGTTAGCTCCAATCGATACGGACGCCAGGCCACCTTTCCTACTTCGCGACCGTTGCAGCGCACAGTGGCCACGTTTGGCAGATCGCTGAGATCAAGCCATACTCCGCCGGCCAGATCGCTTTCACTGAGTTCGACATTCTGGCTGTAAACGGCTCGGCCGACAAAGAAGGGATAGCCATGGCCAATCCATGTGCCCCCGGTGATCGTTGGGCTTTCGGCGCAGAGCCTGAAGTTTTGACCGTCCTCACTTTTGACGGCGAAGTCGCCGAGCAGGAAAGCGGGTTCAACCGGCAAGTCTTCGTGGAAGCGAAAGCGCATGGTGATCGTGTTCAGGCCTTGGATCCAATAATCGCCGACGGAGGCCCGCTTAAAAGCCGGATCATGCCACGAGTCTTCGGCGAAACTTACGGGATAGCCGTTGACCCATACTTCGAATTGTGAGGCATCTTCGACGACGAGATCCAGGGCGAACGGGCGCGGCAGATCGGAGTGTACACGGTAGCGGATGACCACTTGTTCGTCAAAGACCGGAGGGCCTTGCGGATGCTTGAGCCAAGGCTGCACGTCTCTGACGGGGGCTGTGGGCACACCATAGCGCTCTCTCAGGCGATAGACGATCTCTTGTATGGGCATGCAGTCAGAGATCAGTTCATCGCCGATGCGCAGTTCGGCGTAGTCCAAAACGAACACATTGGGATCAAGGCGCTTGAACTCCCATGTGTCGGATAGCACCCGACGGGCACCGGAGCTGCGCGGCAGATGTCTGCCTGCCGACTCGTTGAGCTCCTTGGCGGCAGCGGCGTCGTGGGATGAATACTGGAAGAGCAGATGAGACTCAGTTTCAGCAAAATCCAAGATCACTGAGACGCCGTTACTGTCAGGGTATGTCGGCAGGCGGTCGATGGCGCCCGTAGACAGATCCCAGCGCTCCACGGGGCCGGCACCGGACAACCAAATGCGCTCTTGCAGATGAGACACATCGCCCATGTTGGCCAAGAAGATGAACTTGCCTTTTTCGGTCCGGCGCACCAGATGATAGATCGGAGCCCAGGGCGTCGAGGTGGTTGTGCGTACGGAGCGTTGCAGGCTGCCTGCCTCCTCCATACGCTCGAGCTGAGCAGTTAGCGCTGCGGGAGAGTACGCCAAGCGGCAGCGGTTGACGAATGCGCTCAGATCAGCAGGTTGACCGTCGACCAGATAGGGCAGCGGCGGCAGCAAGAAAACCGGCCCCCCATTGGCGACGAATTCCTCAAGGAGCTTCAGGGTGTTGGCTGCCAGATTGGTACAGGTGGGAACAACTACAGCTTTGTAGCGCATGACACCTACTTGCAGACATGGAGCCCCACCGTCCGCCGTGACCACTTTTGCGTGGCCTTCCATGATCAGATCATCCCCGAGATCATACGACCAGTTGGCGGCAGACAGAGTCTTGAGCAGCGTGTCGATGGTATTCTCGCGGGCCTGTTGGCGCGCCGAATGGCTCTCGTTCGCTCCGGGGATGGAAGCCGGCAACGACGGGCGCCACTCCGCCCACACACTGGCCATGGGATGAACTACAAGAAGCTCGGCTTCGTACCGCCCCTGAGACAGAGCGTAGCTAAGGCGACCGAAGTAGTCTCCGAGGAGCTTGTAATCCGGCCACCAAGGCTGATGATCCAAGAAGGAGATCGGATAGTCATGTTTTCTGTAACCGCGCAACGAATAGTGGCTGAGATGTTGGTTGAGCAGATTGACACCCAGTGCGTACTCCCACTCGGCGTAGCGCTTCTGTGTCTCAAAAGACATATCCCAACCGCCACCGCCGTAAGTCTCGGACAGCACGCGCGACCGATCAAGCTGATGGGCGACGCTGCTGATGGCCTTGACCATGTGTACATCGCCCATCTGACGCGGCACGCCTGTGTCCTGCGGGAGTCGGGCATTGGCGACGTCACGGCCCAAAAGGTCGATCCCGGGGATATGCATGTATTCGAAGGGAGCCATGACACTGCCCGAATGCATGGGTGAAAATACGTGTTCCCACAGATGCCCGGTGAATTTCAGGCCGTGTCGGTCACACCACTCATAGACGGGCTTCATCCAGTTGTTGACAAAAAGCTTGGTGACCAAACGCCAGTAACGATAGCGGGTCGCGGTGTAATCACCGAGATTCAAAAACAGCTCGGGCAGACGACTGAGCAGATCCTCGCCATAGCACTCCTGATAGGCTTTAGGCAACTCGGGGGTCCAGGGCAGTCGGGCGCCTCCGCCGGGATTGATGTGCGGCTCATCGGTAAAGACCCCCGGGATGATCTCGCCGAATTTGTCTTTGTAGCGGGCGGCATAGGGATCGTAGGCGATCTTCAGGAATGTAGTGGCGCTGTCCGGATGCAACAGATCCACATACGGATAGCCGTTAAACCAAGAGGTGCCCTGGTGTTGTTCGACTACGAACTGCAGTACATGGCCTTTGGAGTCGGACGGTGAATCCGCATCAACCGCTACGTAATCCGTATCGGTGACGAGAAAAAGACCGATGGCATCGTTGGTAGTGTCAGAACTGCTTTGAACCTGTCGGCAGGTCAGCCACTTTTGGGCCAGGTCGGGTCTTTTTGCCGGAACGAATCCTCCGGCAAAACCGCTCGGATAGCTTGATTCGTCATAGATCCAAGGTTGCAGGCCGACCTTGGCGGCCTCTTCGACGCTGGCGTCGACGGCACCGAACCACTCATCAGAGAGAAAGGCAGTGCGTATACCGGGTCGGGAGTGCATGAAAAAGCCACCCATGCCGGCTTGAGCAAAGGCACGCACCTGCTTTTTCAGGCGCTCCGGTTCCAACTTGTCGTTCCATGACCAAAAGGGAATCGGTCTGTACTGAGCGGGTGGGTTCAGAAAAGACTTGATGTCCATCACCTTCACCTCTCGCGCATCTTGGGCCTAACCCATCAACCGCTTTCGCTTAAGAGGGTGGATTTACCTTTACAGAGTGCCCATCCACCGGACGCGTCCGATGTTTTTTGTTGTCCGTCGAGATCAAAGGTTCAAAAGCGTCGGAGGCGAAGATGATTGGCAGATGATTTATGCCTGCAAGACGGGGAGGTAAGAACGCAATGAACACCCAGAGCTCACCTTCACAATGGCTGGTGGGCACGTCCACGTCCATGTTGGGGGATTTTACCCGCCATGATTTGGAGCGGGTCAAAGACGCTGGGTTGCAGTGCGTCGAACTGACGATGTTCGGAGGAGGAGCCGATCCCAGCCAGGCGTCCGGGATGGAGATCTTGGCTGCCCGGGCGGCTCTCATCGCCGACTGCGGATTGCGTCTGTGGTCAGTACATCTTCCTTTCGGACGGCAGTGGGATATAGCGTCTCCGGACAGCGAGTTGGCCGCAAAAGCGGTGGCTAGCGCCAAGCGATTTCTCCAAATAGGAGCAGGTTGGGGTGCGGAGGTGGCGGTGGTTCATCCCAGTACCGAACCTATAGCCGATGAAGAACGGGCGGGCTATTTGGAACGCTCGAAAAGAGCCCTGGCGGAGCTGGATCGGGCGGCTCACAGCTACGGGATCAAGCTGGCGGTGGAATGCTTGCCTCGGACCTGCCTTTGCAACACAAGCGACGAGATGCTCGAGGTGTTGGACACTCTGGATGGTGCCGGGGCCTGCTTCGACGCCAACCACGCGCTGCAGGAGTCATCCGAGGAGTTTGCCTCCAGATTGAGCGGGCGGACAATGACCGTGCACATGTCTGATTATGACGGAGTGGATGAGCGGCACTGGCTGCCGGGAGAAGGGACCATCCGCTGGAGTGCCGTGATCGACGCTTTGGCTCGGGGAGGCTACTCGGGGCCGTTTATGTTCGAGGTCGGCAGCAAGAAGGGTGACGAGGTGCGTACGCCCTATGATCTCATGGAGTGTTGGAAGAGACTGCTGGCTGAATATACGGCTGAGCGTGGTGCGTAGTGCTTGCTGAACGTGACACCGAGTCTTTTGGCAGAGGACGCGGGCGTCACACCTGAGTCTGAAACCGCATGCTTCTGGCGAGGTTGCTGAAGGTGGGACAACGGTAGTGGAGTACGACTCGGCTTGGCCGGAAGCGTTTAAACGGGAACAACAGCGCACCTGCCGGGCCCTGGGCGTTTCCGAGACGGATGTGGAGCATATCGGAAGCACGGCCGTAGCCGGGCTGGCGGCTAAGCCCGTTGTCGATCCAATGCTTGGCGTCGACGTATATCTTCCGACCAAACAGCTGGTCTCGGACTTGGTCGAGCTGGGATATGAGTTCTTAGGCGAAGCCGGAGTGGCGGGTCGGCTCTATTTCAGACGCCGCGGCCCGCAGGATTTCAACCTCAATTTCGTGCTGCTCGGGGGAGATCAGTGGGTCAAAAACCTGCTCTTTAGAGACTATCTGCGAACTCATCCCGCCGAACGCAGGAGATACGCTCAGGCCAAACGTCAGGCGCTTGTGTCCGGCATGAACCGGCTATTGTCCTACTCGGATGCCAAAAGCGCCGTGGTAGAAGAACTGATGGCCAAAGCGCTCGAATGGAGAAGATCATCTGGCGGCAGCCATTAGCCGTTGCCGACCGAAAGCGTGAGGCTGCGGGTATACATACGCCGTTTTCTTCCGTATCCGTGGTGTCGTCAGTCTTTTAGTCTTTTAGGCTGTGAGAATAATGTCTTTCGAAGATCACGGAGCATCGGCCGAGTACATAGTCGCGTCGGAAGTGGAGTGTGCGGGGTGCGTAAGGGGGAAGTGCGGTGTTGAAGATTTGGAAAGTGTATGGTGACGGCAGGCATAATGCCTTTACCTCACTGGTCAGGTGGCGGGGATGTCTCTATCTGGCCTTTCGCTCGGGAACACGTCACGTGCGACCGGGATATCCGGATGGTCAGATCAGGATCCTTTGTTCAAAAGATGAGGGTTGCTCATGGGATCAGGTAGCTTTGCTTGGTTCATCCGAATTGGACATGCGAGATCCGAAATTGTTGGCTACGGCGGATCGGCTCTTCGTGCATAGCTTCGGTTACCGTGATCCCGAACGCCGGGACGCATTCGTCAGCTACACTGAAGACGGTCACTCTTTTGCTCCGTTTCAAAGAGCCGTGGCCGAAGATAACATGGTTATCTGGTGGCCGCTGCAACATGCGAGTGAGTTCTATGCCGGCGGCTATCGATACCATGGGAACAAGAAGGATATCCGCAGCGTGTTTTATCGTTCCGATGACGGACTCCGCTGGCGGTGCGTGTCGGTAGTGCATGATGTGCCTTGGGCCAACGAGTCAGCGCTGGTGATGGAAGCCGACGGCTCGGCGACGATGCTCGTGCGAAACGACGGGCAGCGTCTGAATCCGCCGGCTTCCGACGGCCATCCGGTAATTGCTAAGGCGCAACCGCCGTATACCCACTGGAAGACTCAACGACTCGATCGGATCGTGCAGGGCTTTGCGGTTTATCGGCTGGCGGACGGATATTTGGTGGCCGGGCGGATCTATGAGAATGAGGCTACGCACACGGCCGTCTTTTTCTGTGACGGTCATCGCTTGACTCGTCTGTGCACGCTGCCAAGCGGCGGGGATACCGGTTATCCGGGTATCGTGGGTGAGGAATGCCGGGTGTGGATGAGCTACTACAGCAGCCATGATGAATCTCCCACTCCTGAGATTCCTCATCCGGCCAGTATCTATTTGGCCGAGTTGGATATAGCCGCTTTACGTCGGGCGGCTCGAGTGTAGTCTGTCTCTGTGAAAAAAGAGAGGGCACCTGGCTCAAGGCTGCTGTGCCCTCTTTTTTCTCTCTCTAACGCGGTTTGACGGTCACGCTTATCTGTGAGCGCGGACCGGATTCCCCCGAGAAGCTGACACCCCATACGGAAACCTGATATACACCTGGATCAGTCTCCCAAGGCACATGGACGCGGGCAGTGAATCTATTATCTCCGCTCCGTTGCAGTGTCAGATAGAAGTCCCACCCGACGACACTGGCTTGCACATAGCGAACCTCTCCGGTGACGTTGGTCAGCTCGGCAACCACATCAACCCATCCACCGGGAACCGGATACTCGGGATCGAGTCGAACGCTGATATCGTAACTCAGGGCCATACAAAACACCCCTCTTTGCGGCTTTTACGCCGTGTATTCACCACAAGATTTGATCCTTCCTGCTCAAAATATCTGTATATATTGAACGAACAGACTTTTGCAGGGTATACGCATTCAAACAGGAAAGATATCGAATGCACGGGTTCATGCAATTGGATCGTGACACCAAGGAGGTGGCAGAGGGCCGATAAGAACCCTGAATCGAGACGGTCTTGAAAACCACAGAACTCAGACTTCAATCCGGCTGAACCGTTGCTGAAACGGCTGTTGAAGGAGGATCGTCATCATGAAGGATTACTTGTTCAGATTAGGCGTCTTTGTGTTGGTGGTAGGAATTGTGGTCGGCTTCACTGCGCATGCTGTTGCCAGACAGGAGCTGCAGATTCTGGTTCACGAAGGCGGGGATTATCTCGAGCGCACGATAAAATTCTGGGACGCTTTTCAACAGGCCAACCCCGATATTTCCATTGAGATAGTCCCGGGTCCGGGAAGCGGTACGGGAACCGAAAAGCTGGCCTTGATGGTGGCCGCAGGTATACCGCCGGATCTGGTCAGAACCTACTGCACCTCCATAAAATTCCTCGGTGACGCAGGCCTTCTGCAGGATATCACGTCGCGGTATCAAAGCTTGCCCGCATCGCTGCGCAATGATATCTGGCCCGTCCTGATAGACAACCTAAGCTATAGAGGGCGCTTGTACGCTTTGCCCATGGGGACCGTTGCCACGTTGTTCTTCTACAACAAGCAGCATTTCAACGAAAAGGGCGTGTCCACACCCTCTTTGTCCTGGAGTTGGGAACGGGAAGGTATCAGTGAATTGAAGAAATTCGTTGTTGCGGACAGCGGTGGAGTGATTAATAAGTGGGGCTTAGGCGCCGTTGGCGGCGACAACTTCTATCCGTTCATTTTTTCGGCCAGTAAAGGTCTGCCGTTGTTCAATGAGGACGGGACGGAGTTTCTTGGTAACAGAGCTGAAACCCGCTATGCGCTGGAGGTCTTGCATGATCTGGCTCAGGTGCACCGGGTGATGAGCATCTCCGGAGGATGGACGGATTTCGCCGAGCAGCGTGTCTCATCACTGGTCTGGGGTAGCTTCATGGCCGGCTATTTCCCCAGATACGAGAACTTGGACTGGGATTTCGCACTCTTTCCCTCGTTGGGAGAAGGACGTGCGGCGGCCGTTTGGCCTGAAACCCCATACGGTATCTCGGTCGGAGCAAAAAATCCCGAGCTGGCTTGGCGGGCGTTGGAGTTTATCGTCAGCGATGAAGGTCAACGATATGCCATTGAGCTGGGTTGGGGAGTCCCTCCGGCGCGCAGAAGTATGACGGTCAGCGCGTTCATGCAGTATTTCCGCGGTAAAAACATCGATGCCGTGGCCCAGATGCTATCTTTGCCGCATAACCAACCTTTGCCCATCCAAGTTACTTCGGATGTGACAAACGTGCTGAAGGAGGCCTTCAGAGCGGTAGTCTTGGGGCAGAAGGCACCCGGACAAGCACTTGATGAAGTGACTCCTGCGATCATGGCCCTGATTCAAGAGGAATAATTGAAGCGTCCGATTGATCCCCGTCGCTTCTTTTCCTGTCCGTGAAAGATACGAAGGGGATCATCGCTTCCGGCCTTGCATCGTCAACGTCGTCCGTGTCAGGTCGCGGCTCAAATTGACGAAGGTTCAATTCAACGGACCGGAGACGACCAAGCAGGTCACGGGTCGGTCCGGCAGAATCAGGCAGGTGAGCCGCTTTCCGTTCACACAGAAGAGCTCCGAGGCTGCACCGCCTCGGAGCTCGGCGTGTTGCGCATTGATCTACCCGTCATCTACTGTTGGTTTTGCTGCAAGAATGCGTTGAGTTGACGGGCGATCTCAGTGGCCGCTGATTTGGGATCGACGGTGTTGTTCCACAGGCGGGTCAGACCCTGGTTGATCATCTGTTGCATGGTCATGCGGTCGCGGGAGATGATCCGTAGATGTCCGTAGGTGAGGAGCTCAGGATAGATCTCGGGGTTGACTACCGTCTGGGGCAACCAGGTCAGAGCCAAAGGACGCGGCGGTGTACGTCCTAAGAGCTTGGCATCGATGGCCGAACCCACCGGCCCGGTTATAAATGATACAAAGCGCCAAGCCGAGTCAATGTCTTTGGTCTGTTTAGCAATGGCGATGCCGAACATGCCCAGATCCGTGGCGTACTGACGGCGCGGGCTGGGACCTTTCGGATAGGGTACCAGTCCCATCTGAAAGCCTCCGGCGGCCATGGCGGGAATCGAGGCCAGCCAACGGGCGCTCAGCCCTATTTTTCCCTGAGCAAAGCCAAGGGTCTCATTGGCGCCAACCGCGCGCTGCAGAGCGCTTCCCACCTGGCGCATAGCGTCGTCTTGCCAAATCATGCTGTGCAGGAAGGTCAAAGTCTCGATGTTAACCTCGTCGTCGAATACGCTTTTTGTCGGGCGCTTGGGATCGTCGAACTCAGCGCCGCCGTTGGAGGCCATCCATGTACGGGGCAGATGCAGCGCGGCACCTATTACCTCCACGTTTCCCTCAGGATCTTTGCGCGTCAGTTTTCTGGCTGCCTCGCGAAAAGCCTCCCAGGTCCAGGCGTCTTTCTTGTAGAGATCGTACGGATGTGCCAGTCCGGCCAGATCGAAGAGCTCGATGTTGTATCCGTAGAAAGAAGGGTTGGTCAGGATCGGAGCAGCATAGAGCTTCCCGTCGACCGTGTAAGCGTCCATAATCGGACAGGCTATGCGGGATGCCTGGTACTCAGGGGTCTTTTGGATGAAAGGATTGAGGTCATACAAGAAGCGCTCATCTGCAAAACTCATCAGATCCTGTATGTCTAAAGCGATGACATCCGGTACCGTCCCGGCAGCCATCAGGGCCACCAGACGGGCTGAATGGTCACCTTGCATGCGTATGCGCTCGACCTTGACATCGGGGTTGGCTTGCTCAAAGGCTTCGGTAAGAGCGGCATAGGCTTCTTCCCAGGTCTGACTGCCGGCCAGGTAGGTGAACTCAATCGTCTTCACCGCTCCTGCAACATGTACGGATGCGGCAAGAAGTCCCACGAGACCCAAAACAAGAATAGATACAGCTGTAATCCTCAATTTCACTGATCAATCCTCCTATTCTTAGGCTAGTGATCCCCTTTGTTACCAGGTGTGAAAGACAGGCGTTTCCCTGTCTACTATGGGAAGTGGTTGTATTCAGGTTGGATATGCTATTATACACGGTCTTTGGTTGTCCTTCCGGCAAACCGCGGAATATGTCAACAATCGGCTCTAGCCGGAAAGTGCTACGGCCTTGAGTACCACTCCCGATCTTTGATGGCGAACAAAGAGAGCCCGTTCGTGCCATGCGTGTCAACGCCGATTGGAAATTGACCCACCCCCGGTTAACTCATTCGGATGTTGTTTTCGCTTCTTGGG
>LFTP01000082.1 GCA_001513395.1 Clostridia bacterium DTU080
GGGAGGCAAGAGCATGACCGGCAAAGATCAGCTCTATGTGTTCGTCGGCACATACACTCGAGGCAACAGCGAAGGCATTTACGTCTATCGCTTTGATGTCGCCACCTACGGCTGGCAGCTGCAAAGCGTGACTCCCGATCGACAAAACCCCGCCTATGTGGCCATTCACCCCAACGGACAGTTCTTGTATGCGGTCAACGAAGTCAGAGATTTCACGGGTGCCAGAAGTGGCGCCGTGTCTGCCTTTGTTATCGACGAGAAGACAAAGAGCCTGCACCGTCTCAACCAACAGGCCAGCATGGGTACCGGACCCTGCCACCTGAGCGTCGATCCCGAAGGGCGTTGCGTTTTGGTGGCCAACTACGGCGGCGGTAGCGTTGCCATGCTGCCCATCAATGAGGACGGTTCGCTCCAGGCGGCCACATCCTTCGTTCAACACGAAGGGCGCAGCGTGGATCCCAAGCGCCAGGAAGCCCCTCACGCGCACAACATCATCTTTGACCCGCAAGCCCGTTTTGCCCTGGCCGCCGATTTGGGCCTGGACAGAATAGTGATCTACAAGATTGATCGCCATCAATGGCGACTCGTTCAGCACACACCGCCTTGGGCCACGCTTTCACCGGGTGCCGGGCCGCGGCATTCAGTTTTTCATCCAAACGGTCGATTCTTCTATGTGATAAACGAACTCAATTCCACGATCACGGTCTTCTCCTATGACGGCGAGGAGGGACGACTGACTGCGCTCCAGACGGTGACGACGCTTCCCGAGGGTTTTTCCGACACCAACTACTGCGCGGATATCCACATTCACCCGTCGGGACGCTTCCTTTACGGTTCCAATCGGGGCCACGACAGCATCGTGAGCTATCGAGTGGATCGCTCTTCGGGTTATCTCGATCTGATTAACCACCACTCCACCCGCGGACGCACCCCGCGCGGTTTTGCCGTCGACCCGAGCGGATCGTTCCTGATCGTCGCCAATCAAGACAGCGACAACATCGTAGCCTTTCGCATCGACGAGCAAACCGGGGATCTGCGCCAGGTCAGTGAGCTGGACGGGCTTCCGACTCCAACATGTGTCAAGATTCTGTAGAAGATGACCAGGATTTTCGGAAGGAGTTTTTGCCGTGCGTCTTAAGTTCTGCGGTGCCGCCCAAACAGTCACCGGATCGGCTATCTTAGTGACAGCGAAAGATCAACAAGTTCTCATCGACTGCGGGCTCTACCAGGGCAGCAAGGCTTTGCAGGAGCGAAACTACGGACCGTTTCCTTTTAACCCGGCTGAGATCGATGCCGTCGTGCTCACACACGCTCATATCGATCACAGCGGCCTGCTGCCCAAACTGGTCAAGGAAGGCTTTCGCGGTCCCATCTATGCTACTCCGCCAACGAAAGACCTTTGCGAGATCATGCTGGCTGACAGCGCTTATATCCAAGAGTCCGAGGTGGAGCGTAAGAACCGCAAACTAGCCCGACAGAACAAGCCTCTGCTTGCTCCCATCTACACCGTGGCCGATGCCCATGCGACCATGGAGCGTTTCGAGGCCGTAGATTACTACCGTCGAGTGGCGGTCACCCCGAACATCATAGCGGTCTTGCGCCCCTCAGGGCACATGTTGGGCTCGGCATTGGTGGAGTTGCACGTTGTGGAAGAAGAAAAGCGAATCACGTTGCTTTTTACCGGCGATCTAGGTGCCAGCAACCGGCCGATCGTGCCTGATCCGGAGAAACCGGGTGCCGCCGACTTCGTCATCATGGAGGCCACCTACGGTGATCGGGCCCGTGAGGAGCCTGAAGACAACTACATTGAGCTGGCTCGGATCATCAAGGACACGTTCCGCCGTGGGGGCAACGTCATTATCCCCGCCTTTGCCGTTGAGCGGACACAGGACCTTTTGTACGGTCTCAATCGGCTCATCCACAGCGGGGAGTTGGCTCCACAGAATGTCTACGTCGACAGCCCTCTGGCCGTAGAGGCCACCCGAGTATTTGCCCGCCATGTCGATCTGTTTGACGAGGAGGCTCAGCGCTTCCGCCACTTCGCCGGGGACGTACCCATCTATTTCCCAAATCTGCGCCTGGTGCGAACCCCTGAAGAATCCATGCAGTTAAACAAGATCAAAAGCGGGGCCGTGATTATATCGGCCAGCGGCATGGCGCCGGCCGGTCGCATCAAACACCATTTGAAGCACAACCTCTGGAGACCGGAGTGCTCGGTGGTCTTTGTCGGCTATCAGGCGGAAGGCAGCCTTGGCAGGCAGATCGTCGACGGAGAACCGATCGTGCGTATTCACGGCGAATACGTCAAGGTTCAAGCGGAAATCCATCAACTTGAGGGATTTTCAGCTCATGCCGATCAGCGCGAACTCATTGACTGGGTGTCACGACTGGAGCGCCTGCCCCGAGCCATCTTTTTGGTTCACGGTGAAGAGCGGGCCCTTGCCGATCTACAAGAGCTGCTCCATCGTCGTCTGGGCGTACCCATCGAGGTCCCAGCTCATCTTTCCGAGTACGCGCTGGCGGACACCTCCACTCAGATCGCATCGGGCCTGGCCACCGGACGATTCCAACCGACCCTGTGGTCGACAACCCGTCAGCTGATGGACGTACTTCGGGAACTGGAGCGGGCCGACATACCCGCCGAGGAATTGAGCGAACTCCTGGCTCAAGCGGAGTCTTTGCGTCAGACGGCCATCCGCACACTCAAAGACGGCAGCGCCGCCTGACAGTACCTTAATGCAGACCTGGGATCCGCAACGGATCCCAGGTTACGCTTAGATTCAGCTTTTTTGAGCACTCTGCGTCACTTCAGCCCGGCTCAGCTTCGGCACTGGCGGGCTCGAGCTGCGATTTTTGTCATGGAAGGTCTTGCAACAAGTGGCCATGCAGCTTCGCGCCGAGGTGCTGCCGATCTCAGAGGCCACCTCCATCATGTTGGTAGCATCAACACGCTCAGGTGTGCTACTGGCCTCCGGATCGGTGGTCACCAGAATCTCTTTGGCCAGACAGTAGTTGCCAGTGTCCCAGTAATAGCAGTTTTCAACCGTACAGTGGATATGCTGCGGCACTGAATTCCCCCCTCTGCTTGATCTCCATCTTAGGATGAGCATTGGGGAGAGCCATTATGCTACGACCGCTGGATGGCGATGCAGTCTATCTCGACGCTGAATCCCGCCGGCAAATTGGCGCCGACCGTCGTCCGGCACGGATAGGGCTCATGGAAAAACTCTTTGTAGACCTCGTTGAAGGCCGGAAAGTCGTTCATATCACTGAGGTAGGCATTGACCTTGACCACCATAGTCAAATCAGACCCGGCGGCCTCCAAAATGGCTCTCACATTGTTCAAAGTCCGCCGCACTTGATCTTTGATCGAACCCTCAATCACCTTGCCCGTCGACGGATCGACCGGTCCTTGGCCCGAGACGAAAATCAGATTTCCGGCTTTGAGGCCCTGTGAGTAGGGACCGGCACCTCGCGGTGCTCCTTGAGCAATAATCTGTTCTTTCATATCGTGACATCCCTCGCTTTTTTGATACACTGTCCATGCTGTTTCTCTTCAACACTCATCGTACCTGCCCTACCGTCTCAGAAAATTTGTCCCTGGGTGCTGAATGCGGAAGGTACCGCCACCACAAACGAGAATAAGAATGCATCAAGGTTGGTGGTGCACTGCGCACCCAACCGCGATAGTAGCGTGTCAAAAAATTGGTTTCTGCAAGCCGCGCATGAGCGCCCAGACTTGCCGGGGCGCTCATATCCATGAGTGCGCACTTGAGAAGCCGATAAAGGAGCGGGATCGATCGAAGAATGGTCAAGCTGGAATCGGTCAGCAAGATGTTTGGCGATTTTCTCGCCGTGGATAATCTCTCTATGGACGTCGCAGAGGGCGAATTTCTCACTTTGTTGGGTCCAAGCGGCTGCGGAAAAACCACCACACTGAGACTGATCGCCGGCTTTGAACAACCGACGTCTGGAAACGTCTACATTGGGAACAAAATGGTCAACGACGTTCCTCCCTATCGCCGCGATGTCAACACAGTCTTTCAGAATTATGCCTTATTCCCGCACCTTACTGTCTATGAAAATATCGCTTTTGGCTTGCGTCTGAGAAGACTTGACCCCTCCACCATCGATGAACGCGTACGCTGGGCGTTGAAACTGGTCAAACTCGACAACCTGGGCGAGCGCAAACCCCGTCAACTCTCCGGCGGCCAGCAACAACGCGTGGCTCTGGCCCGGGCGCTGGTCTGTCACCCGAAGGTGCTTCTTCTCGATGAACCTTTGGGCGCACTTGATCTGAAAATGCGCAAAGCCATGCAGATCGAGCTAAAGAGCCTACAACGCCGGCTGGGCGTGACGTTCATCTACGTGACCCATGACCAAGAAGAAGCCTTGGCCATGTCCGATCGCATTGCGGTCATGAACGCCGGAATCGTCCATCAACTGGATACCGCCGCGGCCATCTATGAGTATCCCAAAACCCGTTTTGTCGCCGATTTCATCGGTGAGGCCAATCTGTTGCAGGCCCGCGTCAGCGAGATCACGGCGGACACTGTCTGGGCGGAAGTCAACGGTCACCGCCTCCCGTGCGCTCGGCGTGAGGGCTTGCGTCCGGACCAAGCGATTTGGATCATGGTCAGACCGGAAAACATCCGCGTTCTGCCCGTCTCATCCCAAGAAGCCCCTGCGCCGTCGGAAAAGACGGCGGTGGTCAAAGGAGTGCTGCGCGAAGTCGTCTATCTGGGAGCCACTCTGAAGGCTATAACGGACATCAATCCCGGCTTGACTATCACTGCCGCCAGATTGAGCAGCTCAAGCGTGGTCTCCATTCCTACCGATTCAGAAGTTCAGCTTCACTGGCCTTCGTCTGCCGGTCATATTCTTACTGAGTAAAGAAAGGGATGCACCATGGCTGTTTTTCCACAGCTTCGCAGACAACGCTCAAAGCGAGAAGAACCCATCGGTGAGATCCCCGGCGGACAGCGCCACCGCGCCATCCTGCTGATGCCGGGAATGATTTGGCTGGTGATCTTTAGCATCCTTCCGCTCGCCCTGGTCGTTGTCTACAGCTTTGCCAGCCGCGGCACATACGGTGGTATCGAGTTCAAGTGGACTCTGGAGAATTACGCTCGCCTGGCCGATCGGCTCTATCTGGCCATTCTGTGGCGTTCTTTTCTGTTTGCTTTTGCCACCACGGTTTTGTGCCTTGTTTTGGGCTATCCCATGGCATATGCCATAGCCTCCTCACCTGAGCCGAGGAAGAATCGCCTTCTGCTGCTTATCGTTGTGCCTTTTTGGACCAACTTCCTCATTCGCACCTACGCCTGGATCATCATCCTGCGCGGACAAGGGCTGATCAACGGTCTGCTCATGCACCTAGGCCTGATTAGCGAGCCATTGAGAATGCTTTACACACCGGGAGCCGTACTGCTCGGTTTCGTCTACAACTGGCTGCCGTTTATGATCTTGCCGCTTTACGCTTCCCTGGAAAAGATCGACCGCTCGTACATCGAAGCAGCCATGGACCTGGGAGCCCAAGGTCGATACGTGTTGACCAAAGTCATACTGCCCCTGTCGTTGCCAGGCATTGCCGCCGGCTGTGTTTTGGTCTTCATTCCGGCACTGGCCATGTTCGCCATTCCGGACCTGCTCGGCGGAGCCCGCACCATGTTGGTCGGCAATCTGATCAAGAACCAGTTCCTGTCGGCCCGCAATTGGCCTTTTGGCTCAGCGGCCTCTGTCTTTTTGATCGTTGCCATGCTCCTGGCTCTTTTCATCTATAGACACGTCCTGCAAAGAGCGCAAGGACACGGCTAAGGGGAGGTTTGGTCGGTGTCGCGACGCTGTCTGTGGATCTATGTCGTGTTAGGGTATCTTTTCTTATACTTGCCCATCGCGGTCCTCGTGGTGTTCTCCTTCAACGCTTCCCGCTTTAACGTCAACTGGGAAGGCTTTACACTGGCCTGGTACGCCAAACTGCTCACCAACGCCAATATCTTGGCCGCCGCCAAAAACAGTCTGATTATCGCTACGGTCACCACCGTGCTTTCCACGATCCTCGGCACGGGCCTGGCCTTGGGCATGCATCGCAATTCCTCTGTTTTGGGTCGCCTCACGGAGCTTTTCGTCTATGTACCGGTCATTGTTCCCGAAACCGTGATGGGGATATCGCTGTTGGCTTTTTTCGTGCTGACGAATATCGAACTCGGTGTGACCTCGGTGATCATCTCCCATGTGGCCTTCTGTGCTCCGTTCGTGGCGCTTATCGTACAAGCCAGACTTGAGGGTTTTGACGATTCACTCGTCGAGGCCGCTCTCGATCTCGGTGCCACCGAGTGGCAGGCCCTTTTCAGAGTCACCCTTCCTATTGCGGCTCCGGGGATTGTTGCCGGTGCACTGCTGGCTTTCACCATGTCTTTGGACGATTTTATCGTCACCTTTTTCACGGCCGGCCCCGGCTCAACCACTCTGCCGCTTTATATATTCTCCATGGTCAAATTCGGAGTCTCCCCTGAGATAAACGCCTTGTGTACAGTCTTGTTGGTGGTCTCCGCCACGGCCATCGTGGCCTATGACAAGTTAGTCCGTATTCGGGATTAATCATCCGCGTTCTGGAGCACAGAAGCGCTAACGTAAGGAGGTCGGTTTGCATGAAAAAAATCTTGGGCCGGTGGACTGTTCCTTTGGTGATCTTGTTGATCGCGGCTGCGATCATTGTACCCAGGACTCTACGCGGCCGACAGACGGCTGAGTTGAACATCTTCAATTGGACCGAGTACATGCCTCAAGAGATCCTGGATGCTTTCGCCAAAGAGTATCAGGTCAGGATTAACTACGACACGTATTCGAGCAACGAAGAGATGCTGGCTAAACTGACCGCCGGCGCCTCGGGCTATGATATCATTGTTCCTTCTGACTATATGGTCTCAGTGCTTTTGAAGCAGGGACTGCTTGAGCCTTTGAACAAAGAGGTCCTTACCAACTGGGACAATCTGGACCCACGGTTTTTAAACCTGGAGTTCGATCCGGAAAACCGCTACAGCGTACCCTACATGTGGGGTACGGTGGGCATTGCCGTCAACACGGAATTTGTCAAAGACAAGATCACCAAGTGGGAGGACCTGTGGAATCCCAAGTACGCCGGCTATATAGTGTTGCCTGACGATCCCCGGGAGATAATCGGGATGGGCCTGCAAGTAATAGGCAAGTCGCGCAACAGCACCGACCCGCAAGATCTCGAGGCCGCCAAACAGAAGCTAAGCGCGCTGATGCCAGCCGTCAAAGCCTTCGACAGCGACAGCCCCAAATCACTTCTGCTCTCCGGTGAGGTCTATTTGGGCATGGTTTGGAACGGAGAAGCGGTCCTGGCCGCTCTCGAGAATCCGAACATCCTCTATGTGATACCGGAAGAAGGCGGCGGCATATGGATGGATACGTTGGCCATTCCCAAGTCAGCAAAGAACAAGGATCTGGCCCACGAGTTTATCAACTTCTTGCTGCGCCCCGAAATCAGCGCCCAGCTGTCGGAAGCGTTCCCTTACGGAAACCCGAACAAGGCGTCACACGCCTTTACCGACCCGAAGATATTGAACAACCCGGCAGCCTATCCTCCGGAGTCGGCTCTTCAAAAGGCGGAGTGGCTAAAAGACGTGGGCGAAGCTACGGTGATCTATGACAGGATCTGGACGGAACTCAAAGGGGAATAAGGCTGGAACAAGAAGCTGAATGAGGCAGGGTGTCGGGAGGCGGAGCGAATCCGCCTCTCGATCTCTTACTCTTGATAGTACTTGGCGTTCTTCTCGATGAAAGACTGCCACTCTTCGGGTACTTCGTCTTCGTGGAAGATGGCTTGTACCGGGCACTCGGCGGCGCAAGCTCCGCACTCTATGCACTCATCGGGATTGATGTAGAGCTGCTCGGCCTCCTCGAAGCCCTCTTCATCCTTCGCGGGGTGAATGCATTCGACCGGACATACCTCAGTGCACGCTGTGTCTTTAACGCCAATGCAAGGTTCACAGATGACATATGCCATTTCACAATCCTCCTTCATCAGCTACCACTATTCGCTTCGTGACTCGCTGTTCCTTCGTGTTGACAAACAAACAAGGAGCCACGCATCCACCGCCGTATTATAACATTTAGCCAGCGCCGTAGGAGAGATGCCTCATGGGTTTTTGGCAAGAGTTTCGTCCCACTCGGCCGCATCAGTGGGAAGGCTCACTGACTGATATTCGCACCGCGCGCTTCGAAGGTCTTTTGGCCTACGGCGAGCCTCTCTATGTGGCTACAGCCGGGGCTATGGCCGGGGTCATCATGACCTTCATTCTCCTTGTCTTTCCTTTAAGCCCGGTTCGCCGCGGTACGTTCTTGTTCTCCCTGGTCTTTTTGGCTGTCTTAGGAGCGCTACTCGGACTGTGGCGCCGACACGCCCTGATCAAAGAGAAGCGCTACCGGTTGTTCAACCGTGATTTTCTCCCTCACACGTTGTTTACCTACGTCTTTATTCCTTTTTTACCTATATTGTACATGTTTATTCTCCCCGATATATCCGAGGATGTGAGCCCCGGTCTCGACACCTTCTCCGGCGGCGGCATTCTCCTGCTTTTGATGTTTTGGACCGGCGCCGTCTACGACTACCTTTGGGAGACTTTCCACAATTTCAGCCTGGTCAGACTGGGCCAAAAGAATCCGGACCGGCTGCACACATTGACTCTGCGCCGATGGATCATGCAAGAAGAAGCTTTGCACGAGTATCGCCTGGACGATGTGAGCGTTGTCGACGGTCGTGTGGTGGTCAAAGGCAGGTTTGAGGACCCTGCCGAGCTACGACGCAAGCTCATGCTACTGGATTTCGTCAAAGAGGCCACGGTAGAGCAACAAGTCGAGCAGTCGGAGTAAAACCGACTGCTCGACTCTTTTGCGGTTCGGTCATTTGGTCAGATAATGCTGCAAGGTGGCCAAACCTATGGCCAGATCCTCATTGCGCACCACGACATCGGAGGGAACCGTCAGACTCACCGGAGCGAAGTTCCAGATGGCCCGAATACCGGCTTCCACCATCGTATTGGCCACACCCTGGGCCTCGTGTTCAGGCACTGTTATGATGCCCAGCTGGATGCGCAGGCGCCGCACCAAATCTCCCAATTTGTCCACCGGCAGGATGACCCGTCCGGCGTTTCCCTCCCCGGGAAGCTTCTTGCCGATCTTATTCTTATCTGCATCGAAGACGGCCACGATCTGTATCCCGTAGGAGCGGAAGCCGGGATACGCACACAGTGCCAAACCGAGTCTGCCCGCTCCAACCAAAACCGCATCAGTGACATTGTTGAAACCCAGTACGTCTTCCAAACGGTGCAGCAGATCCACCGCTTTGTATCCCAGTCCCGGACGTCCTTTCCCCCACACGCAACTCAGATCGCGACGCACTTGGGCATCATCGATTTGCAGCCGTCGTCCCAGCTCCGAACTGGCGATATAGGCCTCACCTGACTTGACGGCTGCTGCCACAACACGGTAGTAAGCCGGCAGCCGCTCCAGTGTAGGGCGGGGTAGGGTGATCGATTCCGGGCTGGCGTCCTCTACACTCTTGCTTTTGTCCGCTGCCTGCCGTGTACTCACTTACTACTCACTTCCCACCTTTTCTTTCAGCGACTCCATGATCTCTTCCATGACATCCTCGGTCTTGTTGGGAGAAAGCCCACCCAGTATCTTCGAACCGACGCGCACCGACGGTGCACCGGCGCAGTTTTCCAGGCAGAAGGCCGCTCGCAGGTTGACTCGGTCAGCGTAGCCGGACTCCTCCAGACGCTTGGCCAAATTGCCCAGGATCTGGCCCGAGCCCCTGACATAGCAGCACGTGCCAACACAGACCTCTACATCGACCTTGCTCTCAGTCGACTGGCCGGTGAGCACCGGGATTCCTTCCGACTTGATGCGCCGTCTTTGAACATACTCCGTGTGCAAAGCCTCATGGGCCTCGTCGCTGCCCACGTCGCCGAGCCACTTGTCGTACAAAGCGGCCACCAAGGGGTTCTCCTGTGCCTTGCGCAGCTGCAAGGAGGTATCCGCCTTGTAGATGCCGGCGGCCCGCTTTTGCCGCAACTCGGGTGACTGGGTACCGGGCTGACCGCCGCCGCCGATACAACCGCCTGGGCAGGCCATGACTTCGATAATGTCGTAGTGAGCTTCACCCTCCTGCACGCGACGGATGATCTCCTTGGCCCGAGCCAACGTATGCGTCACGCAGACTCGTACCTCTTGTCCGGCGACGTCAACGGTTGCCTCGCGTACGCCTTGCAGGCCCCGCACTTCTTTAAAGTTGACCTGAGGCAGTTCCTCACCGGTCAGGATGTAGTTGGCTGAGCGCAACACCGCCTCCGCTACACCGCCGGTGACGCCGAAGATCACACCAGCTCCCGTCGTGAAGCCGAAGGGCATATCCAGTGAGTCATCCTCGAGTTCGTCGAAGGCGATACCCTTCTCTTTGATCATATGACCTATCTCTTGCGTCGTCAGCACGAGATCCACGTCTCGTACTCCGTCGTTGCTAAACTCGGGTCTTTCCGCCTCAAACTTCTTGGCCGTACAGGGCATGATGGAGACCACGAACAGGTCCTTAGGCTCTATGCCCAGCTCACGGGCGTAGTACCGCTTGGCCAATGAACCGAACATCTGCTGCGGAGAACGGCAGCTCGACAGGTTCGGCAGCAGTTCCGGATGATACTGCTCCGCATAGGTCACCCACGCCGGGCAGCAGGAGGTGAACTGCGGCAGTCTTTCTTTGTTTTGCAACCGACCAATGAACTCGGCAGTCTCTTCGATAGCCGTCAGATCAGCGGCGAAGCTGGTGTCAAACACTTTGTCAAAACCGAGCATCCGCAGTGCCGTTACCAGCTTACCCAAGCTGATCTCTCCGGGATTCATGCCGAAGATCTCGCCGATGCTAACCCGTACCGCCGGAGCGATCTGAGCGATGACCACTTTGCTGTCGTCGTAGATGGCTTCCCAAGCCTTTTCGGTCTCAGACTTGACGATCAAAGCCCCTGTCGGGCAGACCGCCACACACTGACCGCAATTGACACACTCGACATCGGCCATGTCTTTGCCGAAAGCCGGAGTGACTACGGTTTTGGCGCCTCTGAAGGCGAAGTCCAAGACACCTATGCCCTGAACTTCCTGGCAGACTCTCACGCAGTCGCCGCAGAGGATGCAGCGATTCGGATTGCGGACGATGGCCGGACTCGACAGATCAAGCGGTATCTTCTCATCGCGCTTGCCAAAGCGCACATCCGTGATGTTGTAGCGCTGAGAAAGATCCTGCAACTTGCAAGCGCCGCTCTTACTGCATGTCGTGCACTCGCGATCGTGATTGGCCAGTAACAATTCCAAAGCGATACGCCGAATCTTTTGGACTCTGGGCGTATGAGTTTTGATGACCATACCCGGTGTCACCGGGGTGCTGCAGCTGGCCAGAATCCTGCCGTCCTCGGTTTCCACCAGACATTGACGGCAAGCTCCGTAAGCCGACAGCTCCGAATGGTAGCAGAAAGTCGGCAGCTCAACACCGGCCTTGCGGATCACTTCCAGAAGGTTGGGCTCGCCCTCTATAGCTACTTCCCGGCCGTCGACGATGATTGTGGCCTTCTGGTCAACTCGACCGTTTTCCGGTTTGCCCATTTAGACGACCTCCTCAATAGCATCGAATCGGCAAGCCTCTACACAGGCGCCGCATCGGATGCACTTTTCAGGATCAATGACGTACGGCTCTCTACGCTTACCCGTAATGGCTCCCGTCGGGCATACTCGGGCACAGGCACCGCAGCTCTTGCACAGCTCAGCCACGATCCTGTAGATTTTCAGCGCCTCACAGACGCGCGCCGGGCAGCGATGGTCCTCCACGTGCGCCAGGTATTCCGAACGGAAGTGCTTCATCGTGGTCAACACGGGATTGGGAGCAGTCTTGCCCAGACCGCACAAAGAGCCCTCTTTTACTGCTTCGCCAAGCTCCTCCAGAAGATCGAGATCGCTTCCGCGTCCCTCACCGATCACCATTCGCTCCAGAATCTCGAGCATCCGTCGGGTGCCTTCGCGGCACAACACGCACTTGCCGCAAGATTCATTCTGCGTGAATCCCATGAAGAAGCGAGCAACTTCGACCATACACGTGTCTTCATCCATGACGACAAGACCGCCTGAGCCGACCATCGCTCCTGCCTTCTGCAGGGAGTCGAAGTCCAAGGGAAGATCTAGGTGTTCTTCAGTGAGACAGCCTCCAGACGGCCCTCCGATCTGCACCGCCTTCAGCGCTTTACCCTGTCGCACACCGCCGCCGATGTTAAACACCACTTCGCGCAGGGTCAAGCCCATGGGCACTTCGATTAGGCCCGTGTTGGCGACATCACCGGTGAGAGCAAAGGTCTTGGTGCCGGGGCTCTGTTCGGAGCCGTACTTCCTGAATTCCTCGGCGCCACGCAAGATGATATAAGGTACTGCAGCAAGAGTCTCTACGTTGTTGATCACCGTGGGCTTGCCCCAGAGTCCCTTTTGAGCCGGATACGGAGGCTTGGGCCTGGGCATGCCGCGCTCGCCTTCGATGGAAGCGATAAGAGCGCTCTCTTCACCGCAGACAAAGGCTCCGGCGCCTTCCTTGATGTGCAGATCAAACGAGAAGTCGGTCCCCAGGATGTTTTTACCCAACAGACCGTATGCCTTGGCTTGATCGATGGCCCGATACAGACGCTTCACGGCCAACGGATACTCCGCTCTGACGTAGATATAACCCTCGGACGCTCCAATGGCATAACCGGCGATCATCATAGCCTCTATGACGCGGTGCGGATCACCTTCCATGATCGAGCGGTCCATAAAGGCACCCGGGTCGCCCTCGTCACCGTTGCAGATGACGTACTTGATGTCCGACTGTTCTTGCTGGGCCGCCGCCCACTTGCGAGCGGTAGGAAATCCGGCGCCGCCGCGGCCGCGCAGATGCGCCGCTCCGATCTCTTCAACCACCTGTTGCGGAGTCATCTCCGTCAGGGCCTTGGCCAAAGCCTGGTACCCGTCATAGGCGATATACTCGTCAATATCCTCAGGATCCAAGTGACCGCAGTTGGCCAGAGTCAGCCGAGTCTGATGAGCGTAGAAGGGTATCTCATCCTGCCGGGCAAAAGTCTCACCCGTGACCGGATGCTTGTAGATCAAGCGCTCGATGACTTCGCCCTTTTGAATCGTCCGGGAGACGATCTCATCGACATCTTCGGCTTTCACTTTGCAGTACAGAAGACCCGAAGGTTCAATGCGAACCAAAGGACCCATCTCACAAAAGCCGTGACAGCCGCTGTGTTTTACGGATACCCCTTCGCCGAGCCAGGTCTCGCCGCCACACAGATCGCCCTCATGCAACGAGATATCGACTACGTCCTTCAGGTCGCTGGCTTTTTCTTTCAAAAGCTCGTAGACGCTCAGCGCGCCGTTGGCCATACAGCCGGTACCGGCACAGACCAAAATACGCAGGCGGCAGTCGCGCAGTTTTTCCTTCGCTGCTGCAGCATGTTCTTTTAAGACAGCCACCGATTTGATCAAGCCTGTTCGCCACCTTCCCGCTTCATAATCTCATCCAAAATGATCTCTATCGCTTCCGGCGTCATTTGGCCATGGACCTGGTCATTGATCATCAGCACCGGGGCCAGACCGCAAGCACCCAGGCACGAAACCGTCTCGACGGTGAACAGACCGTCTCTTGTGGTCTTCATCCCCTCAGCGAGATTGAGCTTGTCCCGAATGGCCTTGAGCACCGGCATTGAGCGCCGCACGTGGCAAGCTGTGCCGTCACAGACACGGATTACGTACTTACCCTTCGGTTCCAGTGCGAACTGAGCGTAGAATGTAGCTACCCCGAATACCGTTGCCGGAGGAATCTCCAGTACCGTGCCCACATAGGTCAAGATGTCCTCGGGCAAATAGTGATAGATCTCTTGGACGCGTTGCAGTATAGGTATCAGTGAAGACTTCTTACGACCGTACTTCTCTATGGCCTCATTGACTTGCTCCAGATGAAGCAGATCGCCGTTGGCCACACCGTTTGGTTGTTTATCGCATGCCAGTGCCATCGCTCTCCGCCCTTTCATTCATTAGAAGCAGGTTGTTCTCACGTGTTTTCCTCGCGCCACTAACTCCCGCCGCAACTCCTCAATCACTTGAAACTTCAGTGCCAGACGTCCCCCCAGATCCGGATTCTGATGTGCAGGATTGATCGCCCGCCCTATGACGAAGTGGATATCGTCCGCCTGCATGAGCAGTCGTGCCAAGCGATAGGGAGCCTCTCGCCGATCCTCAATCCTCCTGCCGCTTTTGAGAAGATCCAAGGTGCGACTGATGGTGATAATGCCCTCGGTCGTGAGATTGACACCCGGCATATGAGCCAGCGGCGGATCGTCAGGACTCATGGTGTCAAGATCAATCCGCAAAGGCACCTGCCACTCCCTGGCGATCAGACTCGCCGTAGTGCCTCCGCAGACAACCTTCATCCCCGAAGCCTCTCGCAGCAGTTCCGCCACTCTGGCATCGTCGTTGGGATCCTCAGGAGGTCCAACGACCATCGTCAGCGAGACCGGACGACGCGGCCTCATGACCAGCACGGTCGCGTCATCGCCGGGTTTGCCTTCGTACAGATGTCTGCACGTTTTTTCCAACCGGCGAGCCAAATCGAGCGCCGACTCCATATGCACCGAATTACGGCGCACATACTCGGCCACGTTTTCCCAGCGCCAGCCGAGCGGTATCAACCCACCGATGCCGGCATGTACCACACCGTCGCTAACGACCACCAGAAAATCATCCTCCTCAAGCTCCACCGATGCTTCAGTCACTGCATGATCCCCGATGCGGCGTTCGTGCCGCACAAGTTCCACCAGTTCGCCGTCACGTACCAGAATCGCAGGAGGATTGTCGAACTCAGCCAGATATGCCGCCCGTCCTGCCTCGATCAAGACAATGGTGAACGTCGAGTAGGCGAGATTGCGCACTTTACACACCGGCAACGTACTGCTCAGTGTGTCGACCACCGCGTCAAGTGGCAGACCCTTGTCGAACAACGTTGCCGCAATCCGGGTCGTCATGGTCGATAGAATACTGGCTTTCACACCACTGCCCAAACCGTCGGCGAGCACCGCGATCGTGGCATCGCCGCGAGAAATGACCTGTGTGCTGTCGCCGCACAACTCTTCGCCGTCCTTGGGTATGCACACCACAGCATGCTCGATGACGATGTCACGCTTTTGATCTACGGGCGGTTGATTCACGGCAAGACTCATGGGCGATTCCCGCCTCTCTCACCGGTTTGGAACAGCTGCATGAGTTGTGTGAGTATGGCTTTTGTCTCGGCCGTGGTCTCTCCCAGCAATCCGGCGATCTCTTGAGCGACTCGCATCTGCTTTTCGATCACCTGCTGGGCGCGCTCCAGTGAGGCTTCTTTGAGACTGGCAAACTCTTGTTGCCTTCTGACTTCATCCGTGATATCCGTGAGCATCATGATCACCAGATCGTTTTTGCGATCATAGACCAGATCTTCACGGATCACTCGGTCTTGCTTTTCCAGACAGACGATAGTCGAAGAAGAGGCTTGCTCAGCAAAGGCCTTCTCGACGCGACTGGGATCGCCCAGTCGCCACAGAGGACGTCCGACATGCTCATTGGCCTGTCTGCCCAAAATACGCTCCGCCGCAGGATTGAGCGCCAAAACGTGAAGATCACGATTGACGACGATCACGCCGGTCGGCGTAGCCGCAATGGTCAGATCGGCAATCGATTCGGCCTTGCGACGCATGTAGGGAAGGCACATCTCCTGCTCGGCCATCCCCTGATAAACCGCCACCGCCTTGGCTCGGCACGAATCGTATCCACAGGCGCCGCAATTCAGCTCATCTTCGGGCTCGCGCTTGCCGATCGCGGCCAAAATGGCCCGTATCTCTTCTTCCGAGGGTTGAGGCAAATGCGGTCTTTGATCCTCATAGACGCGCCTCAAATCGACATCGCCGTATTTGACCGCCCCGAGATGACGCCTTGACATAGCCGTCTTGGCGTAGGCGCTGACTCTTTGAACGCGACGAAAAACCGGAAGTTCCGAATCCATCCCGGGTCCGCCTACGCAACCAGCGTCACAGGCCATCAACTCAACCACTCTGGCGGGCATGCCGTGACGAGGAATATCCGCCAGAAGCTCCATGCACTTGTCGATACCGGTGATCACGAGAATGTCTTCCTCAGGAGGCTCGTCCGTCAACAAAGGCACCATACCACCGGGCAACGGGAAACGCCGTTGTGCAGCCGCTTCTTTCTCGTCAACCGGGGCTATGAAAGCATCAAACGACTCAGGCTCCAACTCTTCCCAGTGAGGCAAATGACGTTGCAGAAGCCCCTTGAGCTCTTGGAACGTGAGCACCGCATCGACGCTTCCGGCGATGCCTTTTTCCTTCATCTCTTTTTTCTTGGCGATGCAAGGACCCACGAAGACTACTTTAACGTCCGCGCCCAAAACCTTCCTTGCCGTCCGAGCGTGAGCTATCATGGGTGATACCGCATCGGACAAATAAGGTAACACACCCGGATAATAATGGGTGATCAGATTGACCACGGAAGGACAGCAACTCGAAATGACGGCGCCCGCTCGTTGAGCTTGTTCCCAGTGGCGCCGACTCACCCAGTGAGTCACCTCCGAGGTTTCCGCCACCGCGCACGCCCCTAAACGACGTAAAGCCGCGGCTACCACCTCGGGTTGGCAATCAATCGCCGCTGCCAGGCTGGGAGCCAGACTGAAGGCCACTCGTTCCTGCTCCAAGCAGGCCTCCACGAATTCGCCATGCTGTTCCACACGCTTGGCTCCCTGCGGACAGGCCGCCACACAAGCTCCGTCTAGAATGCAGAGGTCTTCGACTACTTCCGCGTGACCTACGTTGACACGAATCGCTTTGACCGGACAGGCTCGTACACATGCGTAACAGTCATGGCAATTGGCCACATCAGTCCATAGAACCGGCAGCGTCTACACCCCCAGACGCGGCTTTACACACTCAGCGAAGAACCTATCGACATCGTCCGGCAGCACGTCGGGATACACAGCCTCACCGACTCTCACGGTGACCCCTTTACCACAAGAACCGAGGCAGAAACTGCCACTCAGATCGACCAGATCTTCCGCCTCATGTTCGGCCACCAACTCCTCCAAGCGCTGAATCACGTCATACGAGCCCTTGAGATGACATGAGCTGCCGACGCAGACTATGATCTCGACCATGCCGTCCCTCTCACCACACCTTCAAAGCTGTCAGAGTTAAGCACATAACAGCATCAACGAACAAATAAAAACGCGCACGGATCATAACTCGCCTCTTACCTGGTGTTCCGACAGTGGCGAGCGGAACGAAGTTCGTGATATTTTTCACTATCACCATACCACAGCCGAGGGCATACGGCAATAGAACTGACCGATCTGAATACAAGACGCAATGTTGTGGCGATTTACCAATTCTTCCGCAAGGCATAAAAACACGGCAGCATGGAGTGACGACGCCCCGATGCTGCCGCGACCAGGTCAAAGAACTCGCCCGCTTCTAGGACTTGGTCTGTTGCCCCTCAAGCCCGTAGACGGCCACCGCCGCCCGACGGGCACTGATTCCACCGAAACACGGCTGGAAAGCCGCTTTTGCCGGCAGCTCAACAACGGCCTCGATCACGCCGTCTATGGCGAACGCTACGCGACCATCCTCATAGACAACGGAGAGTCTGTGATCGTTCCCGTCGTTATACAGGCCGCCTAAGGCATTCTGCCGCAGTAACACTTCTTCATCAGGACCGTCCGAGAACGAAATCTGAACGTGATTCGTATCCTTCAGACCCCCACCCATCCAGTAACCACAGCGCAAGCGGCCCCCTTGCCTGTCTTGCAAGAGCAGTTCAAAACCGCTCGGTTGCGGGCCGAATTCCCCGACAAAGCGGTATTCAGCGGTCAATGCCATCCGGCCGCGCCCTTCAGAGGGCAACTCGAACAAAGCCACGGCTTCTTCGCTCGCATGTTGCGACCTCAAAGCAGCGACCGTCGGCCGCTCAAGATCGGCCAGTTTGGTCCGCGCAAACCAGATCGTTCCTCCCTGCGGCGCCGGCATAGTCTCATAAAGCACGGTGCCCACGGTCTCACTGTCGATCTGCACGGCCGCCGGATATGAGCGGTCGCCGTCCAAGGTGGCATCAAATACATCTATACTAGAGGCCACCTGCCAATCCCTGCCGTGATCTTCCGACACCGCCTGTCTTTCATTACGCCGCTCACGAAATGAAAAGGTGACCAGCAACCGGCCGTCATCCAAAGCGATGAGATCCGCCGGAGTGGACTGCGACGGGATGTTTGTCGGTCGGGGCGACTGCCAGGTTCGTCCGCCGTCGAATGACTCGATCTGAAACAGGAACGGATCGGTATTGGAGCGGATCAGACCTACCAATCGACCGTCGGCCGCCTGGGCCAACGCCCATTCATCGCTCACGTTTCTTTGACCGACCGGAGTGACGGCAAAGACTTCAGCGCTGCCGTCTTGCGGATCGTAGATCCCCAGATAGGCGGCCTTGATCTCGCTCAGGCAATCATACATCGGTATGAGCCACTCCGTTTTGCCGTCGGAGCGCCGCACCTCCAGGGGTCGGCTGCGGGTACGCAGGAAGCGGTTGTCGCCGATACGCACTGGCGCGGTCCATGTCCGCCCTTCATCATCGCTGACCGACAAAAAGACACCGAAGTCCTGACCTTGCAGATACTTGTTCCAGACATGAACGACTCGACCGTCAGCCGCGCACATCAAAGCCGAGTTGCGATCATCAAGATGCGGATCGTCGTAGATCAACCACGGTTTTGACCACGTCTGTCCTCCGTCAAGGCTTTCAGCCATCATGACCCGCCCGTCGGTCAACTGCTGACCTCCGGCATGTGTCAGTCCGTCACGATAGACCACCAAGAGTCGGCCTTTCTCGGTCTTACAGATTCCCGGGAAAGCCACATGCCTTGAGCTGACGACTACCGGAACTCTGTCGTCGTTCGGCTTCGAACGGTGGGTTGGCCGCCACTGCCAACCCACCACATGGACAAATCTGTCCGGCCAGCAAAGGGCCGAATCCGCGCCCGAGGCCTCTTCGGCTTGTTTGATCAGATGCGTTGCGGCGCGAGCACCTGAATGCGCCATCTTAGGATCTTCCTTTCAGGGAATCGCCAAGGCCGCCTTCAGCTCTCTTTCGGCATCGGCGATCGCTTGATTGACCGTGACTGACTGATTCACCGCCTTGGAGACCATGGAACCGAGAATGTTGAACACTCTATCCGTGGGGACGGTGGGCAGCCTATCGCCGTAGGAGAGCTCCTCGGCAAACAGACGCCGCAACGGCTCATTCCGCAGGATGGCCTGGTAGATCCCATGGCTCATGGAAGAGCGACGCACGGGGAGATAACCAGAGACAGCCGACCATTTGGCGTTAGCCTCCGTGTTGGTGATCCAATCGACAAACCGCCAGGCTGCCGCTTCCCGATGCGGTTCGGTCTTGACGATCACCACCGACTCACCGCCTGCGGATGAGTACCGCGCCCTTCTTTGCGGCTGGGCCACCGCACCCAGGTTTGTGGTGCCGAGAGTCGCATACTGCGGAAGTCGGTAACTGCCCTGGACTTCAAAAGCCAAAAGACCGTTGGCGAATCCGGTCTGCCATCCGCCCGTGGGCATGGGCGCAATCTGATAGGTATGTAGAATATCCACCATAAACTGCAGAGCCTCAATCGCCTCGGCCGTGTTTATGGTCACCTGCTTACCGTCCGGAGAAAGCACCCGCCCGCCTGCCGCGCCGAGAAAATCGATGAAATGCCGCCAGTCATTAATCGTACTGAAAGCGTAGCGATCCGGAGGGCTGGCAATCTTTTTGCACTCGCGGATGAAATCGTCCCAGGTCCAATTATGAGGGGGATCAGGGATGCCGTATCTGTTCAAAATATCCCTGTTATAAAACATCAGCATGTTGTTCGTGTCAAAAGGCAGACAATAAACGGCACCCTCATACTTACTGGTTTCCCACAATGGGGGGAAGAAATCACGGCTGTAGGCTTCCAGCTTGCCTTCTCGTTTCATCACCTCTTGGAGATTGACGATCACACCCTGTTGAGCATAAGCCCCGACTGACATCCAGTCCATCCACACGACATCCGGAGGAACGCCCGCGGCAACGGTCACCGGTAATTTCTGCTTCCACCCGGTCTCAAGTACGGTCTCAACCTGTATGTCCTCGTTTTCTCGGTTGAACTCCTCGACGAGATTCTTTACGTTTTCGAAATTTGGACCGGCTACGTAGAACCAAAATGTTAAATGGACGGGAGAAGCACTCGTGTATCCTACCATCACCAACAGCGCAACGAACACTACCGCCAACACCGTCAAAGCTCCACTAGCCTTTCGCATCGCGATTCCACCTTCTTTGTCTATAGTGGATGCATGGCTCTTGCGCTCTTGTCGGTGAGCTCCGACTCATTTTTAGTTCACTGTCGGCAGTAGTATACCTTCACACAAAATTGCAACGCCCGCCCACTTAAGCGTCATAAAAAACACATTGTCTTAAGACTCGGGTGGATCGAATGTAAAGCCTAATTGGCTGTAGGTTTCGACCACCTGCCGAAAACCTCGGTACAAGAGTCCGAAATCCCCCGGAGCGGTGAGGAACTTAACGCCCATGTCCATGAGCATCTTGGTATACTCCACATCCAGCCCGGGCGTGCCGCAGTAGATACCGTTTTTCTCACAGGCGACCACGGTCCGCTCTATGGCTTTGATGATCTTCGGATGCTTCAACTCGCCAGGAATACCGTAGCTTTGAGACAGATCCGCCGGTCCGATAAAAATGACATCGATACCCCTGACCGCGGCTATCTCTTCTACGCAGTCCACGGCCTCCGCATCTTCGACTTGCACTACGATAAAGGTGTGATCGTTGGCAAATCGGGTGTACTCCGCTATGGGCACAAAGCCCATATCCGCATCGGGGTTCGCTCCGTCGATACCGCGCTGGCCCAAGGGGTAAAAACGAGTGTCATAGACAATTCTTTCCACCTCTTCGGGAGTACGCAGCCGCGGAATCATTAAGCCTTTGGCTCCCATCTCCAAAGGCCGAATCAGATCGTCATGATTACCTCTCACCACTCGGACCATGACATCCATGCCCGTCAGTCGACCGGCGCGCACGATGTGTTCCAACAGACTCATATCCGTGGCCACGTGTTCCGTACAGACCCACAGGCAATCGAAGCCGAACCGTCCGATCATCTCGGCAAGACTGGCGTTGGGAAAGTGGATAGCCGTACACAACACGGGCTCCTGACGACGCATCTTCTCCCGGACCCGGCTTCTTTGCATATCAATCCTCCGTTAACGAATGACCTTGGAGATGGGAATCTCGATGATATCCTCGGCTCCGGCCGCTTTCAGATTCGGTATCAAAGTGTTGATACCGTCTTTTTCGACCACCGATTCCACTGCGTAGTAGAGCTGATTGCCGTTGCCGCCGGAAAGCTGGGATATTGTGGGCCGTTTCATTGACGGCAAGATGGCCAACACCGCATCGAGCGCCTCTTGTGAAACGTTCATTTTCATCAAGACCTTGTCTCTCGCCTCCAGCACACCCCGAAGCAGAGTGACGATATCATTGATATGTCCCCGTTTCTCGGGATCTTGCCAGCTCTTCTTGTTAGCCATCAAGACCGTGCTTGACTCCATCACCGTATCGATGATCTTCAAGTTATTGGCCCGCAAACTAGAGCCGCTCTCGGTCAATTCCACGGCCACATCGGCGATCTCGGGCACCTTGGCCTCGGTGGTCCCGAATGAGAAGTCGATTTTGACCGGAATGCCGAGCTTCTCGAAATACTTGGCGGCAATGGACACATACTCCGTGGTCACCTTGCTGCCGGGTTTGATGTCCGTCGGTTTTTGAATGTCAGAGTTTTCCGAAACCGCCACGACCAGTCTGACTGGACGATGGCTCTGCTTGCTGTAATTGAGATTCATGATGATCTCAACATCATTTTCACAGCCCCGCTCGAGCACCCAATCATACCCGCCGATGCCGAGATCAAAAAGACCCTCAGCGACATACAGCGGTATCTCCTGAGGTCTCATCCATCTGACGCGGGAAATCCTGGGATCGTCAATCGTCGCTTCATAACAGCGGGCGTCCGGAGTTGAAATACTCAAATCGGCTGCTTCGAACATCTCGATAGTACCTTTTTGCAGACTTCCAGAAGGCAATGCTAACTTAAGCAAGATCGCTCCTCCCCACAAATCCGGTCTGCCGGAGTAGACCTGAACGCCTCTAGTGTAGTCATTTGCCCACCACAGGGCAAGAGTTGTGCAACTTGTTCACCGAATGGGGCGACAGAGCCCTCTCAGGCAGTAATCAAAGACAGATACGCCGATACAAAAACGAGATCCCACCGTCCGTGCGTGACGGGCCCCGAAGCACCCGAGGCGAGATCTCCTTGGAGCGTTTGCTTCAAGAAAAAAGAACGGATTCCTGCCCTCTCCACAAGCGAACACGGATACCGAAGAGCTTTTCGAATCACCGAGCGATGCTTACTGTCCTACCGCTTTGTTCTTGCTGTAGCGCCCGGCGCCTGCGATAATTATAAAGAGCTTCGTCAGCTTTCTTCGTCACAAAAAACAATGAATAATATGCCCAAAGAGCATCACTTCGACCGCCCGTTAACGGGATCCGGATCGTCCTCAAAAAAACGTGTCTGATTTCCATATGAGACAAAGACTAATCCCAGACAACGACACAGTCACCCACATCATCGATCTCCCAGGAGGAGGAGGTGGCCCCATATGCTGAGGATCAACGGGGTCAGTAAAAGCTACGACCGAGGCGCCACATGGGCGGTGAAAAATCTCAGTCTTCACGTGCAGCGCGGTGAGATCTTCGGCTTTTTAGGCCCCAACGGCGCAGGTAAGACCACCACCTTGCGCATGATCGTCGGCCTGCTTCCCATCGATGAAGGAGAAATCCTGGTTGACGGCTATGACGTGACCAAAGATCCGATCCAAGCCAAGCGGCGGATCGGCTTTTTGCCCGACAGCCCCAATATATACGATCGCCTTAGCGGGCTGGAGTATGTCCGCTTCATCGCCGACATCTACGGCGTGCCCGAAAAGCAGCGCATTGAACGTACGCAGCGTCTGTTGGAGATGTTTGAGATGACCGAGGCCGCCGGCGATCTGATCAAAAGCTACAGCCACGGCATGCGACAAAAAATCGCCTTAACCGCGGCCTTGGTACATCAGCCACCCCTTCTTATTCTCGATGAGCCCATGGTCGGTCTGGACCCGCGCTCGTCGGCTCTTTTCAGAAGAACCATGCGCGAGCACTGCGATGCCGGAGGCACCGTCCTTTTTTCCACACATGTCTTGGAGGTCGCCGAACGAATCTGCGACCGAGTGGGGATTATCAACAAGGGTGTCTTGATCGCTCACGGCACCATGGATGAGTTGAGAAAAGACCAAGACAGCGATGCCGACCTGGAAGCTCTTTTCTTCCAGCTCACCGAGACAAACATCGACGAGACTCCCTGACGAAAAGAGGATCCCAAGATGACCGGCTTTTTCGTCCTGTTTCGGACCATGATCAGACACTACTTCGGCCTGTCCGTAATACGGGAGGTCTACATCAAAAGAAAACAAGAACTGTGGAAACCCATTCTGGTGCTGTTGGCGATACCTGTCAGCCTGGCGCCGATCCTTTATGCCTATGTGCGTTTTTTGAATTCTGTCTACTTCGTATCCGCTCAACTCCATCAACCCGGGCTCGTAATCGCCTTCGGTCTCGTCGCCGCTCAACTGGTGGTTTTGATCTTCGGGCTTTTTTATCTGATCTCCGTTTTCTACTTCAGCGCCGATATGGAGCATCTGGTACCCTTGCCCATCAAGCCGGAGACTATTTTAGCCGCCAAATTCGGCATGGTCCTGATAGGCGAGTATGTCACCGCTCTGCCTATGGCCGTGCCTGCAGTGGTGATCTACGGCCTGAATCAGTCAGTCGGCATTTTCTACTGGCTGAAATCCGCCTTCGTCATCCTCTTGCTTCCGGTGTTGCCACTGACACTGGCCTCCATATTGGTAATCGGAATGATGCGCACGACAGGTCTGGCGCGCAATCGCGAACGCTTTACCGTCCTGTTTGGCGTTTTGGTTCTCGCCCTGGTGTTGGTGATGCAATGGCATCTGGGAAGAACCGGCGATGATTTCTTGGATCCCTCACAGATACTCAACGAGCTGATCGACAACCCCAACAGCCTGATCAATCTCCTGAGTAGACGCTTCCCGCCCGCCAGATGGGCATCTTTGGCTCTGAGCGATCAAGGGATCACTTCTGTGATTCATCTGCTGTTTTATCTGGGCAGCACCTTGATCGGCCTGGCGCTTTTACAGCGATTGGCCCGCCTGTTCTTCTACGATAGTCTGTTGCCTGTCTCTTATACACA
>LFTP01000100.1 GCA_001513395.1 Clostridia bacterium DTU080
CTAACTGGTACACGTTTACTACACCTCTTCACATCATTTCACTTGCAGCTTGGCCAAGACCTGATCGGTAATATCAGACCCTCCGGCCACCACTGCTGCCTTATCGTAGACGAGCCGCAACCCCTGCTCCTTTTTCACCTGAGCCGCGGCGGCGGAGACTTCAGAGAACAGCTGCTCCAGCAGTTCCTGTTCTTTGGCATTCAAACGTCCCTGATAGGTCGCAAAAAGCTCCGCTTTAACTTCGTCAGTGGCATCTTTGGTTTTCTCGTCGAACTCTTCCTGTAGCTTCTTCAGTTCCGGTTCGAGTTCTTTTATCAGGGTGGGCTGCACGTAGCGTTCTGCGATGATCTGCATATCCACAAGACCGAATTCGTCCTTCGCAGCCGCCCGGGAGATCCCCCATCGTATGCCAATCACGCCGATGATGGCGACTACCAGCAACAGTGCTGCGAAAGAAACTTTGCCCTTCTGCGTCACAATAAATGCCTCCCCAACATACCCATAAGTTCTGTTGTTCTTCTCACGCCGCGTTCTCGGACCGGGCACTCGTACCTAAGAGGACTCTAAAAGGAAGGCCCGATGCTGAAGAACAGACCGCCACCTCTTTCACCGATGCCGTAATCGAAGCGCATGATGCCCAAGGGCGTGTCTAAGCGCAATCCGACACCGTAACCCACTTTGAGGCTCTGAGGCGCCCCTTGAGTGCTCTTCCAGGCCTGACCCACGTCCACGAAGACCGCTCCCTGGAGCATCTTGGCTATCTTGAAGCGATACTCGGCATTAGCATAGACCATGCGGTCCCCGCGGAACTCACCGTATCTGTAGCCCCGCAATGTGTCGGCGCCGCCTACGCGGAACTCCTCTTGCTTGGGAAGATCACCGGTGGCCAATCCTCCTACCAGGCGAAACGCCAGGGTCTGATCCGCACTACCGACTTTGAAGTAACGGCTGGTCTCACCTACGTACTTGGTGAACTGAGTATCGCCGCCGAAGAAGTAGCCCGCTGCTTCAATACTGAGATTGGCGCGCATTCCCGACAACGGGTAGAAAGGATGATCGGTCGTATCCGTTCGCGTCTGCAGTGTCAGACTGCGCGTCTTGTTCTTCGTTGGTTCTACGCCGTTTTCATCGGGAATGATCTCACTGTCCTCGATCTTCAAAGTCATGAATCCCCGGGTATAGGGTCCAATAGGTCGACCGAGAGAGAGGTCTCCACCGACACGGTGTTCGTTATAGCCCCATTCCTCTTTGCCCTCATAGTCAACTCGATCTAAGGACTTGTTATACAGATTGACACCAAAGGACGTTCGCGTTCCCAGCAAGTAAGGCTCGTAGAAGCCCAGATCGTAGCTGGTCTTTCTCTGGGCAAATTCGGAGCGGATGGTCAGACGCTCTCCCCGACCAAGGAAGTTCTCTTCGGCATACTCCAGATAACCAAGGAAACCGTCTGCCGTACTGTAGCCGGCGCCGAAACCGGCCGAGCCGGTCAATCGCTCCACCACTTCAACCTCTAGGTTGAACATGTCCGTATCGGGCACGGGAACAAATGACCTGCGCACCTCATCGAAGAAACCCAAATGGAGCACTCTCCGCAGGTCTTCTTCGAGCTGATACATGTTCAGATACTCGCCGGGCTTAACCGTGAACTCACGACGAATGACGTTATCTCGGGTCTTCGTGTTCCCTTTGATGATGATCTCGCCCAAACGGGCCCCTGCAAGCGAGATGATGAGCTCACCTGATTGTGACATGGCCACATCCACCGGCTGCACTACATAGCCATGCGCCTGCATCACTCGTCCCTCAAGAGCGTCAAGGTCTTGCTCCAATTGACGGAAGTTGAGAACCTCGCCCTCCTTTTGAGAGAAAAACTCGCGGAACACCTCCGGCTTCAGCACCTCAGTCTCGATCCTGACCGACTGAACGACTGGGTTTTCCGTCGGCAAGAAGACAACCTTGACGCCGTCGCCTTCCGGAGCCAAACCCGCTTCCACGTTGCTGAAATACCCTGTTTCGATGATAGCCTCAAGGTCTTCTTGAACACGTCTGGGGTCCAACGGTTCACCCACGACTGTCTTTGTGACCGCCTTTAGGACCACCTCAGGCGAAAGCGTGCGCAATCCTTCGACGGCTATCGCCCGCACTATTGGATCGTGTACTCTGGATGCGGCCGCCCAAGCGGGCTGACTGATCTGAGTCAGAACGAAAAGCCCGACAAGCACGACCCTGATAAGCCGATAATCTGCGTGGCGCATCAGATGCGAACCTCCTTCGATATGTATGTGCCTCTTCTGTTTTTCCGCAGCTCTTACCTGCCTTCTCACCCCGACACTTCATGGTCATCCATCCGAATACCGGCAACTATGGCATAGGTGGGTATCAAAACCGGATTCGGGTCTTGACACCCAAGCGCAACTCACCGTCGTTTCTTACCCCCGCTGAAAGCCTCCAGCCGTTCTCCAGGTCGTATTCCAAAGTCAACTCGCCTTGCGGCTCCGAAAACAGCGACTGTTCATATGTCAAATAGATACGAGGGAGCAAAGCTTTACCTACGGACAGACGAATGCGCTTTTGCGACAGATCAGGCTCAAGACGAAAATCATCCAGTCCCAGGCTTTCACGGACGGCGTCTTCGACTCCGCCGACCAGACCCATGGTAATACCTTGTTGCAACAACTCCATTAGATCAATGTCCCCTGAGTTGATCCGGGCTAATTGACCCGGCCACTCCAACAACGCCAGGATCTCTTGCTGCGGCAGAGGCGGTTGACTCGTCAGCCGCGCTCCGAGGTGAGGCAGAACTCCGCTGAGTTGTAGCGCCACGGTCGTGCTGCCGATCCAGGTTGTCCCCCACAACGATATACGAGGGAATACTCCGCGGGAAGGAACAAATTCCGCCACTGCCTCTTCCAAGACGAAGTTCGTCCCCAAGTAGTTGATGCGACCGCGATCCGCCGTCAACTGACCCGACAATTCCGGATCCGATACCCGTCCCGTCGCCCGCAGCTGCCCCTTGACGGGTACATCCAAGAAAGAACCGACACGCACCCGCAGCTGATTGACCTGAACATCCACATCAAGGCGTAGATCCGCCACAGGTTGGCTTTTGGTTCCCACCGTTTGGAACGATGCCATGTCCAGCGTTCCTTTGCGTAAGACGAGCCGCCCGGTGACATTCGGATCATCCACGGGTCCCTCAACCTGAAGGTTCACTGTCCCCTCGGCATCAATCCCCGATACTCTGGGACGCAAGTCTCCGGTGATCGCACCGCGCACCTGCGGTTTTTGCGTCCCCTGCCATGTTATTTCACCATGGGCATAAAGACGGCCTCCCAATGCATTGGCATTGACCTTTTCGAGTTTCAGTCGATGGCCTTCAAACAAAACCTGAGCCTGAATATCCTCCAAATCTCCCCACGGTTGCGGAAGAGAGATCCGAGCTTTTTCGATAGCGGCTTCGCCGTTGATGACCGGATTGTCGAAATCCCCGGTCACATGCAGCTGCAGATGACCGTAGGCTCCCGCCTCAGGTACGAAGGACAGCCACGACCGGCCGGAGGGAAAAAATGGCAACCAGACAAGAAGCGGGGTCAAAGGACCCGACGGGACCTCTATACGCAAATCCAGCGCCTCTGACTCTCCTAGGCCCAAAAAAGAGGCGATCGGCGGCAGCAGAGGCACGGAGCCCTCCAGTTGTAGGGGACGTCCCGCCACGCTTCCCCGCCAATCTTCCAGATGCAGTCTGCCTCCGCGCAGGACAACCGTGCCCGCGGCGTGTTGGATAGGCGATCCGCCAACACTCAACGCGGGGCTTTCCCAGCGCAGTGTTCCTTCGGCTCGACCTTGAGCGGCGGTCACATCTACGGAGCCGCTGATCCGCCCGCTTATGTCCGCAATGCCCAACAAGGCCAAAGGCAGTTCGCTCCATCGACCTTCGATGCAAACTTGCTGCGGTGTCACTGAGCCCCGCAACCGGGCCTCTCCTTCCGATGCGCTGAAGGATACACGCTCCAGGTGCCAGCTTGGCCCCCAACCGCTTCCGCTCAGACGGGCAGTATAGGGGATATCAGACAGAATGCCCTGAAATTCCACATCTCCGACGAGTATACTCGTCGGATCCGCCGAATAGCCGGCTTGGACAGTACCTTGCAGGGCAAGCGAAGGCACGACGAACGTTCCGACGATTTCCGGATCCGTGACAGGTCCGTGCACCCTGAGTGCGGCGTCAAGTGCCGTCTCCGAGAAGGCTTCTGAAAACAAGTCCCACGGCAGCTCGCCGAGTCGCACTCCCTGGGGAGTGATAAACAGATCCATAGTCCCAAGCCCGACATGTCCGCGAGCCGTCAGCCATCCTCCGGCCACGGCCATCCTCGCCCGTTCAACGGTGGTAATCCCATCAGCGAACGTCACATCGGCCGTCAGATCGGTATACGAATGTCCCCAAGCACTCCCTTGTCTTCCCGCGACCGAGATCTCATAGACGAGTCGCTCCAAAGGACCGTGGATGCGAAGTTCTCCCGAGACTTGTCCTTCCCAGGGCCAGGCCAAACGCGCCCAGGCCAACGCCTCTTCCGCCGGCAATTGAGCCGACTCGATGCGGGTGTCCAACTGTCCCGATATCATGTCAAAGCGTCCGGCCAAGCCATAGATGGCTTGACTTTGACCGGACCGAAACGTACCCTGCTGTACCGAAAGGCCTCCGGTGTCAACCCGCAGCCGTCCTTCAAATTGACCTGTCCCTGACAACGCCCACCACGGCCAGATCTGCCGCAGATGCTCGCCGACACATGAGCCTTTCACGTCCAACGTCAGTCCCGATGCATCCCCATGACCCGTCAGATCAGCCTGTACGGCGGGAGCGGTCACCTGCAGAGCCAATCTCTCCAGGCGTGTCGCATCCATGAAAAGGCCCTGCCCGCGAATCTGCAATGAAAAAGGCAGCGCATCCAAAGTGAGTTCGCTGTGCCTCAAAAAGACGCGCAGTCCCCCCGGAGAGACCGACTCCAGAGTCAACAGACGCTCTGACCAACTCTCCGTTCCCCAAATGACCCTCAGATCGGCGATCCGAATAGGAAATCCCAATGGCGGCATCCCACCGGAGTCGGTCTGTGCAGCGGACAGCAGGTTCAAAAGCTCAGGACCTGGTCCGTGCAACGTGATCCGAGGGGAGTGCACTCGGACAGCCTGAACGGACTCCGCCACGGTCTGGGTGCGCAGGAGACGCCACAAAGAAAAATCAACAGTGACATCCCCGATCTCCACCAAAGCTCGGGCATTGGCGGACTCGAGAGTTAACTGAACGCCACGCAAGCGAACGTCGCCCGCGGAGGTCACTTCGACGGCCTGCAGTTCAAATGGAATTCCAAGAGAGTCACTCAGCTGACGGACCAAAACTGTTTTCGCATGTTGCAAAGGCGCCAGGCGCGGCAATCCGAAGCTGATCGCAGTGACCGATATAGCCAGGATTGACGCCAAGGCACCTGCAACTCGAAACCAGGTACGGATGGGCAAAGGGGCACCTCCCGCAGGCAGCGCTGGAGAGTGTGTTCGCCATGGCGGTGATCACCCCTGTTAGACAACTCTACCAGCCCTCACATCAAGACCCTACTCATCGTTATCTATTGAGTCAACAACTTCTGAGTCCGCATCTTCGATCGCGTTACCGACATCATGATCTGGCAAGATCTCCAAAGAGACACTGACAGCCCCTTGGATGTAGTAGGGAGTAGCCAACCGCGCTTTGACCGCTTCAGGCATGCCATCACTTCCCAACAGCGACAGGTCCGACCAATCGTCTTCGGACGACTCCGAGAACGCAGATCCACCGCCGATCGGTTGTTCGTCCAGAGGCATAGGATAAAAC
>LFTP01000126.1 GCA_001513395.1 Clostridia bacterium DTU080
AAGTAAATGCGCAGGATCAGCTCCCGTCCGATGCCGCGTCCGGTCACCCAAAAACGGCGAATGCAACCCGGGCCGCTGATCTCGGCAAGTGTGTCGTGTTCTTGTACGTTAAAGCGTCTGCTGATGCGCCTGGGCACTCCCGCTGTCGGCAGGCGAAGACCCCAAGGCTGTCGGGCTTGGATGAGGTGGGCCGAGTGTGCCCCTGCTAAGCTGACCACTCACTTCATCTCCTGTCGCCGGATAAAGGCAAATGAATCGGTTCGTCCAAGAATCATTTCCCCGCTCCGCCTCAATCTCCTGCTACTGAGGTGAATCAGGCCCGTCGTCTCTCAAGCCTGTGCCTCACCCCCTCTGGATGGCCGTATCGCTGTCACATTGTGCCTGAATGGCACAGATAGCGGCGCGATTTGCGACGAATTCTCGCCCGATACGAAGGAAATCCGATTCAGTCGGACAATGAAGGCGATGAATCGATTCAATCCATCAATGGGATCAGTTGATCAAACACATGATTGGAGGTTGGGGTGAATGGTAAAGCGCGGCGTCCGAACATGTATGGTAGTGATGACAGCGATCTTTTGTCTGTGCGCAGTGGCAACGGCGATGAATGTCACCGTGACCGCTCAGCCCGAATTGGAGGCCACAAATCGGCTGGTTAACCCCGATGTCGAGGAGGGAAAGTCGAGTCCTGACGGTTGGCGCACCGGCGGTGCTCGGCCCGGAGAGGTGGAGTGCCTGTGGAGCGACGATGCTTTCAGCGGTGAAAAAAGCCTCTATCTGGCCAGCGTTCGCGGTGATTTGACAGGATCTTGGCGTCAATACGACATCGAAGTCGAGCCGAATGAGAACCTTCTGTTCAGCGCGGTTGTCAAGATGGAGAGCGGCAAGGTCCTCATGTATTTCATGGGCTATGACGACAACGGTAAGCTGGTGTATGACAATCGTCGGCTGTATTTGACCGCGGCCGCCGAACATCCTCTGTATCCTACGTTTGTGGAGGCCGAGCTTTTGGAGGGGACCGTCGGTGTTGATTGGCAACGGGCGCGCATGTACTTCAGCAACGCTGACAATGTCACTTCTTTGCGTCTCATACTGACGTTGTACAACAATCCGATGCCCGGCAAAGTCTGGTTTGATCAAATGTATGTTGGCATTCCTTGGGTAGAGATGTCCGTGGAGGTGCAGGCTGACGAGCAAGAAAGCGGCATTCAAAGAGTGGAGATCGTCGACGATTTCGGCCGATCGGTCTATGACACGGGTCTTCTCAGAGAGCCCGTCCGTACATGGAAGCACACTCTTCAGGCGGCCGCCGATGTCACCGCTTACACAGTCATCGTCACTGACGAACAAGGAGACAAAACCGAGGTGCGCTATCCGCACTAAAGGAGCCTGCACCCGAAGGGATCAGACGGAGGGATCGTTTTGCGCTACAAGATGCTGACCAAAGGTATCTGGCAAGTCGTGCTATTGCTATTGATCGTCTGCCCGGCCACACTTGGGAGCGGGGGGCAACTGGCGACTGCCAACCTGGTTTTGTACTCTCGGCCCGAGCATTTCGCCTCGGGCCACCTGGGGACGCTCGTCTTACAGGGACTGCCAACGGATATCACCGAAGCGAGAGCGCTTCTCATCTTGCGCGAGGGCACGGAGCAGCGGCAACTCCGGTTGAGCGACGGCCGGGTCGACGGGTCAGGGCGTGAGGCTCAGTGGGAGTTGTCCGACGGGCTGTTCGTGAGCGCCCGCCTGCAGCCGCGGGCAGGCCATCTGTCGCTGGTCCTATCCTTCACCAATGAAGGAGAGCGCCAGCGGTGGCTTGAGCCGGGGATCAGGCTTGATCTGTCTTTGGCCGCGGCGGATTGGAGTTTCTGGGACGGGTTGAACGCCGTTGCCGGACGGCCCGGCTTGACCCACAAGCATGATACTCTGCCGGCTGTGTTTCCGGCGGCGGCGCTACTCACGCCGGGGGCCGGCGTGTTTGTAGGCATCGAGCCGATGCAACTGCTGTCTTACCTACGCTCCTCGGTCGTCTCGGTTGACGGGTTGCGTGCCGAATTTGAGTATGTCACCCGTATTGTGGTGGATCCCAAATCCGGCGAAGAAATCGAGTTCGTACTCGGCGCCGTTGACGGCAAGTACGGTCATCTCGCCGTGCTGCAGCGCTACAGCGATGATTTTCCGCAGGCGTTTGCCCTTCCGGCGGGGGCGGATCCCAGGCTGACTCTTGCCGGAGCGCGCAGCTCCGCCTGGAACAGAAGCGATCCCGGTATGTACCGTCGGACATATTCAGGCTGGGAATGGGAGTATGCGCCGTTTAAGCGAACCGGTGACATCTACGGTCACCGCGAGTGGTGGGACTACAAGCCGCCGAGCCCGATCACAGGCAACAGGGCTTTGGGCTATGAAGAGTTTCATAAATGGCGCAAGGATGTCTTTCGGCGCGGGATCAACTCCGGTGTGGCCATGCTGTTTTACATACCTTCGGGCATCTGGGTGGAAGAGCAGCTGGCGCAACGGCTGTATCCCGAGGCGCTTCTCAAGGATGAAGAGGGCGCGCTCGTCACCAAGGTGGGCTATGTGACTGGCTACGATACCACATGTCGTGTCTTTCCGTTCGGCAACAACTATGCCGAAGTGTTGAGGAAGGACATGAGGTTGGTGGTCGAAGAACTCGATATGCAGGGTTTTGCTTTCGACGTCTCAGGCGGGGGAATTCGGGTCTATGCAGATACCACACAAGGTGTCATGGAGGCGCCCGGTCGGGCCTACGATGAGCGAGGCGTCTTTGTCGACGAAGGTGTGGGTATCGCTTTGTTGATGGACTACGCCCGCAGTCTGAAAAAAGACGGCCGTTCTATGTTGATCGTCGCCAATCCAAGCGCTGACGGTGCCTACATGACTCTTGTTCGCTCGGACGCGGCCATGTTTGAGTCTCCCCCCTGGGGTACGACCCACGGCATGCGCCCCGAGCATCTGAGGGCACGTTTTGGGCAAAAGGCTCTGTCCTGGTGGAGAGACTGGAATTACGAGGCTGCGCTCAGTCGAGCCTACGGTCCGGAGGCAGTGAAACGGGCTTTCTTGGGCAAAGTGGATTATCTTGTGCTCAAGAGCCTTGAATTGGGGGTTTTGCCCAACGGATCGGCTTACGTGCAAGGTGTGCCGCAGCTGGGGCGGTTGATGCCGATGCTGGTGGAATTGGTCAGGGCGGGCCATCAACCCGTGCCGGCGATCGGCGGCGCGTCTGAGTTGTGGTTCAGCCGCTACGGTCGTGCCGGACGCAGTTACGTTACGGCAGGCAACGCAACGAGCGCCCCGTTCAAGGGTGAGTTGTCGGTGGACAATCCCTATCTGGGAGATGTGGATTATCTGTTCACGCATTTTGACGGTGCCGCTTTGTACAACGCCGTTCAAGGACGCCTCACACGTCTCGGGGTGGCCCTCCCCTCCCGGGAATACTTCGTCGGGCGGACCGCGCTGGGAATCCTCCCGGCCGACGGCGGCGCCGTTGTCGGAGCATGGGTCAGCCAGACGGAGGACCTGGCCTCGGTGACGACTCGTGTGGAGTTCGACTTGGACTCGCCTGTGAGGCTCAGCTTCTTCGTCGAACCCCCGTTGGGGTATGCGCTTTCGCACGTGAGCGTCAATGGACGTGAAGCGGTGACACAAGACTCGGAGGGCATTCACACCTTCAGTGAAGAAGTGCGCGACGGCGACGTGATCGAGATCCGTTATGTGTCAAATACCTATCGCGTTAGCCGGGACGGCTTGCTCTCCTTTGATTTCTTCGCCCGACCCAACGGGCCGTGGACGATCATAAAGCTTCCCGCTGATCCCTCTGAGCAGGCGCTTTATGCGGCATATCGGTTGCAGAAGTACTTCGCCGATTACATCCAGGCCTGTCGCAGGGATTGTCAAGGCGTTTCAGCCGCCGGCGGCGTGCTGCTCAACAGAGCCGTCTTGGTTTTTGCGCCACAGATCTACTATGAAGACGACGACTACTTGTGGCATCTGGTCACCTTCTCCGAGGAATTCCATGGACGCATGGCGCGTGAGGCCCCGGCTCCGGAGGACGTCCGCTGCATCATCCTGGACGATAGCCTGACCGGGACTGAAGCCGACGGGGTGGTCGAGCTGCGCGATGGCGGACAGACTCTGTTTATCGGTGCGGGAGACGGAGAGCGCCTGGTCGAATTGCTAATCGATGTACTGAACAAGCTGGATGCCAAATACAGCTACTTCGGACCGTTGGTGAACGAACTGCAATACGGAGTACCGCTGTGCTTCTGAAGCGTCCGAGCTTCGGGTGCACCGGGTCTTGTTCGGTGTGAAGAGCGTATCGGTACGTGAGAAACACTCTCGTCCGTGGCTGAGCGGCATCCACAGCCTTGCTGTCGAAAGGACGATGCATAAGATGATCAAGGAGATCTGGGCCCGGAATGAGGCGGCCTTCGGGACGATGATCACGTCCGTGCGCAATCCGGCCATCATGCTCATCATGGCGGAAGCCGGCTTCGATTTCGCCGTGCTGGATTGTGAACACGGCTCCTTCAGCTATGAGACGGCGGAAGACATGATCCTGGCCGGCCGCACTACCGGATTGGTGCCCATAGTGCGTATCCCCGAGGTGCGCCGGGAGCCGGTTTTGAAGTATCTGGAGGCAGGTGCGCAGGGTATCTTGGCCCCTCAGATCGAAGAACGGGCCCAGGTGGAAGAACTCGTTGAGTACGCCTTCTATGCGCCGCGGGGCAAGCGAGGCGTGTCGCTGATGCGTCCGCACACCAGTTTTCGCCGCCCGCATCCCCAAGATTACATGGCGCAGGCCAATCGGCGAAACCTCGTCATTTTGCAGATAGAGAGCAAAAGGGCCATCGAAAACCTCGACGATCTGCTTTCGGTACCCGGTGTGGATGCCGCTTTGATCGGCCCCAATGATTTGACACAGTCGCTGACAGACGGTCGCCACGACGATCCGCAAGCGGTGCGCGAGGCGATTCAGGCCGTAGCGGAGGCCGCGGCGAGACACGGTGTGGTGGCGGGTATCCATTGCTCCCGTCTTGAGGACGTCATCTACTGGCGAGACAAGGGTATGCGCCTATGCATGTGGTCGAGTGACGTGTCCATGCTCATGGAACAGGCGCGAGCCGGTCTGGCCAGATTGCGCTCAGATACGTAGGCGCGCCCGGAATATACATGGCAAGTGAAACCGGTGCGAATGAAGGGCTGTAAGCCTCAACCTGCCGCGGGGAAACAGCGTCCTTGCGGCAGGTTTTTCGCGGCCGAAGTGTACCTATTGTCCGTCGGGTCCCGTCCTGCGGCCGAGCCGTGAAGTCACCGTGAATTCACCCTGGCTAAAGCGTCGTTCAAGAAGGCCGACGCCCGGCGCATAGAAGTAATCCGTGGCGGGGACGGCGTCCGTCGGATCCTGTGGGGTGGAGACTACCCGTACGTGAACTACATGACCGAAGGTTCCGGCCGGGACAGTGTGCGTGGCCTCAGCGGTGACCAATGTCGCTTCGGCGCCATAGGGCAGCCTCCAGCGAGTTCCCGGCTGCAGAGGCCAGGGAAGGATTTTCCTGTCGTTGGCTCGGTCCCGTTGTGTGATAGCCGGGCTGTTGAGCAGGCTCTCGCCTGAGTAATGCTCTTCCTGCGTCAGGATTTCGTATGCCCCGTCCGCTCGGAGTTCGATGATCCGGGCCAGTATCGTACCGCCGGTGACCTCGAGAATTTGGTATCTATTCCCTTTTGAGTGTGAAACTTGAGCCGTAAATGAGGCGTATTCGTTGCCTTCGCCTATATACTCGAAGCGGTTTCCCACCTGCAGCCCGAGCAGGCTGCGCAAGACCGCCAC
>LFTP01000357.1 GCA_001513395.1 Clostridia bacterium DTU080
CTTTAAGAGCCATTGTTCCATCCGGCATACACCCATAAGCATATAGCAAATTCTGCGACGTGACGATAACCAACTCTTTTTCTCCGTCTCGATCCAGATCGAACACATCCACAAAACGAATCTCGCCCCAGGGATACTCCTCCCACTGGATTTCAAACTGACCATGGGGGCGACTTTCTTTTTGCGACTCTTCACGCCAGGCAGACGAAAGATGTGAAATGTCCACCAGACCGCCACCGTACTCGAAAGGGCTCGGCGGGACCATGTCAACAGGCTGCGTCATCCAGCGCCACACGGATATGTAGCCGTGTTCGCGTGCGATTATGACATCATCTCTCCCGTCGTCGCACCAATCGCAAGCCAGAATGTAACTCACGCGGCCTTCGCGGCTTCCGGATCGCCAAACCTGTAACAAACCGTCGTCGCCATTGAGGAAAGCGAAGGCCGTACCTGCCTCACTGAGGGCCACCGCATCCGGCAGACCGTCGCCGTCCAAATCAGGAGTGAGCAGCTTTACGGCAGGAGACCACATGTATCGATCCGTCTGAGCCAAGATCGAATATTCGTCCGACAGGCTGTAGACATAAACGATTCCCGGTCCCGCTGAGCCCACCCACAAGTCTTCTTCCCCGTCGCCGTTGAAATCGGCAAAGGCCACACTCACGGCAGGATACTTGAAGCCTTCCAGCTCGACATCGGCTATCAATCCCTCCGCAGACAGGCGATAAAGCAGGACGCGACCGTCCTGAACAACCGCCACACGCCGCAGACTGTCGTCAAGACCGGAACATCCGACGGCCACGTCGGTCACTCCGCCGAGTGCCGTCAGCTGAGCCACTTCAATAAAGGCATAAGACGCCTCTGCGCCAAAGGCGCCAGGACCGACGGCGGAGCCGCAGATGAGTACGGCCCAAATGATCACCGCAAAAACACGGTAATAACAAGACCGTCCTTTTTGCGTCGTGTTCTCCTCCCTTGAGAGTGAAGTAATGAGAGTGAAGTAAGGACGTAAGACTGAGAGCTCGGCACTACCCTCTGCATAACGTTATAAGGTTATTCTCATAGGAAAGGCGCAGTTCCTGCCTCGAGTTGCACCCCCCTGCCGGATTTCGACGCCCGAGACACCTTGCCGGCAAAAACGCTCAAAAAAACCGGTCTGGCTCATGACATATATGCAGGACTACTTGTGCGTCCGGCCAAGCTTGGAATGAAGATGACTGCCACGGTCCGAGGAGGTGTCATGGGGCATGGTCATCGACATACATGCACATGCCTACCGCAAGCGGCCGCCGTTCATTCCTTTTTGCACCGCTGACGAGGTACTTCGTCGCTACGATGAAGTGGGCATCGAAAAAGGCGTCCTACTCCCCATAGTCAGTCCCGAGATCTATATTCCCCAATGCAACGAAGACATCCTGGAGATGGCAGAGAATCATCCCGATCGGTTTATTCCTTTTTGCAACATCGACCCTCGGGCGATAACCAACTCCCCCGATGCACCACTGGATCGTCTGTTGCGCCACTACAAGGATTTGGGCTGCAAAGGACTGGGCGAGGTGATGCCCAATCTCCCGATGATGCATCCTTTGGTACAGAATCTGTTTAAGCATGCGCAAGACGTAGGGTTTCCCGTGATCTTTGACGGATCAGGTCTGTTGACAGGTGATTTCGGCCTTCAAGACGATCCGGGACTGCCTCAGCTTGAATACACTCTACAACGCTTCCCGGATTTGATCTTGATAGGTCACGGACCGCTGTTTTGGGCCGAGATCGGTCGCCTGGACACCCCGGCCGAAGGTCGCTTCATTTTTCGTATCGGCGGCGGACAAGTCGGGCGACATCCCAGCGGACCCATCAAGGAAGAGGGTGTAATGCCTAAGCTCATGCGCAGATATTCGAATCTGTATGCAGATCTATCGGACCCCAGCCCCTGGCATGCCTTGACCAGAGATCCCGACTATGGTCCCAAATTTGTCATGGAGTTTCAAGACAAATTGCTCTTCGGCACGGATATCATCACACCGGAATCGGAGTTTCCTATGATTGATCTGCTCAAGGATTGGAAAGACACAGGAAAGATCACCGGGCAAGCTTTTGCCAAAATAGCCAGAGAGAACGCGATCAAGCTGCTGGATCTGTAGAGACAAAGCCGTTTCAGGAGGGAGCACACCGTGAGCGATCTCAAACTGATCGACGCCCATCAGCATGTCTTTTGGCACGGTCGAGACGATAGGGGACTTCTAGCGGATATGGACGAACACAACATCGAAAAGGCCTGGCTTTTGGGTTGGGAAGAATCCATAGAGGAAGCCGGCGCCAGCTACGCTTCAGTTGTTGACCCGCGCTGGCATTGGCGAGGCAGCTCGACCTGCGTCATGCCTTTGCACACGACCTATGAGGTCTGCCGAACATATCCGGACCGTTTCATCTTAGGCTACTGCCCTCACCCGCTTGATCCGAAGGCCCTGCCTAAGTTCAAGGCCGCTATCGATATCCTCGGAGCAAAAGTGTGCGGGGAGTGGAAATTCGCCATCCAACTGGATGATCCGCGCTGCATCGAGATATTCCGCTACGCTGGTTCACGGGGATTGCCCGTCATTGTGCATATAGACGTACCTTACCTACCTCCAAAAGGGGGGCGTTTTGTCGGTCACTACGCCTGGAAAGGAGGCACCATCGCCAATCTGGAGCGAGCCCTGGCCCTGTGTCCGGAGACCAATTTCTTAGGACACGCCCCCGGTTTTTGGCGCGAACTAACGGGCGATGCCGATGAGTACCCCGAAAGCTACCTCAAACCTCCCCTGAAGCCCGGAGGTCGTCTCTTAACCCTATTCGACAAGTACCCCAACATCTACGGAGATCTCTCAGCCGGCAGTGCACTGCGCGCTCTAAAGGCCGGACCTGAAATCGCTCGGGAGTTGCTCATCCGGCATTCGGATCGATTCGTGTTCGCCCGCGATTACTACGGCAATGACTTGAGAGAGTTCCTTGACAGCCTGCAACTCCCCGAAGACGTATGGCGTAGGATCGGCAGAGAGAACGCCGAACGCCTGATAGCCTCTGTCCGCTGACGACGAAGCTGGGACGAGCACATCGGCAGAGCAACAACATGGATATTGCGACGCCGCCGAATCATCGTGCGACAGTCACGTCACTGTTCACTGTCGTAGCGGATGATCGGCGGCCACTCTTTGTCCAAACGCTTTTGTCGCTGCGCGAAGAGACAGGGGTGTTGACGTGCAACCGTGCCTGCCGAACCGTCCAGTACTCAGCTATGTGGCCTCAGGCTTACTTCGGGGTCTTCGGCTGATTCGGATCTGTTCGACTCGGTGATGACGCACTCGCTCCACGGTCAGCACGGCATCCTCATGCTGGACTTGCTCACCCACCAAAGGTATGTGTCCCAGGCGATCCATGAGAAAACCCGCAAGCGTCACATAGTCTTCGCTCTCGGGTATCGTTAACCCAAGGGCCTTATTCACGGCACGTACCGGAGCATTACCGGGTATCAAATACTCGGTGGAACCTGCAGCCATCCCCAGATCTCCCAAAGAATGGGGATCGGCCAACAGTTTCTCCAACAAATCATTGACCGAGACGACTCCGACCAAAGACCCGTATTCGTCAGCAACAACCACCAGATGCTCGTTTGCGTCGCGCATCTCTGTCAACAGATCGCCCAAGGGCTTTAACTCAGGTACCACACGCACCGGCTGCATGATCTCCCGGACAGTGCCTTTTCCGTCCGTCTCCAAACATCGGCCAACAATATCGCTCAAAGACACCTGTCCGACGATGTCATCCGAAGAAGAGTCAAAGACCGGCGCCCAGCTCAAGCCTGCTTCATGCATTGCCCTGGCTGCCTCTTTCAAATCGAGGTCCTTGGACAGGACAAGGGTATCACTGCGATGGACCATTACCTCACGGGCACAGGCATCCCCGAACTCAAACACATTACGTACCCACAGCTTCTCCTCAGGCGGAATTTCCTCATGAACGGCAACCATCTGTAGGATCTCGGCTTCAGAAACCGTTTCATCTTCCAACTTACCGCGGATACCCAAAACCCACAGCACGGCCTGGGTGGACACCGTCAGCAACCAGACAAAAGGTGAGGCCAATCTAGACAGCATTTCCAAAGGCCGCGCCATCCATAGCGAAATCCGTTCCGAATGCTGCAGAGCTACTCGTTTCGGCACCAACTCGCCGACCACCAGGGTCACGTAGGAAATGACAAGCGTGACTAAAAATACGGCGATGGCATGACTGGACGCACGAATCCCCGGCACGGGCAGGCGAGCCAAGATGAATGCTAAGGCCTCGGCCATGCCCACGGCAGCGGTAGCACTGGCCAACATACCGGCCAACGTAATCCCTATCTGGATAGTGGCCAGCAGTTTTTCCGTCTGATCCGTCATACGCAGCACCGCTTCCGCAGCCTTAGACCCCTGTTGCGCCAAGGTTGCCATGCGACTGCGCCGCACGGACAAAAGTGCTATCTCCGACGCGGCAAAAACGGCGTTGAGTCCAATCAACACCGTCACCAAGAACAACTCGCCTAACCAACTGTCCATGGAGCGGTTCCATACCCCCTGATATCCTTTGTGAAGACATAATTGAGACTAAGTATATCCCTATGACCGTGCAGTGGCAACAACACCCACTGCCTACACATGATCGATGTTCGGGATGTGGATCGGTATGGGCAGCAAATGCCCAAACAGGCCCAGCTGTCTGGTATCCCCGAAAGGTCCTCCGAACAACAGACCGCTCAGTCGAGGATTACACAGTTCCACATCTAGGTTGGCATACCTGCCCGGACGCACGGACAACTCAGTCCCATCCCATTCCACGGTAGCCCACTCAGTTGATCCCTCCCAACGACAACCGATACTTATGTCAAATGGCTGGAGTCCCCCACGGCCCTCAGGCTGAGAAAAGGAGCCAACTCCTGGACCAACTGTGGCCAGTTGATGATGCGAAACATGCCTTGAGGACTTACCCGCCAGTAATTGCAGACTCGACTCAGACGAAGACACGATTCCGTTTGCGCCGCTGACAACTCCACGTTGGCCGCATTGCCGAAACTCCAGTTCAAAGCGCCAAAGGTAAGCTCGGCTTCGGAATTCGTGTTTGAGAACACTTCGGTTACCTCAAGATCACCCGAGCGGTCCTTCAAGGATATAAGATAGCCCCCGTCGCCCATAAAAACGCGCGCTGCCGGACGTGAGAGTATCAAATCAAGGCGTCGGCGCTGAGTACCGAACTCGATCATGCTCGACAATTCCTCTAGCCGTTTGATCACTTCGGGAGAGCTCTTGTCAACTTCTTCAACTGAATCGTCAGGCTGCACATGCGCCCTTTGCAGAGAGCGACGGGTGATGACGAGATTATACTTGATCCCGCAGGTTTGGTAGCCAAAATGCTGATAGCGCTGGCGATCGCCCCACAGTACGGACAGAGACCAGCCTTTTTCGCGCATATGCTTTATCGCCTCGAGCATCAAGCGCGACATGAGTCCTTTGCCGCGCTGATCCACGGCCGTGGCCACGCCGCCGATTCCGCCACAAGTGACGATTGACGGACCTACGCGCAACGTCCGAGGATAGACTCCCACGTGAGCGGCGATGCCTGCGTCCGCGTCTATGACCATGGAGCATTCCGGAGCGATCTCCTGCAATTCAGGGTAGTAGCGAAGGAAAAAGTCTCTGCCATGTCCGTAAGAACGCTCAAGAAACCTCTGTAGGCGATCGATTTCGTCTTTTGTAATGAAACGAACTGCGGTGTCCACGTCGAATCCTCCTATCGTCTGAGACACTCGGCCCACCCGACCATGGGAGTAATTCCGCCCCATGATCCGACTTCCCTGTTGCCGTAAAGCAGGACCAGGCAAGGTTTCAAGAAGTATATGAAGAGTGGAAAACCGACAAATCCGGCAGGACGTTTAAGACGCGAAGCCTAATAAGATGTCAGATGGGTGCGGTCGGAGTCTTTTTTTGTAACGAGGCTACCAGGATGAGGAGGATGATGTATGTCATCGAAACTGGCGCTCTACGGCGGTCCCAAGGCAGTGCAAACCCCTCCCGGAGATATCTTCACATGGCCCATTGTCACCAAAGAGGACGAGGAAGCCGTACTTGAGGTACTGCGCAGAGGCGCTATGTCAGGTACCGACGTAACCAAGCTGTATGAGCAGGAATTCGCCGAATGGCAAGGCACTCGCTACGCATTGGCCTGCAACAACGGTACCTCAGCGCTATTTTGCGCATTCTTCGGCTGCAAAATCGGCGTAGGTGATGAGGTCATCTGCCCGAGCCTGACGTACTGGGCTTCGGCAACGCCGGCGTACGCCATGGGAGCAACTCCGGTCTTTGCCGAGGTTGACCCCAACACATTGTGTATCGATCCAAATGACATTGAGCACCGTATCACCGATCGCACCAAGGCGATTCTGGTTGTTCACTATGTCGGTCATCCGGCGGACATGGATCCGATCATGGAGATTGCGCGCAAGCACAATCTCAAGGTTATCGAAGATGTCTCACATGCCCAGGGAGGCCTCTACAAAGGTCGCAAACTGGGTTCCATCGGCGATGTCGGTGCCATGTCTTTGATGAGCGGCAAATCGTTCGCCATCGGCGAAGGCGGCATGCTGGTCACCGACGACCGGGAAATATACGAACGTGCCATAGCCTACGGACACTATGAGCGTTACACGCTCGACAATATACAGACTGAGGATCTCAAGCCCTACGTGGGACTCCCCTTGGGTGGCCAGAAGTTGCGCATGCACCAGTTGAGCTCCGCCATGGGACGCGTACAACTGAAGTACTACGATGAACGCATGGCCAGAATCCGCGAAGCGATGAACTACTTCTGGGATCTCTTGGAAGGCGTTCCGGGTCTACGTCCGCATCGAGTCCCCAAGGACTCAGGAAGCACAATGGCCGGTTGGTACGCGCCCAGAGGGATCTATGTCCCCGAGGAACTGGAAGGACTCTCCGTGACTCAGTTCACGCGAGCGGTGCGTGCCGAGGGCGTCGCCTGCAGTCCGGGAGCCAACAAGCCGCTTCACCTGCATCCTCTGTTCAACACCTGTGACGTCTACGGACACGGCAAGCCGACTCGAATCGCCAACTCGACGCGTGATTTAAGGCAGCCTCCGGGTAGCCTGCCCATCACAGAAGGGCTTGGCCGACGCCTGTATACCATTCCTTGGTTCAAGTACCTAGACAAGAAGATCATTGAGGAGCACGCCCTAGCCTATCGCAAGGCGGCGGAGAACTACAAAGAACTGCTGAAAGACGATCCGGGTGATCCGCCGAGCCTGGGCGGATGGGGTCTGTTCAGCCAGCTCCAACAGCAGTAAGGAGAAGCAGCGCCTGCTTGATATGCAAAAAAACCCGGGATGCCTTGGAGGCGTCCCGGGCTTTTCTGTCTTAGATCAGATACGATCACATGTGCGCCTCAAAACCGCCCCAAGCGAACTGAGCCGTCGCCGCCAATCCGAAGTGGAACATCAAAGGTGTGTAATTGTACCAGGCAGTCGTGACGACCCCTTCAGCCCCGGCCTCGGCAGCTCGCTCGCACGCAGTGCGGATATTGGGCACAAAGCGCCAGTAATTGGGGAGTGAATGATAGTTGTCGCCGTTACCGAGAGTGGTTGGCGCAGTAATCACCTTGAACCCACGATCCTGATAGAACTCCAGATAAGGATACGCTTTAATGCGCTTGGGGAATTCGGGGCCCAGGTAAGGTCCATACAGATTGAGGAATTTGGGACCCAGGCTCTCTTCCAAAGGCACCGGACGGGCAAACCGACTCATTACGGACCGCTCCAGATCCGTCAATTCATGGGCCCACTCTGATTTCCAACGCTCATCACATACCGTCACCGGTTTGCCGGCTCTGTCGTAGCGAGCTATGAAATAAGGACTGCTCTTACCGGTGGTCCAGTACTCCCAGTACATGATGACGAGACGTCTGTCGAGATCCTCCAAAGCCTCCGGATGGGCGCACAGCATATCGTCCCAGATAATCGGAGTGATGCTTCTTTCGGCCAGCCAAGCGATAACTTGGTTCATGTAGTCAATGTACAGACGGCTGACCCCGTATTTTTCCACTTTCTCACGGCACTTGGGACATTGACCCAAACGGCGGGCCTCATCGCCGCCCACATGTAAATACCTTATGCCCGGATGGAGAGCCAACATCTCCTCAACAAGCTCTGTCCACACCTGAAAAGACTCCGGATGCAACGGACACCACTGATCCCGATGGACATCCTCTTCTCTCAGATGGGCGTAGGCGTCATGCCTCAGAAG
>LFTP01000369.1 GCA_001513395.1 Clostridia bacterium DTU080
ACCCTGGGTGATAGCTCTACGGAACCTCAGCGGCTTCAGCACAGCTTTATGAACACCAATTGTGGCGAGGTCTCTCGCCTACTAAAGCTTGACGCGTACTGATTTTTCTGTAAGGCTTGCATTTCCCCTCAAGCTATGATATCATCATGATCGCTGGATGACATACAAAACGGGCTGTGGCGCAGTTTGGCTAGCGCGCTTGACTGGGGGTCAAGAGGTCGCAGGTTCAAGTCCTGTCAGCCCGACCAGAGAAATCCTTCACAATCGATGTGTGAAGGGTTTTCTTTTTTTCGGATCCGGGACCGGTTCAAGGGGTCGATCGCTAAGAAGGCCGTAAAATGATTTTCCTTTTGTTCCCGGGCGGGTCACCGACAGTCCGCGTTTTGTAAGATGCCCGCCCCTGTCTATTTTAGAAGATTAGCCATTGTCCGGAAGGAGAATCAGGAAGGCTCCAGAATGAACAAAGGCACATGATTGCAGTTGATAATCTCATATCGCGGTTCTTACAGCTGGGTTCTGGGGGTTGCAAAGCGATGCACGGCGATGTCTTGGTAAGTGCCTCACCTGAAGAGGCTGGTCTGCGAACGGACTATATTGAGGCGGCGTATGCCCTGATAGAGCGTTGGTGCAGTGAGCAACGCATACCTGGGGCAGTGTTGGCCATAGGCCACAAGGGCTACCTCGTAGGTCCCAAAGCGTTTGGCTTTGCCCGTCTCGAACCGGACCGGGAGGAGATGCGACCGGACACCATATTCGATCTGGCTTCCGTGACCAAGGTTGTAGCTACCGCACCCTGTGTGTTGGCGCTGCTCGAGCGGGGGATGTTGTGGTTAAACGACAGTGTACGGAGATATATTCCCGAGGCGAAGGTGGAGGCGACCATCGGACAGCTACTTACGCATACATCAGGACTGCCTGCCGCCTCCTTGTACCGGTCCGCGGATCCCCTTCAGGCCCTTTGGGACTTGGAGCCGACCCTGCCTCCGGGCAAGGAGGTCATATACAGCTGTCCCGGCTACATCATGCTAGGGGAGATTGTTGAACGGATCAGTGGCCGATCTCTGAATGAGTTGGCCAAAGAGCTGCTTTTCGATCCCCTCGGTATGCATGACACCCAGTATACTCCGCCTACGTCGAAGTTGTCGCGCGTGGCACCTACAGAGTTCAATGCCGAGCTCGGTACCCACTTACATGGCGTAGTGCACGACAACAACTGTCGCTCGTTGGGGGGAGTCTGCGGCAATGCGGGGTTGTTCGGGACTGCCGGCGACTTGGCCGTGTTTTGTCAAATGTGGCTTAACAAAGGAAGCTATGGGGGTCAGCAAGTCCTTTCTGAGGCGGTCATCGAAGTGGCGACGCGCAACTATACCCGGGGAATGAGTCAGCCGCGCGGACTGGGCTGGCAGTTGAAAGCCGATTATGCGGAGTCTGCCGCAGGCGATCTTTTTTCGCCGGAGTCCTACGGTCATACGGGTTTCACGGGGACCTGCGTATGGATAGATCCGACAAGAGAGCTCTTTTTGGTCTTGCTAACCAACAGGGTTCACTTGCGTCATAGCACCGAGTCAAAGATACGGTTACGCCCGTTGGTAGCCAATTTGGTGGCGGCAGCCGTAGGTTGAGTGAATCTGAAGCGAACAAGGAGGGATTCGCTGATGAACCGAAAGGACGGGTTTTTCATTGTATCGTTGATGGCACTCGTATGGACGGTTTATACGCTGTTTGGTGCTTCAGCTCCGATCACTATTGTTCATCTCACCGGGATTCACGGACAACCCTTCTATGATTTTCTCATCGATCGAGCAGCGGCTTTCGAAAAGCAATACCCAGACGTGCGGATTGAGATACAGAATCATCCTTCCGGATATGCGGATAAGCTGTTGGCGATGCTTGGAA
>LFTP01000181.1 GCA_001513395.1 Clostridia bacterium DTU080
GATAGCTAGCAAGCACGATACCGTGTGACAAGCGTTAGCTCTAGGTGTGGTATGGGTACCGTGGGGACTTTTCGTGGCCAAAATTGGGGATTCTCAAGTGGCCATTGACAGTCAAATGAGCCAAAGCCTTTCATCACGGGTGCGGACCCCTGCGCTCTTTGCTTAGAAACAATAACGCTATAAGAAACAGGCCCGCGGCAAATGCGGCCTGAATCATGATACTGCCATAGATCGGCCGCATAGTATCGACGCTGAATCTTGAAAGCAGCCATATTTCATCGTTGGCTCGAATAAACCAGTACGAAGGAAGCAGCCTCGCTACCGACAACACCGATTTGCTCATGATCGACTGAGGAACAAATATTCCGCCCAGAAAACTCATGCCCAGAGCAATCACGTTCACCGCTCCCGCTTGGGAGCCTTCTCCCTTGACGAATTTGCCTATGAGAAGCCCCAAGCCTACGCATACAGCGGCGAAAACTAGAGTGTTAAGGAAATAGAGGGCCGCTAACTGCCAAGGTGCCAGGTTCTTTCCGTGAAGTATCAAGGCAATCAACATAAGCAAGACCCAGCAACCCAGGGCAAACAGACCGTGACCGGCCGCCAACTCCAGGCTCATCCGTCGTTTAGGCAACGGTCCGCAAGCGTTACGCAGATGTATATCAGGCCTGTTGAACGCCATCATGACTGAGCTGACACCGGTCATGACCATGGCAAGCAAGGCATAAGCACAGTAGGCGAAGTAATAGGCATATCCCGGACGTTCTTCTTGGCCTACCTCGTCAGCCAATATCACGGATACAGGTATATCAGGGGTCAAATCAGCCATGGTAGCAGCAACCAGCTCGGCCTGATCGTCAATGCCACCCAACCGCCGGTGGAGCCTCGCGGTATTAAGAAATCTGTCGATACTCATGTCGACATAGTGACTGCTGGTGGAACCGGGGACGACCACCTTCTGGATTACAGAGCGGCTTTCTGACATGAATCGCTCCGAAAAACCTTCCGGAATGATGACGATATACTCCACGTTCCGGTAGAACAGCGCGTCTTGGAGTTTTTCCGGATCGTCGGGGTAGTCCACAACTCGATGCGTCTGGCTCAGGTATTCCGCTATTCCCTGCGCCAGAGCTCCCTCGCGGTCACGGTTAACAACGGCCACTGGCGCCTTGACGGCCTCGAATGCCCTCCCCATGGTCTCCGGAGCGATAAAAGAAAACATCACGGCCAACCCGATGAAGACTCCGAGGTTAATGGCGATCGACACCGCCGAGCCTCGCATTACTTTGAAATAGGCCTTAAACACTTGCATACCTTGTCCTCCTCAGCTTCATGAAGCTTGCCGTACACATGAGGGCTGAGAGCATGAACAACAGGCCTATGTTGATGAAGAACCGGGGATGGCTGCCGAAGATGTACAAGCTGTAGAAGGCATCTGAGATAAGCGCCGCCGGGTTAACGTAAGACAAAGGAGGCACCTTACGAGATACGAGGTCTTTTATCGGGGCCCACATTAGGCCGGCCAAGAAACTCATAGTCATGTTTAGACCGATAAGAACAGCCGTCTTAACACTCCCGCTCCCTCTGACAAACGTGCCGACAAGACTGCCAAATGAGACTCCGGCCACACAGCCGGCAAGACAGGTCAAGACAATATAGCCCACTTGGTTTCCGAAATCGATCCGCAGGACGAAAGCCATATACACCAGCAGAATCAGCACCTCGGCAAAGCTGACCGACAAAGCGGCAAGCGCATCCGCTAGGACAACGGTCAACTTATGTGTAGGAGCTACGGAGCGGCGCGCCCCGCGGGCAGAAAGATCGGCCTGGACGTCGATGGTGTTACGAAGTCCCCAAAAGCTGCTGTACATGCATGCCATGGCCATCAAGGCGTAGAAGAAACCCAGCATAGTATCAGGATTGGCGTTCGAAAACGAGATTTGTTCGGTATAGCTTTTGCGATCCGTGATCTCTCGTACCGCGGCCGGGTTGTTCGCCAGAACACGCATGACCGTTCTCGACATGAACACATACTCATCCAGAATCGCCTTGAGAATGCTTTCTTCGATCCCCGACTGTCTGACCACCAGTTCGATCTTCTCATTGACCTTAACAACACCGGCTACGTCTCCGGTATCGAGGAGGCTTTTTGCTTGTTCTTCAGACACCTCTGCCAGCTCGAGCAACTGGCCTTTGCCGGGTTGAGACAGCGAGGCTAACACTTGCCGCAACCTTGCATCGTTTCGGTAAGCGCGATTGTCCACCACCGCAACACCTATGGGGTTGAAGCTTTCCAGCCTGTCGGTGAGATTGCCGAAAGCGAAGTAGAAGAACGTGGCCAACACCAAAGAAAAAAGCAGCGTCCAAAACATCGTCTCTCGGTCATGCAAGAGGCACTTAAACCGATAGCTGAATACATGCATGAACATGGATGGCTGCACCGCCCCTCAGTCGCGTAGCTGCCTGCCGGTGATCTCGAGGAATACATCATTCAACGTGGGCTGCTCAGAAAAGACCCGGTTGAAAGAGATATCACGCGCCTTGAGGAAATCAAGGAGGTGCAACAGGTTGTGCTCACCGCCGTCATAACGGACCGAGAGACGATGATCGGTGTAGTAAGCCCGGGTGACGTGAGGTAACCTGCGAATCTGCGCCAGATCGTCAGGAGATAAGAAGTTGATTTCCACACTGACACTCTCCCCGCCATCTATCATGGCCTTGAGCTCCTCTTTGGTTCCTGTGGCCAGAGTCTTGCCCTTATCCATGATCACGATGCGTGTGCAAAGCTGCTCGACCTCCTCCATATAGTGCGAGGTGTAGACAACGGTGGTCCCCTGTCGGTTAAGCTCCCTTATCCCTTCCAGGATTCTGTTGCGGCTCTGCGGATCCACGCCGACCGTCGGCTCATCGAGAATGAGAAGCCGCGGCTTATGGGCGATGCCGCAAGCGATATTCAGCCTGCGCAACAACCCGCCGGACAACTTCCGGGGAAAAAACCGCCGAAACTCGTTCAGTCCCACGAAATCGATGGCCTCTTCGACCAACCGACGACGACTCTTTCGGTCTCGGACATACAGGCCACAGAAGTAGTCGACGTTTTCCTCCACCCGCAACTCGTCAAAGACGGCCACATTCTGCGGAACAAGACCGATCTTCCGCTTGATATCATGGGCATCCGGTCTCATAGGCTGACCGAACACCTCAATCGTGCCTTTGTCAAACTGCAAAAGAGACAGAATGCAGTTGATCGCCGTGGTCTTTCCTGATCCGTTTGGTCCAAGCAGACCAACGATCTCTCCTTCGACAACTTGCAGATCAAAATGATCCAAAGCCAACAAGTCACCATATCGCTTCACTAAGTTCCGTACATCGACAAGCATCTCTTAGGCACCACTCCCACTGAGTTCAGCGGACGGCGGACACTTGCCCCGACAGTCCGCGTGGATTCTGTCTTAGGTCTATTCGGCCCGGGAGAGCCTAAAACCGAAACCAAGGTTATCAAGCCGACAGCAGAAAGTCTGAGCGACGATGAGATCGCCCAGACCATGTTTGCGTCCAAGAGTGTACAATCAGCAGCTATCTCAATACGGCCGGAAAAAGGCAGACAGCCAGTCGCATTCAACCCCCGGCACACGGCATTCCGCCTAATATCCCGGTATCCCTTTTCTACGGTGTAGCGTGCAATTCGTCCAACATGGCCTGGATCTGCCGTTGCATCTCAGCGGTGAAGCTTTCCAAAGCCACGCTGCCGTTCAAAACCCGCCCCCAGGTCCCGTCAAACAGGCTCACGATATCATTCTTGATCGGAGAGATAAACGTTGGGAAGTTATCATTATCCATTGAGGCATGGACCAGCTGTCGCAAGAATTCCCGCACGGTCGGTGTCTCGTGAGCCAGATACGTATCCAGACGTGATATGGTGGGCAGATGCAACGGAAGCCGGCCCGTCATTCTCATCATCTGAACCTGAGATTCTTGGTTCAGGATGAGGAAGCAGAGCCAGCGACATCCCCACTCGGGATGATTCGACGCCTTCATAACCCTCATGGGTCCCAGCCAAAACGGTCCGCCTCTGCGCACCGGTCCTTTAGGTTGGACAGTCGCTTCCCACACATCTTGAGTCTGGCGCAATAACGTAGCACTCGTCCCAAACGTGTTGAGCTCTATTGCCGCCGCACGATTGGTCAGCGCTCCTCCTGCTCTCCCCCAGCCTCTTTCGACAATCTCCACGTAAAAAGCCAAACCCTGACGAACTTCAGGAGTATCGAACATGGCCTGACGAGGGTTGAGGTCTTTTTCAAAGAAGGCGCCACCAGCTTGGTGGACAGCAGCGGCCACTCTCTCCAGATTTCTGCTAAACCCTATTCCTACGGTCTCCGGCTGACCGTCCCCGTCAACGTCGATTGTCAACCGGGCGGCGTTTCTCCGTATCCATTCCCAGTTCCAATCATCACCCAAGCTGCGAAGCGGCGCCACCCCCAACTCATCAAAGACCGAGCGGTTATAGCCCACAACCGACGAATGCAGCTGATTGGGGAGAGCAAGTAACCTACCCTCACTCTCCAGCACCCGACGGCTCATCATAGCCGGTATCAGCTTGTACAGATCGATGTTGTCCGCCTTCAGGTAGGGATTCAGATCAGCGAAGTAGTCCTTGTCATCCTTGAGCAGCACCGTAGGGGTAGAGTCGATCACGTCCACCTGCATTCCCGTTCCAAGCATCGCCAACAGCTTATCCGCATATCCGGAAGGATGATTCTGTATCTCAATCCGC
>LFTP01000339.1 GCA_001513395.1 Clostridia bacterium DTU080
GATGTGGATCGCGACCGAACTCGCTATCTCGGCAACACCCCTGAGGTGATTCGCGCTCTCACCTTTACAACAAGTCTGTGGCTCGAACATAACGTGGTCGGTGGCAACTTCTTGCAGAACACCGCCGCTATGTACCCGGTTCAGGTCTACTACCTCAACACCATGGTCCAGGCCACGGGGCAGGGCAGCGCACCGGCGTGGAACGTAGGTATCCTACCTAAAGGCGACGTGCGAGCCAGCCAAACGGGGTTCCACTCTATCGGCATGACCGTGGACTCCAAGAACATGACCCAAGCCGGCCAACTGCTGAAGTTCCTGGCCTATGAACCGGAAGGGGTCATCCTGTTTACCCGAGCGGAAAACCGTGTCCCAGTGATCCGGGAAGCGGTGCGCGACTATATCCGCCGCTGGAGCGAGCAAGCTCCGGGAAGCAATGCCTTTGTCTTCACCGAAGCCGCCAACGTACTGTGGGATTGGCGAATCGTGAGCGGTAAGGGTGCCAACCAAATACTGTCCTTGCAGACGGAGGCCTGGAATTTGATCCGCTCGGGCCAAAAGGGCGTGGCGGATGCCATCGCCTTTATCGAACCCCGTGCCCAGGCTGCGCTGTCCGGCAATTAACGAACACGCACATCCCGTTCTCGGATGATGTGTTGAGCTCGGGTAGGAGGCCGAATCGATGCCCTCCTCCCACACCAACGGCCATACGCTTTCCGTACCGCGGCGGTTCATGTAGCGCTCCCGGAACCGTCGATACCGATCGGGCAGTGACACGAGTCCAAGTGCGCAGAAGAAGGATATCTTGAGATCTTCGTTCATATGTGAGGCTCCCGCATTCCACCGGGGGCCTCATCCGTTGGCGGCGGACTTCCATGCCCGCTCCTGCCTCAATCCGCGTTTCATCAGGTTACAAGCCCGAATGTAGGAGCGTTTCGTTCGGCGCAGACTGAGACATCGAAATCTTTGGCGGATCCGGCCGTCAAGCTCCCCCTAAGACGTTCTTCATCTGCGCACGCTTGAGGCGGTCACCCAAGCCGCGCAGGATCAAAGTAAGCCCATCCACGGTTCGTCTGAGGCTCCCTCTGCTTCCGGCGAGAGAGTTCCTTCACTTTCTCCTTGTGCCGTGTCACTGATCTCGGTGCTGCTTTGAGTCGCGGCTTCCCGTGAAAGGTCATGGAACAGTCGAGGACGGTCGACGGCGCTGAAGACGTCAGTAGCACGTGACATACCTAGGCCTCCCCGGGTAATGCGCATCTATCTTCGCGCTTGTATCCACCCCATATACGACCGCGCTTTTCCGCACTGGGATGAGAGAGGCTTTGAAAAGCATCGCCTTCCCACCCACCGTGGGCGCCTCCTATGCTGTTCGTCAGACCGGTCCTTTGCCTGCGGCTTTTTTCAGATCCCACCTCACGATGAACACCCTTGCCGTCTCCTCCATGGGGCCTGCAAGAGTCTTTAGCCCCGACATGCCCGGCGCACGCACAAAAAAAAGACCGGCCTGCAATAGAGCCGGTCTTACTCAAAGCCGTCGTCAACCCTGCTAGAGATTTGCTACGCCTACTCTGTTGTCATCGATCATGAGCTCCACCGTCTCGGTCAAAACGTCGGCATACGAGTAAGACACACGCTTGACGGGGCTGGACTTGGCATCGAGTCGAATCACAAAGACCTTGGGATATGTCTGCTCCAAGATCCCTTCCGCTTCAATGACCTTGCGGCGACCGCGATTAGCTCTCAACTTGACATGCTTACCGACATTTGCTTCGAGATCTCGCTTGATGAGGTCTAGGGTGCCTCTCTTTACCGTCACACGAACCACCCTCCCCGCTTATTGACATTATTGATTATACCATGGGGGCAGGTTCTGAGTCAACAAGAACAAGTATTATACCAGCGCAGGTCAGACACTGTCAACACATCACTGAAACTCTCAGCGATGTTTCTTTGGCTCTATTGTGCCCGGAAGGCAAGGTTTGCACTCCCCGCCTTATTATTTCGTGTACTTATCCGCTACTTTCGAGGCCCCGTACGAATCGGGCTTGATACGGGCGTCGAAACCCGAGCCCACCACCATCCCGACGACCTCGCGAATCAAGTCCTTGGTCCGCCCGTTTTCCCCTACATCGCAATGGATCTCCACGTTGAGATCCGCGTGGCCGTTTTCGGCCAGACGGGCAGCCAGCTGACTCGCCAAGTGGAGTGAACGAGCGGTCTCATAGAAGATGCGCTGACGCAAAGAGCGACCTATGCGTTCGCGTTCGCGACAATAATAGTAGCGTCCACCTTTACCTTGGCGATGGACAATGATCGCCGTCACAAAGCAGACCTCGTCCGCCAGCTGCGAATCGGTGCCAATGATCAACTTGTAATTCTCTTCTGGCATTTCTTCGATGTATGCGACAATATCCGCGAACATGGTATCAAAATCCATGACTCCACGCGTCGGGTTAATGAAATGCACGGTGTTCACCTATCCCCATGAGCGGGTATCGGAGTAAACGCAGCCGCTCCTTTCTAGCTCGAACCTCCTGTATCAAGTTTTATTGTAACACAGAAGAGAACCTTCTGCCAACAAGCGGCAAATATTAACTATCCTCGGACGCCAGCAGCGCGTTTTATCTCTTAAGGTAGTCCACGCTGGCTAAGGAGAGCCGTCCGAATTCGGCGGGCGAGAGGGTTTCTCCTCGTCGGGTCCCCTCGATCCCGGCCCGCTCTAGCACGGCATCAGGATCATGTACTACCGTCTGGAGGGCTTTGCGCAACGTTTTTCGTCGCTGACCGAAAGCGGCACGAACGACGGCGGAAAAAACCGAGGGTTCTGCCGCCGGAGCGGGAAA
>LFTP01000156.1 GCA_001513395.1 Clostridia bacterium DTU080
GCAGGCTGCTTCCTCCCGCCTCTTTCGTGCGCGACCACGTGTACTGTCCGTAGTGCGGACCGATCCAGTGCCAGTAGTCACACTCCAGATACATGAGCTTGCCGATGGCATCATCGGCCAGAAGCTTCTTGGTGGTCTCGAACATGGGATTCCAGCGCAACACGAAGCTGACCACCGTGGAAACGCCCGCATCCTGGACCGCCTTTTGCATCTTCCGAACATCTTCCATGTTCATGGCCAGGGGCTTTTCGATGACAATGTGTTTGCCCGCGGAGGCTGCAGCGATCACCTGTTCAGCGTGCACGGACGGCGGTGAACAGATGGACACAATGTCGATGTCCGGACTGGCCAGAAGCTCATCAAGGGATGAAAAGACCTTACCCTCAACGCCGCACTCCTCGAGTTTCGCCTTGGCCCGTTCAGCGGTTCGGCTGTATATACCGATGACTTTGGCATTCGGGTTTGATGCATAGGCCTTGACGTGTTCACCCGAGACCCAACCGGCTCCGATGATACCTACGCCGTAGATACGGTTATCTGTCGCCATAGCGTTCTCTCCCTTTATATGATCCTTGTTCCATGTCTAAGCATACGCCGATGAAGGACATACTTCCTGCCCCGAAAACGATGTTACGCTCCAATATCTGTGCGAAGTGTCGTTATATGAAGAAGGAAACTTCATGTGTCGAAAGAAAGCCCTACAGTGAACTTCTGAGGACAAGGAGGGATTACGGATGTCGTACCGTGTACTGATTGCCGGTCTGGGATCAAGAGCCAAAGGGCATCTGGAAGGCATACGCAAGACAGAGGGCCTTGAGGCCGTCGCCGGGGTGGATCCTGATGGTTCCAGGCGTGAACAATGGCAGAATGCTTACGGTTTTGAGTGCAGCGACAATCTGCAGGCCATGATTGAGAAGTACAAGCCCGACGTAGTATCGATCTGCACGGGCGAAAAGCCGCGCTATGAAGTGGCGTGTGCGGCGATGGACGCCGGTATCAAGTACTTGGTATTGGAAAAACCCATGGCGGCCTCTGTTTCGCAGGCTCGCGATCTCATGGCCCGGGCGGACAGACTGGGCGTCAAAGTGGCGGTCTCACATCAGATGCGCTTTGCGGACGAGTTTGTGGCGGCCAAACAGGCCATCGAACGCGGAGATATAGGCCAGCCCTATTATATGCGGGCGAGTTCCTACGGTCAGCTCATGGAACAGGGACCGCACATGATAGACATGTTGTTGTACCTTTTTGGCGATGAGGCCAAGGGTGAAAACCCCGCGCAATGGGTCATGGGGCAAGTGGCCGATCGCGAAGAGGGCTTAAAGACGGTGCATCAGGCTCCCGCGTTCACTACCGGCTACATATGCTTCCGGGGCGACGTTCGGGCCGCCGTCGAATGCGGGCGCAGTTTTGCTCCGGCCGTTGAATACCAAAAAGGTGAGTCCATATGGTTGCAAAAGCGCGTGCAAGTCATCGGCACGGAAGGCATGATCGATGCCGTCGTCAGTCATTGGTGCCGCCTGTACAATCGGGACGGCGTAAAGACCTTGGCTGAAGGACCCGACGGCTGGAACGGAGCCACCATCGCCTTCTACGGGGATTTGCTAGAAGTGCTGAAAACCGGCAGGGAGCATCGCTGTAACGGGCACGTCTCTTTGGCCGGCTTCGAGATCATCCATGCCATCTATGAATCGGCTGTGCGAAGCGATAAAGTGACCCTCCCACTGGAGATCGAAGAGGAACCGCTTTCCGTTTTGATGGCCCCGGTACTGGGTAAAGAATGACCGGACTATACCAAGACAGCGTTTTTGAAAGGGTATCAAGTAGAGACCGATGTCTTACAAGGGAGGCATAAACGTGAAAAGAATCGCTTTGGTGGGAGGCGCGGGAGCCTATCACGGCGGGGCTTTTGCCAGCCTGTACAACGGATTCTCCGAAGAGAAGTATAAGGAGATGGGATGGGGCGGACGCGGGATCAAACGTCGCGTCGAAGGGGCCACAATAGTCAAGATCTGGGATGAGGACAAAAAGATCGCTCAAGCCTTGGCCGAGGCCTGCGATATCCCCGAGGTTTGCGACACGCTCGAAGAAGCGGCTGAAGGTGTCGACGGCGTCATCATCACCGATGACATGACCATGGAGCATCAGCGCCGGGCTCCGTTTTTCATAGAGAAAGGCATTCCTACTTTCATTGATAAGCCCCTCTCACCGGATCCGGCCGAAGCGCGGAAGCTGATTGAGCTGGCCCTGGCACACAACACGCTGTTGTTCTCATCGTCAGCTCTGCGCTACTCCATCGAGGTCGAGGAACTGAAAAAAGAACTCGATTCCATAGGTCCCATCGCTTTGGCGACCACCATCTGCGGCGGTGAGTTGGTCTACTACGGCATCCATGCTCTCGAGTTGGCCTATACGGTTATGGGACCCGGTGTGGAATCCCTGATCAGTGTGGGTAACGACGAGCAGGCGGACATTGTTCGCTTGCGTTACGGGGACGGTCGGCAGCTGGTCTTGATGGTCGGTCGTCGAGGGGTTACCGCTTCCGGTTTTCAACTCACCGTTCACGGCAGTAAGCGTTCAGCATCCATCCAGGTCCGTGATTCGGGGTACTTCTATTGGAATCTGCAATGCCAGTTCATAAAGATGATTGAAACCGGTGAGCTCCCCGTCCCGCTGGAGGAGACACTGGAGATCATCACCGTATTGGCTGAAGCCAAGCGTGTGCGCGGCGAAGAAGTCCCCATTCGGGTCTCGCTCGGATAACGGCAAGTCTTCAGGTGCCCGGTGATGGCCGGGCACCATTTTTTGTGCGCCCGGCATGTCTGCCGAGCCGGAGGGCTGAAAGAAGCCCTCACCACTCAAC
>LFTP01000013.1 GCA_001513395.1 Clostridia bacterium DTU080
GTCTCCAACTCTCTTTCAAGCTGCTTGAGCCGCCCGATCATTTTTTCGATTTGCGTTTTCACGTCGGAAACGCCGACCTGCAACAAAGAGGCAATATCGGTCAACAGCTTGGATTCCTCGGCCGCCATCTTCAACGCCCGTTCGCCGGTAACCGCCTCGATCCGCCGCACTCCGGCGGCCACGCTGCCTTCGCTCACGATGCGAAACAGCCCGATTTCACCCGTACTGCGAACGTGGGTACCACCGCACAACTCCTGGCTGTATTCGCCGATTTGCACCACACGCACTTCATCACCGTACTTCTCGCCGAAAAGAGCTATGGCTCCCTGGGCGATGGCCTCCTCATAGGGGACGACCTTCGTGGTCACGGGCAGATTCTGAAGGATGAGGCTGTTTACCCGCTGCTCGATCTGTCTCAGAGTCTCAGCGTCCAGAGCGGAAAAATGCGTGAAGTCGAAACGCAATCGGTCGGGTGCCACTAAAGAACCGGCCTGGTTGGCGTGTTCTCCCAAAACAGTGCGCAAGGCCCAATGGAGTAGGTGCGTAGCGGTATGGTTTCTCTGCGTAGGCAAACGGCTTTCTTCATAGACCAGGGCCCTTGCCCGGTCTCCGACGCGCAACTGCCCTTCAAAGCGACCGTGATGAACGATAGTGCCGCTGGCCAGGCGCCATACCTGTTCCACCGTAAACTTGCCTTCCGGCCCCTCAATCACGCCCTTATCGGCGACCTGTCCGCCCGCCTCGGCATAAAACGGCGTCTTGGCAAGGATAACGCCGGCCGTGCCTCTTCCGCTCGTATGTCCGACCTGCTCACCGTCCGCCACCAAGCCCACGATCTCCGTGGTGACGTCATAGGTCTCATAGCCGACAAACGGAGTGGCCGGCAGGTCGAGATCACTGTAACCTTGACTTTCATCGCCCAGATACCCGGTTGCCGTGCGTGCAGCTCTCGCTCTGGCCCGCTGTTCTTTCATCATGGCATCAAACCGGGCTTTATCGACGATGATGTTGCGATCAGCGGCGATCTCCTCAGTCAATTCAAGGGGAAACCCGTATGTGTCGTGCAAACGAAAAGCGTCCTCCCCGGAAATGACACCTCCGGAACCGACTTCTTCCATCAAGCGCGTCAGAATACCCATGCCCTGTTCAAGTGTGGCGTGGAAACGCTCTTCTTCCTGAGCGATCACTTGCTTGATGTAGTCCAAACGATCCACCAGTTGGGGATATTCCACCCGCATCTGCCGAACCACAACGTCCGCTACCTCCGTCAAGAACGGGCGCGTGATGCCCAACAAGTGCGCATGCCGCACAGCACGACGCAAGAGACGGCGCAAGACGTAGCCTCGCCGCTCGTTGCTGGGCAAAATGCCGTCATGGACCATAAAGACGACCCCGCGCATGTGATCAGCGATGACGCGCAAACTGACATCGGACTGCTCATCCGCACCGTAGGTTACCCCGGCTTGCTCGGCGACATAGTCGATGATGGGCCGAACGGTATCCGTCTCGAAGATGCTTTGCACTCCCTGAAGCATGGCCGCCACGCGCTCCAGACCCATGCCGGTATCGATGCCCTTGCGAGTCAGCGGATGTAAACGCCCCTGTTCATCCTGATGATACTGAATAAAAACCAGGTTCCACAGCTCCATGAAGCGCTCGCAGTCACATCCGGGCTTACAATCCGGATCGCCGCAACCATGTTCCGGTCCTCGATCCAAATGGATTTCAGAACAGGGTCCGCAAGGTCCGACCCCAATTCCCCAGAAATTATCTTCTTTGCCAAGACGGACTATACGCTCCGCAGGAACTCCGACCTGCCTGTTCCAAATCTCGAAAGCCTCATCGTCGTCCAGATAGATGGTGATCCACAAAGAGGCCCGATCAAGACCCAAAACCTGGGTGACAAACTCCCAGGCCCAAGCGATCGCTTCTTTTTTGAAGTAATCGCCGAAAGAGAAATTGCCCAACATCTCAAAAAACGTGCCGTGACGATCGGTCTTACCCACGTTGTCTATGTCTGCCGTCCGCAGGCAGTACTGGCACGTCGTGATTCGAGGGCTCGGAGGCTCTTCCTTACCGACGAAATAAGGTTTGAAAGGTATCATTCCGGCGACTGTCAACAGCAACGTCGGATCGTTTGCCGGAACCAACGAAGCACTGGGCAGTCGTAAATGGCCCTTTTCCTCAAAAAACTCCAAATACGCCGTGCGTAGTTGGTCCACTGTCATCGCTTGCACGTCCACGCCCCCCAAGAAATCCGAACCAGGCAGTATACCTAATAAACGATACAATCAGTATGATACAAGAGCCCAAGCTAATTCGTCAATCCAACTTAGGAGTTCGATATTCCGGCACCGACTACCTCTTCGACCACGTACCGGCCAATGAGCTTCACTGCGGCAGCCACCGGTACGGCCATGAACATACCCCATATGCCGAGCAACTCCCCTCCGATCAAGACCGCGGCGATCACGGTCAAGGGATGCAGATCCAGACTGCCGCTCATCACATGCGGCTGCAAAACGGCTCCCTCAACTTGATGCACAGCGGCAATAAGTAGCATTGTCCACAAGGCGGTAGCCGGTGATCGCATGAGGCCAAACATCACCGCGGGCACAGCAGCGATAGCGGGACCGAAATAGGGGATGAACTCAAAGACACCGGCTATGATTCCTATGACCAGTGCGTATTTTACCTTTAACAGCGCCAGCCCGACACTGATCAACAAGCCAACTAAGACCGACAAGATGAGCTGGCCGCGCAGGAATGCTCCCGCCAGCTCGTTCAACCCACGGATCAAGGCCAGGATCTCCTGACGCCTGTCCGCCGGCAGAAGCGAAACAAACTGCCTGCTGAAAGTATCGGCATCGCGGAGGAAGTAAAAAGCAAGAAAAGGAACCATAAGGATAGTGAAAGTACGGGCCAGGAAGGCCAAAAGAACCTCAAGACTTCGGGTAATAAGACGAGCCAAAAGACCTTCAACTTGCTGTGCTCCGGTCTTGATGAGGTTTTTGAGAAAAGGAGATTGGGTCACATATAAGGCGCTGATCCGGTCGCCGCGAAGAAAACCGTTCATACCGCCGGCGTGAGGCAGATTGGTCATAATCTGCTCCATTTCCGCGGCCAACAGAGGCATGACCAGATAAGCAGTGAGACCGCTCACGACCCCGCACATGAGGTAGACCAACACGATGGCTGCGCTGCGAGGAACTTGTCGGGATTCAACGACGTTGACCAGCGGATTGAGTACATAGGCCACGACAGCCGCAAGAGCGAACGGCACGAGTACCCCGCGTATCAGGTACAACATGAAAACAACGCCGCTTGCGGCTGCCAGGAAAATCACAAGACGTGATTGACCAGACATATCCCGGATGCCATCACCGACGCCCCACAGCGCGCACGGCACGCATTGTGGTGTCCATCATAGTGCGCCCGGCTCTGGCCGCCATGTCCAGTGCTCTAGGCTGGATCCTGGAACCTCCGGCGTCGCTGCGACGCCAAAGACCCTGCCTGCTTTGCATGGCCACTCTTTTTTGCTCATTCTTCTCCCGCAGGACGTACAACGACCAAGCTCCTGCCGCTAATCCGAGAGCACCCCAAAGGAATCTGTTTCGAAGCAAACGCATCGCTGGCCCTCACCCCCTCGCAGGAGTAGAGTTGCCAGACACTCATCCATTCATGTGCTCAATACTTACCTGCGTATCTCCGCGGCCTCTTCAGCCAGCATCATCTCGATATCAGTCGCGCTAGCCCAGCAAAAATCACCGGGCTCCGTATGTTTCCATGCCGCCATGGCCCCTGCGTAGGCGACTGCCTGATCTATGTCTCCTTTCAGATATCCGTAGAGGAATCCGGCCACGTAGGCGTCGCCGGCACCCACGCGATCCACGGTCTGAAGCTCATGACCGCGACCGCGCCACAGACGGTCGGCTCCCGAGACAACAGCTCCCTCGCTGCCCAGGGTGAGCACTACCATTTTCGCACCCCAATCCTCACGCAGGCGGGCGGCCACTTCCGAAGGCGCTCCCTGCTCACCAAACACCGTGCGGGCATCGTCTGCCGTACAGAAAACCAGATCCACATTGAGGAGAGGCTGCAGGACCCGGCGCGCCTGATCAGGAGACCACAACCGGGAGCGGTAGTTGATATCCACTGATGTGGATGCTCCCCGGTTTCGAGCTTCGATTAGAGCTTGACGCACCGTCTCGGCACACGATGCCGACAAAGCGGCGGTAATGCCGGACACGTGAAAGTGACGTGCCCGAGAGAACAAGTCCCAATCGATCTCTTCCGGTTTGAGCTCACTGGCGGCACTGCCCTGACGATCGTAGACTACCCGCGACCCGCGCGGGGGACCAGCCACTTCCAGGTAGTAAATACCCACGCGGCCTTCATCGGCCCATACCACTGCGCTCACATCGACACCCTGCGCACTCAAGGCAGAACTAACCCGACGCCCCAGCGGGTTTTTTGGAAGACGCCCTATCCATGCCGAACGCATCCCCAAACGGGCTAATCCGACGGCTACGTTCGCTTCGCTTCCGCCTACATACACATCAAACTGAGCCGCCTGCTCCAGGCGTTGAGCCCCCGGCGGGCTCAGACGCAGCATGGTCTCGCCCAGCGTGACTACATCCCAGCACCGATCCGTCATGGGAGTATCGCCTCTTTCATCTAGTGTGTCAAATCAAGCAGTGTAATCGGAAAGAAGAGTCTCGATCCGGCCGCCGCCCACGACCAAGTCGTCTTTATACCAGACTACCGATTGCCCCGGCGTTATGGCCCTTTGAGGTTCGGCAAACACCGTGACCACCCGCCCGTCATCCAGAGGCTCGATAAC
>LFTP01000203.1 GCA_001513395.1 Clostridia bacterium DTU080
TTTCAGGACATGTCAAGACCTCCGTGAAACTCGCTCAACCTCAACCGGAGTTCATCTATGCCCACACGAAGCGAATCACGGTGATCCCTACTATTCCTGCCACAACCGTTGCGGCCACACTGCGGTATTTTACCGCCACCGCAGCGGCCGGAATACTGGCCAAAATGGAACGCACATCAAAACCCAAAAGACTCAGGCTACCCGCCTGTGCCTCCAAACTGGCACTTAACAAAGCGGCCATAGCCGCACAAGGCATGAATCTCAGCCACAGATGCCAACGCCTAGAAAGACTTCGGCCGGACAACATGATCAGCGGCAGAGCCCGGGGAAGATAAGTGACGACTGCCATTCCTATAATAAGAACGATCACTCGCCATGATTCCATGGCTATTTGGACACCCCTTCATTCTTATTGCCGCCTACGTCAGGATCAGCGAGTTGCCTCTCGGCAAGGACACTCCCCGTCCAGGCCGCTATCATAGCCGCGAAAACCAACCCCCAAGGACCGGGGACGGACAACTGCATGAGCCGATGTACGCTTACAGCGACCACTGCCACCGACAGCGTGATCTTATCTTTAATCTGAGCCAACAGCAACGCGATAAACAGTGCAGTCAATGCAAAATCAAAGCCCCAGCGACTCGGATCGGTGATACCGCTTCCCACCCAAGTTCCCAGAGCTGAGCCGCATATCCAGGCAAGATGAGCACCTGACTGTAAACCCGTCATCCAAGGAACCTGGAGTCCTTCCCTGGAGGCCCGTTCACTTATAACGGCAAAACTCTCGTCCGTAAGCTGATAAGCCAGAGCCGCCAAACGAGCTCGTGATACGGAACCCAGATACGGACTGATAGAGGCGCTCATCAGCACATGCCGCAAATTGACCACCAAGGTCGTGAGAATGATGCTTCCCATCGGCGCGTCAGCAGCTAACAGAGCCACAGCCATAAACTGACTTGCTCCGGCGTACACGAAGACCGACATCGCCACGGCGGCAGCGACACTCAATCCGGTCTGAACTGCCAGAACGCCATAGGCGAAAGCAAGAGGCCCATAGCCCAACATGATGGGAATCGCATCCCGTAAACCGGAAGCGACTCCCTGCAAAGCTTGCTCTATCCGAGGACTTGCCATATTCATCATTTTCCACGCGGTCGCAGATGCGGGAACAAGAGCACATCACGGATAGAGAATGAATTCGTGAGCAACATCACCAGTCTGTCCAAACCTATACCCAAACCGGCTGCGGGGGGCATACCATACTCCAGGGCGCGAAGGAAGTCTTCATCGAGAAACTGTGCTTCTTCATCCCCCTGCTCACGGGCCCGCATCTGCTCCTCCATACGCTCGCGCTGATCAACGGGATCATTGAGTTCAGAAAAACCGTTGGCGATCTCCCAGCAATTGGCGTAGGCCTCAAAGCGGTCGGTTAGTTGCGGATTCTTCGCATTCCGTTTGGCCAGAGGCGACACTTCCACCGGATGATGAGTCACAAACGAAGGCTGGACGAGGATGCTTTCCACACGCTCTTCGAAGACGGTGTTTAAGACTTCCCCCGTCCTCGCCGTAGGAGGCACCTCAACTCCCAATTTCTTGGCCTCGGCTCGGGCCGTACGATCATCCATGCCCAAGAAATCGACGCCTGTCTGCTGTTTCACCAGCTCAGCCATAGGGGTACGCGGCCAAGGCGGAGTAAAATCAAGGATTACAGCACCAAAGGGCACCCGTGTTGAACCTGTCACAGCGACGGCTACGTGAGCCACCAACTCTTCCGTAAGAGCCATCATGTCTTCAAAATCGGCGTAGGCCCAATAGGCCTCCATCGCCGTGAACTCCGGGTTATGTCTGGTAGAAATCCCTTCGTTTCGGAAATTCTTGCCGATCTCAAACACACGATTGATGCCGCCTACTAGCAGCCGCTTCAGATAAAGCTCCGGCGCGATACGCAAATACAGGTGCATATCTAGAGCATTGTGATAGGTTTGAAACGGCCTGGCGTTCGCCCCACCCGGTATCGAGCTGAGCACCGGAGTCTCTACTTCCAAGAAACCACGAGCCATCAAAAACTCGCGCATACTCTGAATTGCCACGCTGCGGGCGACAAAGACTTCTTTCACCTCGGGGTTGGCTATTAAGTCCAGATAGCGCATACGATATCGCAACTCGACGTCCTTGAGACCATGCCACTTCTCCGGCAACGGACGCAGAGCCTTAGCGAGTAGCTCGAAGCTTTCCACCTCTACGCTGATCTCACCCCGTCGCGTACGGAATACCAGTCCGCGAACACCGATGATATCACCGATATCAAGGCGCCTGAAGTCTTCAAACAGTTCGTCACCGAGGCTATCCAACCGAGCGTATAACTGAATGCGGCCGGATGAATCCTGCAGATCGGCAAAGATCGCCTTGCCGTGACCGCGCACAGCCAGCAAGCGGCCCGCCAGCGAGACTTGCGAGCCCTCAAGCTCAGTGAAGCCCTCTATAATCTCGGCGCTTTCATGAGAAACGGTGTAGCGGCCTCCGTAGGGCTCTTTGCCCCTCTTACGCCACTCTTTCATTTTCCCCAGACGAACCAGCATCTGATCGGTTACGTCTTCTCCGAACCACGCATCGCCCACGTGCGGATGATCATCCACGACTAAGCCCTCCAAATCACCGCCATCGTCCCATTCGCAAGCTCCAGGGCGGCCTATATACAAATAGAGGCCAGCATATCAGCCAGCCCCAATGCAACCACTACCAATCAACTATACCATATATCAATAGCATGGCTCTTGGTTTACCGAGCAATGCGGACAATCTGGTAGCGCATTAACCCACCCGGGGCATTTACTTCAACCACGGAACCGACACTTTTGCCCAGCACTGCCTTTCCCACAGGCGACTCATTGCTGATCTTTGCCGCACTCGGATCAGCCTCCGCTGATCCTACCAACGTATACTCGTACTCCTCACCATCCTCCAGATCCTTCAGCGTGAACTTAGTGCCCAAAGACACGACACCGTCATCTACTTCCTCAGCGTCAATGAGCCGCGCGTTGCGCAACAACTTCTCTAACTGAAGCACGCGCCCTTCCACGAACGCTTGCTCGTTCTTGGCGTCTTCGTACTCCGAGTTTTCAGATATGTCCCCGAACTCCAACGCCTGTTTGATCCGAGCGGCCACTTCCCTACGCCTAACGGTCTTGAGGTGTTCGAGCTCTTTTTCAAGCCTCGCCAGCCCTTCAGGAGTGAGCACGACCTCTTTTTCTGCCATGAAAGAGCGTACTTCCTTTCTATACGGAAATGCGGCCCGGCAGACCGCTCCAAAAGAAGACCAACTTGTTCGCCTGTACCTGCTAGAACACGCTTTTTATGCCTGGCGATTCCTTTTCACGACGCCGATTATAACCTACGCTCATTTGCTCTGTCAACCGTTCTGAGCAGGCCAAACTTGCGCGCAAGTAGTCGATGAATGGCGATAAAAGGAGATCATCAGATGCTGGCGATATGATACATTCATTCCAAAAGCCAGTCATGGTATGAACCTTCGAATTGCGACTAGGAACGGAGCATGGAAGAAAAATCCCTCGCGCACGCCGCCGGTTGCTTCTACCTAAAGACACACCAACGGGGTAAGGCCGGATCGGTCGACCTGACTGGATTCCCCAAAGCCCGAATACACTCTCCCAAGGTTACAGGCCGGGACTGATCATGATCGGAACCGCTTTCAGAAGTTGCCATGAAGCATCAGGCGTCCGGCACCGCCGCTTCCGCTTCGAATAGACTTCTGATGCCGACGGTGACAGCCTATGCGCTCAATCAACCAAGCATACCAGGCTTTGTTCGCGTCGCTATCCAAAAACGACCGTTGGACTGCTTCCGAATCCTTCCCTCGCAAAAGTCCAGAGAGGTTTCAGCCGGAAATCCGGCTGAAACAGGTGTGACGACCTGATACTCGCTTCGTCAAATGTGGCTGACAAAACCCGGCCGTTTGCTCTTTTCGGCCTCTTCCCTGACTTGAGCAAAGCGCTCGGGAGCGATGGCCCGCTCAAAACTGCGAAGCCCGGCCAGGCGAAAGCCGTGCTTGTCTGCCAGACGAGAGATCTCTTCCACCCGATTCGGGTCCAAGTCCCGCCCGAGACTGTAGTTCTCATAGCGCCCCTCAAGGGCCAGAATCATCGTTTCCGCCATACATGCATAGGCAGTGCCCTGAGGAAAGCCAAAATCCATGCCGAAATCTACGTTACCGGGCACGACCACCACGCCGCCTTCGAAAACCAATACGTCACGCCGCGCTTCAGCCACAGCCTTCGACACATTGCGAGGCCGGCTGACGTCACAGACAATGGTTCCAGGCTGCAAATCGGCGGCGTCCACAACGGCCTCCATGGCACTGGTCACGGCCACGATGGCTCCGGCGCTTCGCACCGCCGCAGACAGGTCAGTCTGCACACGCACGGACACTCCGCTTTCTTCCCGGATCAGCGCAGCTGTCCGTTCCAACTTCTTCTTGTCTCTCGCCACAAGAGTGACATCGAATCCTCGACCGGCCAACAGGCGCGCGCAGGCCTTGCCGATTGAACCGGAGGCGCCGAGCACGCTTATCGGCAACGACTTCAAATCGATCTCCATGGCCCGGGCCGCGTAGTCAAGGCCTTGCAACGCCGTGGCCACGGTGTATGTGTTACCTGTCGTCACGGCTATATCCAGTTGCCGAGCAACACTGATCCCGGCATCACCCACCACAGCAGTAAAAGCACCGAGCCCTACGATCTTAGCTCCGCATTCGGCAGCTTTGCGTCCCGCAGCGACGATCTTTTTTATCACCTTTTCGGTCGGCAGTTTCTCAAGCATCACATGAGGTGTCAGGGTGAGGCCAATAAACCAGCCTTCAGCCTCCAAACCTGTCGATGAACGTATGCCGGTGATATGCGACGCCACTATGGGAGGCATGAAGCAGCACGCTTTTTCAAGCCATCCGGGCGGTACTTTAGCCGCATAGGGGAACTTCCGCTCAATGTCTTGCCAATCCAGTGGGTGAATAATGAAACCAAACTTCTCCAACGGGCCGCCTCCCCAGAAATCGAGTGGTGTGCGAGTGTGGGCCATCCCTCCGGGCAAACACCTCTAGGTGGTTCAACTGCCGACAAAGACAGGTCTTCGGTCTCCCGAGACGGTGGTTTGCGGCTCAAACCGTTCTATCCTGGGCTTGAACTCCAATCTCTCAATCAACTCGAGATAGTCGATCTCTCCTGCCGGCTTGTCAGACAAAGCCACTAACACCGCCTCCAATACATTGGTCCCAAACGAACGTCCCCCGAAACTGGGAGTGGTCGTAATCAGCGTGGCCGCTCCACGGCTTTTGATCTCCTCCACGTTTTCGGGGGTTACGGTATTGGTCAGTATAGTCTTAGCGTCGAGACGTCTGGGCATATAGCGCCTAATGTAATGGAAGTCTCCGGCGATGACCTCGGCCCAGTCAAAAAAACGCTCGTAACGCGGCGACATACTCTCTTGTTTACTGCCAGTCGGATACAACAGCTTGAACGGAAGTCTGACAACCACCGGACCAAGCACACTCGCCAGTCTCTCAAGTGCTAACGGAGAGTGCAACCCAATCGGGATCCCAAGTCCGAAGATAAGATCGCCGAACAACATCTGACAGCCAAGCTCAGTGAGAGCCTCTGCCATCCCAAAGCGATCGACGGCCACGACCACAAGCACGCGCTTGCCCTTGAGCTTTATATCCGTCTGCTTATCGATGTAATTGACAGCCCAACGCTCCAGTGAGTTCTTCAGCCCGCTGCCATCCACGACGGGAGTTTTTTCGGCCGCACGGGCAATGCGATAGGCATCCCGAAAACGATAGCGGCGGCCACCGGAGTAGATATACAGATCAATCCCTCCGAGACCGATGGCGTCGACCTGTCCGTCCAGCTCTCGCACTATCTCGATGGCACGCTTGAGATCACCGTCGGTTCCTATGCGTTCGATGAGAAAAGTCTCACCTAACAGCTCCGTCTCGATTCTGTGATTGCGCGAAGAGGAGCCGATGCTTACGCTGACAACGCGCTTCATATGCTTGCCCTCCTGAGAGCAACGACAAGCCTACATACCTCGGCCGGCTTTCACCTCACGGATGACCGCCCTTATACGATCGGGTTCTATAACCTTGTCTTCCCGTAAGGGAGACGCTCCCATCTCGATGCCGATCACCTTGTCGCGCCCCAAGATCGACTCCAACACACGCACCCGCATGTCGGAGCCCAGGAAAATGACTGCATCGTAGTTCTTCAGTTCGCTGATAAGGCTCAAGAGATAGTTAAACAACTCTGCTCCTGACATGTCGGAAACCCACTTCCAGCGTTCCCTATCTGTCAGGAGCAGACACAACTCAACACCCTCTTCGTCGGCCACGCGCTTAATCTCTTCCCGATTGCCAATCGGAAAACCGATTAAGGCTAAACGACCGCCTTTGCGAATCTCGCCCAGTCCTTCCAAATGAGAGATAAAGGCTCGATCCGTGTTGAACTCGGCAGCGACATCTTGTTGAGACGCCCCCTGGGCACGCAACTCGAGGATGGCGTCCACCACACGAATGATCTTGTGGCGACTCACAAGCTTGTCACCGATCCGAACAAGATCCATGACGCCCACCTCTCTCATGTGCACAACTTTGTGCACATAGTTATTCTATCAGCTCGCCCGCCGATTCGCAATAGGCGCGAAGTTGTCGGCGGTATGTCTGCAAGATATCGATGACGCTCTCAAGGGTCTCGGCCTCCATAACCGCCCGCTTCACCTGATTGGCATGATCCAAGCCTTTGAGATACCAGGCCAAATGCTTGCGCATCTCGTATATGGCACGCTCTCCCCCAAACTCCACAGCCATATGCAAATGCCGCAAAGCCAAATCGATTCGCTCGTCAGGTTCAGGATCGGCCATCACTTCATCGCCGTTGAGATGCTGTACGATTTGCGCGAAAACCCAAGGCCTTCCCAGACTTCCCCGGCCAACCATGACCGCATCGCATCCCGTTTCTTGCAAGAGCCGAGCCGCATCCTGCGGTGTTTTAACGTCGCCGTTTCCGATCACCGGCACCGAAACGGCGTCTTTGACCGCGGCGATGACGGACCAGTCGGCCTCTCCGCTGTAGAATTGCTCGCGGGTCCGTCCGTGAACGCACAGCGCGGCCACTCCGACATCTTCCAAGAGACGCGAAAGCTTCACCGCCGTCATATGCTCCGCATCCCATCCGCTACGTATCTTAACGGTCACGGGAATGGAAACGGCCTCAACCACCGCAGCTGCGATCTCAGCCGCCAAAGCCGGATCTCGCATTAGAGCACAACCAGCACCGCCGC
>LFTP01000130.1:0-11694 GCA_001513395.1 Clostridia bacterium DTU080
ATGACAACCCGGTCTATACGGGAACGAGACTGCCCGGAGCAGGTGAGGTGATCATCGACACCCGGGAGCTGCCGGACGGGAGACACGAACTCACCGCTCGCATCGTCGTTGAAGAGATCGGGACCCTGGAGAGATCGGTGAGCTTTACGACCCGCAACTACTGGACTCTCCGCGACCCCTTCGAACCTCCAAGAGACACAGGTTGGTTCGGAATTCTGGACAGTTCAAAGACTGTCGAGCAATCCGAAGGCTGGCAGTATACGACTGAACGGCCCGAGGAGTTTTGGGGAGATGCCGATCGAAAAACACGGGCTCGAAACACTACGGAGTTTTTGATCTGGGAGACCCCGAACTTGCGGGAGTATAGCATTGTTGTGTACGCTGAACGTCCGGATATCAGCGACATAGTCGATGTCGCCATATCTTTGGATGGTAGCAGTTGGGTTTCAATCCCCTACACCATAGCGGATGGGGGACGATCGGCCCATGGCTGGCACCGACTAACGTTACAAGGTGAGATTCCGATTCCCGCCGATGGTAGATCGTGGCGCTTCAGATTGCAGCTGCATGAGTCTCGGGAGTATGTGGAGATCCATCTCGGCGAGGCCGAATTTAAGGGACTAGACGAGTAAGTAGATGAGGCACTACGTCACGGCGTAGTGCCTCGGAAATCAACGCAGGATGATATCTAGCTCCATACTACTGGCTGAGTACGATGTTGTACAGGCGCTCTGCTTCCGCCAATGCAGCAGCGATAGCCTTGCGGCCGGCGACAGCCTCCTCGACGTGATCTCTCCAGATCGGGGTGAGATCGGTGGAGCGCCGGAACGGATAGACGCTGCCGATATAGGCGATCTCCGGAATCATGCGCATCCACTCATGCTTGGTATGACCGGTGCGCCACGCAGCGGACCTGTAGAAATCGAGCCGTGGTGATCCGACGTAGTCGAGAATCTTGAACTGCTCGACATTGGCTTCCAGGCTGGCCATGAGTTTGATGTAATCCCAGGCCAAGGGCACCTGCTTGCAGGAGACCGGAATCGAGACCATGTTACCCCACACCGTGGAGCCTCGTCCTTTACCCGAGGGACCCTTGGGGAAGCTGGTCGCCATGAACCGCATATCCGGTGCGCTCTGCAGGAAGACACGCGGGGTAGCGTTGTTGTTGTAGCTCATGGACGTCGTCTGGCTGGTGAAATTGCCGCCGACCACTTCGTGCACCAGCAACAGATCGCTCAGGAACTGTGCCGTCTGACGTCCCGCTTCGGTGTTGAAGCCGGCTACGTTGAGATCGGGATCGGCATAGAAGCTACCACCGTTGGAGGCCAGCCAAGAGTTGAACGACTCGATCTTGGCATTATGGATATATCCGTAACGGGTGGTTCGACCCTCGGCGTCTCTGCGTGTCAGTTTTTTCGCGGCCTGGATGAAATCATCCCAGGTAGCAATGCCGTAGGGATCGGTGTTGAGACCGGCCTCTTCGAAGTGATCGAGGTTGTAGTACAGTACGGCCGTATCCATACCGACGGTGACTCCAAAGATCCGACCTCGGTATTGGTTATAAAGCTGAGTGACCGGGATAAACTTGTCAGGTGTAACTTCGGGAGTCTTCATAACTAAGTCGGTCAAGTCCATGATGACTCCCTCTTGGAAAAGATCGCGGGCCCACAGCATTGACAAGTGCACAACATCAGGAGCAGTGTCCGTGACAACCCCGGTCAGAAGCCTGTCCAGAAGGTTGTTCATAGTCACCTGAATATACTCAACTTCTACATCCGGATGCTGGCGCTCATATTCTTCCTTAAGCCAGCCGTAATAGGCCTGCATGGTCTGTGTCGAGTGAATACGCCAGTCCATGACAGTGATCGTATTCTTGGCGGCCACACTCAAAAACAAGCTTTGCATGAGTACAAGAAGCAGGGACAATGACACCAACAACGACATGTGACGGATCCTATTGTTTGACTGTCTAAACAAAATTTCAACCTCCTGATTCCAGCATGAAAACAACAAACCAACCTCTGTGTCTTTGTTCATCTTAGCTCCCTAGTATAGATAAGTCAATATCTGGTAGGTATGGACATCCTTCCGGGGGTTTATGACTTGAATAGGGACAGATGTCTCTGTACGTGATACAATATGACCTGGGAGGTGTGATCTCTGACTGAACGGCAGCCCACACCGGTAAGGATAATGATTGTCGATGATCATGAAGTTGTACGGGTAGGATTGAGATGTATATTGGGACGTGTCCCTGAATTCGAGGTGGTGGCCGAAGCGGCAACTGCCGAGGAGGCAGTGCGCACAGTGGAGCAGATGGCCGCCGGAAGGAAGGCGGGACGCAACCGTAAGGACGTCGCCGGAGTGCCGGATGTCATCATCATGGATGTACGAATGCCGGGAGGCTCGGGAATCGAAGCCTGTCGGGTCATTCGACAACGTTTTCCGCAAGTAAAGGTGATCATGCTGACTTCCTACAGCGATGACGAGGCCATTGTGGCATCCGTCATGGCCGGGGCCGCGGGTTATGTTCTCAAGCACATCTGCAGTGAAGAGCTGATACACGCGATCCGCACGGTTTACCAAGGCGGATCCTTGCTGGATCCTGAGACAACAAAGAAGCTGCTCGAGCATGTGAGAACGGGGCAAAACGCATCAGCGGCCTGCAATGGTGAGGAAGCCAGTGCGGTCGTGACTAGGGTCAGTGAGTCGGAAGAGGCTGCAGGGATTCTCAACGCAGAACTGCCGGAACCTATCAGTGATCAGGAGCGGAAGATTCTTTCTTTGATTGCCGAGGGCAAGACAAATCGGGAGATCGCCGAGCGGATCTATCTCAGTGAAAAGACCGTGCGCAATTATGTGAGTAATATTCTCGGTAAACTGAACTTAAACAATCGAGCACACGCTGCGGCCTTTGCGGTGCGTTACGGCATTGCCGCCCCCCGTCGCCAGTGACCGCTTTTCGTGCCGTCCGTACGGTTCGTCAATAAGTGGGAGGGGCCTCCCGATCGAAGCCCCTCTTGGTAGGCCCTCAGCCCAACTCTATGCCGTTTTCCTCGGCAATGCGCCGAATGGCCGCTACGGATTCTTTCATTCCGCGGACGGTATCGCCATCCGGAGCATAGTGCGGTTCAAGGGTCAGCGCACCCTGATATTTTGAGGCAATGCGTTTCAGCTCGTTTTGCCAATTGACTGCGCCTTCACCCACGAGAGTGGCGTGAGACTCGCCTTTTTCCGGATCCCAGACGCCGTCTTTGACGTGGACGAGAGCTATGCGGTCGGCAAATACATCGAGATCTTCCTGACGCGGAGGATAGCCGATGCGCGCCGCGTTACCCGGGTCATAGATGAACTTCACCCGCGGATCCAGGCGCCGGGCCGCCTCAGCAAGATCGCCCGTATGGCGGATCATGCAGGCACCCTCATTCTCCACGCCGATGGTGATTCCGGTGCCTTCCAGCCGTTTGAACGCTTCGTTTAAGGCTTCATTGAGGGTATCCCAGAAATCGACGTCTTCTTTGTACCAGAATGAGAAGAAGCGAATCTTGTCAGTGCCAAAGATCTTGGCCAATTCAGCACCCCGACTGACGAGCTCCAGATGTTCCTCATAGCTCATCTCCCGGGCCGCGTGCATAGGACCGCTGGCCTCGTGATCCAGTCCCGGCATGGTACACTTGAGAAACGGTGTCGCTATGGCGGACACTTTCATATTGTAGCGATCGAGGAGGCGTTTGGCCTCTTCTACTTGGCTGTCGGTAAGATCGATGCTGTTAACACCGTCGACGGCTCGCATTTCAACCCATTTGAGTCCCAAGTCGGCTCCGATCTTGAGAGCTTCCTCAAAACTCACATTCATCTCATCGGGAAGATATGATAAGTACAGCAACGATACACACCCCTCTTATTTCTTGCCTACCATGGGTCTTAGGGCGGCAGATCCATTCTACCCAACTTGAGCGTCTGCCACAACCCAACTTAAGGACACGACATGCCTGCGGGGTTGTCAGCCATCGAGGCTGAGCTCGCTGCATATGGCATCCGTGACTATCGAGGTGGTGGCGTTCCCGCCGAGATCAGGAGTTTTGATGTCGGCGAGTAACACCCGCTCCATGGCGGTTACGATCGATCGGGCAGCGCTGTGTTGGCCCAGGTGATCAAGCATCATGGCTCCCGACCAGATCTGTCCCAAAGGATTTGCTATGCCCTGACCGGCGATATCAGGCGCTGAGCCATGGACTGGTTCAAACATGGAAGGATACTGTTTTTCAGGATTGATGTTGCCCGAAGGAGCTAATCCTATACTCCCAGCGATAGCCGCTCCCAGATCAGTGAGAATGTCTCCGAACAGGTTAGAGGCCACTACGACATCAAAGCGCTCCGGATGGGTGACGAACCTGGCGGCCAAGGCATCGATATGATACTGATCACCGGTACAATCCGGGTATTCGGCCAAAACCTCGGCAAAGAGCTCATCCCAAAATGGCATGGCATGATTTATCGCGTTTGATTTCGTCGCCGAGGTGACATGGCGTCGCTTCCCGCGCGCTCTGGCCAAGTGGAAAGCGTAACGCATGATTCGTTGGACGCCGAAACGAGTGAAAACCGAGCCTTGTATGACCACTTCTTGAGGACTGCCAGCATAGAGCCTGCCGCCGATGTCCGAATACTCACCCTCGTTGTTTTCGCGTACGACAACAAAATCGATGTCTTCCGGTGTTTTCCCGGCCAACGGTGAGGCAATCCCCGGCAACAGCTTCACGGGTCGTAGATTGACGTACTGATGGAGATGACGACGAATGGGTAACAGAAGACCCCACAACGAAACATGATCAGGAACCCCCGGATAGCCTACCGCGCCAAGAAATATGGCGTCGAAGTAGCGCAACCGCTCAAGCCCGTCTTCAGGCATCATGCGCCCGGTCTTTGTGTACCATTCGCAACCCCAAGGAAAAACGGTGTAATCCAATCGAAAGCCGCCATCTGCTTGGGCCGCACGATCCAGGACACGTTGAGCAGCCGGCACGACCTCTTTGCCGATACCGTCTCCGGGGATGACCGCGATTTTATAGGTCTGCAAGTATGCCGCCCCTTTTGCTTTTTATGAGATACCAGTCGATCGTAGCTCACGAGACATGCCGCAACAAGCCCACGACTCAGTCATGGGTCCATGACCGTCCAATCTAGGGTAAAAAGGGAAACAACCTAGCCTTGGCTTCCGGTGTCAACCTCGCTCCGTATTCGCAGCACTCAAATGACTCAGCGTATCTGATCTCCCGCCCGGCCTCTCCATAGGTAGCGATCAGTTGTTCACGACAAAGATCGGCATCGCGGCTGAAGCGTGCCCGCATACGAGTATCCAGCCACTGTTTTCTCTGAGCTTCTTCCTCGGGCACTTGATCGATGATCCCCTCATCATAGGGCAACCATTCAAACACTTGTGACTCATGACAGCCGACCATGGCGATCTTGGTCTCTATGACTTCGGTTATATCGACCGCTACATCGGGGACAAACGGATTTGGCTTCTGGAAGCGGTCGGAGAAGTACATGATCACCACAGGTTTCAACAAAGGGGGTGTCAGAGGCGTCATATTGGGCACGCGCAGGATATATGAAGCGTCCTGCACTAGCTGTGACGTATAACGGTGATCGGGGTGGTAATCATTCGGACGATGGGTCAATATAAGGTCGGGTTCGAACTCCCGGATGATACGTATGACCTGTTTTCTGGTCGTGACGTCAGGCATCAGCTCACCGTTGTGGATATCTAGGACCAGGGATTCGGCACCGATGACGGCCGCGGCAGCTGCGGCTTCGTCGCGACGACGCTTGGCCAATATGCCGCCTCCCATGGCATAGTGTCCGGTATCACCGTTGGTCAAAGAGACTATACGTACCACATGGCCCATGGAGGTCCATAGGGCCGCGCATCCGCCGGCTTTGAGTTCACAATCGTCGGGATGTGCACCGAACATCAAGACACGAATTTGACTCATTGGCGTCTGCCCTCCGTTTTTGGTATTGATGTGGCTGTCCGCTGACTCACGACACATGCCTCCGTGACAGCGTTGTAAGAAGCATGTGAATCAGTGATTCAATATGAAGACAGCGCTTCCTCCAGGCAGAAGCAAGGGGCATCCTGCGGACGCCCCTTGGATCATACGGCCTGCGTTGTCTATCAATTGCCGGCCTGTTCGTTGAAGGTATCTTGCAATTTGCGTAACCGAGCACCGTCTATGCGGTAGCGATGTTGCCGTCCTTCTACCGTGGCCAGCCACAGTTGATCGTCTCCCGTCTCGCGAACCGCAATACCTATCCGTTTACCGTCGAGTCCGGTTACGTGCAGGGTCCAAAGATCTCCGGCTGTGGGCAGCTGCGTTGAACGTTGTCGCTCAAGGCTGTCCAACTGCACGGCTCGTACTGCCGCCAAGATACGATCGACACGGCTCCGTTCAATGGTGATCGGAGCTTTGTCGGGCAGTTCCAGTTTCCAGACATCGCCGGCCTTCTCAAGTGTCCACGTGCCCTCGGACGTGATCAGCTGTACCTCCTGGGTGCGGGAGGCCCAGGCCTCACTAAAGACCTCTTTGTTGATGAATTCTTCGGCCTTCAGGGACATCAACTCACTGAGATCCGAGGTGATCTCATAGATCGTCTGATCATCAGCACTGGACTGCACGTAATAGGTCGTGGTCACACCCCAGTAGGACCTTTCAGGGGGAGGCGGGACTTCCACTTTGCCGATGTTCAGAGTATGGACCTTTTCTTCATGACTGCTTCTGGTAACCATCTCTATCTGCAAATCGGGCTTGTCCAATCCATAGGAGCTCAGATCCTTTGGCGTATCGATGAATGACGTCGTCTGCATGAAACCGATGCCCCAAACATAGTCTTCGGCCAGGAGTCCGTCGGCTTCATCCTGGAACGGCGATATAATCTGCCATTTATCCCCGACGCGCATCAACACGATCGAGCTGCCATCGGCGTAGCGAAAGCTCAAACGCCGAACATCCGTGACAACGATATCCATAATCCGTTTGTCCCGTAGATCGGTGAGATCCTGGTCGAGAAGTTCGGCTACCTCCTGAGACAGCGTGTACACTTCTTTTTGACCGGCGAGTCTCACGTATCGGCTCCAGCCCACCGGAGTGTCATTGCCAAACTCCAATACCGCTGTCTCATCGTCTTTGGTTTCGATGGTCAAGACGAGTCGCGGAGAATCCAACCCGTAGTGCTCATCAGCCTCCGGGTCATCGAAACGCTCATCTGCGAACAGATGCTCAAGCATGCTGAGCAAAGGCTTTACTGTGTTGATATCGGCTTTCCAGGGTAGCGGTGAGGTGATTTGCCAGTCATCGAGTTTGAGCTCCAGCACCACTGTTGGACTCTCAGGGCGTTCGAAAACCAGACGTTCTATGGAATTCGGGTCAAAGGCTACGAGACGCCGGGCGGCGATCTCCGGGGATTCTTCCGCCCGACGTAGTGTCCATACGGTCACCGTACCCAAGATGATCGCCACAAGGATGAGAATCCACGTGGGCGCGAACCGCTTCATAGTGAGCGCCTCCTCCACCAAACCACGCCGCCGATCAACAAGATCGTCACAGGCATAAAGATGACGGTGACAAAGAAGATGACCGAGGCGGAGGCACCTGTCAACTGAACCCAACGATATTCAGGGGCTTTGGGGCGAATGGTGAGGTCCTCTTCCCGACCGCTGAGCCAGTTTATCGAGTTGAGGAAGAAGTCCAAGTTGCCCTGGAAACGCAAGACATCGCTTGTCAACCAGGACGAGCTTCCCATAGCGATGATCCGTGCTTTCGGCTCTATCTCTTCCGGATCCATCTCTTCCGTCTCTTCCCGATACTCGGCTTCAATAGCGAAACCTATCCATAACGGCCCTTCAGTGTCTTTGCTGTCCTTAACCGCGCGCGGTGCGTTGTAGTCTACCTCACCCCAGGAAGCGTCTGTAGTTTTCATGAGTCCCGTGATCTGATAGCCTTCCGGGACCTCGCCTTTTTCGAGACTCCGCGTTCGCGGAATGACTGTCTGGACTCGTTCTTTCATCAGATCGCGCGTCGAGGCATGGTAGTCCCACTGCGGAATGGGGCTGCGGGCATCGAGGAAGTAGTTGCGTTCGGGATCGATAACAAGATCTCTGCGGGCTACGACTCCCCACGATTTCAGCCAGTTCTCAAGCTCCGGCAGCGGTCCTCCGCGCGTCGGCGGATCGAGCATGATCATGAGCCGTCCGGCGGAACGGACGTAACGGTCGAGTGCCTCAATCTCAGCCGGAGAGTAGTCCTTTTGGGGACCCGCCAGAACCACTACCGTGGCGTCGTCCGGCACCCCGGCTTTCTCGGCGATATTCAACTCTTCGACATCGTATCCTTCGCCCTCAAGATAGGCGCGCACTTGACGGTAGTCCATGTTGAGGTTGCGCTCGCCATGGGCGGTCATGAAGTAGATCAAACCCGCCTTGCCCTGAGTTAGGTCACGGATAGCCCGGGTAAAGGCTTGTTCTCCGGTGAACTGGGGCATTTGTGTAGTCGGCGAGGTGCTGAAAATGTCCCAGGAGTACACTTTCCTGGTCTCTGTGCCGGTCTCAAAGACAACCATGTTGATCAAATCGATGTTGAAGCGCTGAGCAAGAGCCGGATTCTTATTGGTGTCGACCATTTCATACTTGAAATGGTCAGTGATCAGGGCATACTCCTTGAGAAGCTTGGCTACCTGAGCGGCTTCAGCCGTACCGGGTTGCATAAAAGCGTAAGCCTTTATCGGCTGGTCGAGCTCTCTGAGTATGCTTTTTGTCTGTTCGGACAACGTCAGGCGCTTGTTGGCAGTCAGGTCCCAACGGCCACGATATTGAGAAGCCAGAATATTGGCGAACAGGACGATGGCCACGACCGCTATCGTCAACAAGATGGCGTTGGCACCGTAGCGGAATGACCGGGCCGTGGCGAGTTGTCTCCAAGCATCGCGTTGGACGTAAAGGCCCAGCGCGATCACCAAAGCGCCTATGGTGCCCAAGACGAGGCCCACCGTCTTAAGAGCTCCTCCGGCGGCGGAGAAGGCGAAGGCGAGAAGGATCAAAACGATACTGGCTACCGTGGCCGGGAACACCCAGCCGGTGCGTGTCAACAACGCTTGCTTTAGATTCGACATTAGCTCCACCTCCGTCGGTCTACGGTACGGACAGTGAAGAACAAGAACACAAAGACAAAACTGATATAAAACAGCAGATCGCTCGTATCGAGAATGCCCATGATAAAGGCGTCATACCTGCCTAGCAGACTGAGCGACTGAATGAAAAGCCCGAGTCCGCCCCCAATGGCTTCGCCGATCCACGTTATGAGCCACAGGCCGAGTAGAATACCGAAGCCGATGACGCCGGCTATGATCTGGTTCTCACTGAGTGATGAGGCGAAGAGTCCTACCGAAAGGAAGGCCGCTCCCAGCAAGAACAGACCCAGATAGCCCGTAAATATGAGACCGCCCTCCGGCTCACCGATAATGAACAAAATCAGCGGATAGACGCCCGTCAGCAAGAGCATGACCACCCACACGCTGAGCACACCGAGGTATTTGCCCACGATAATCTCCGGTACGGTCAGCGGAGACGTGAGAAGAAACTCATCCGTGCCCAAACGCCGTTCCTCTGACAGTGTACGCATGGTCAGCAAAGGAGCCACAAAAAGAAACGTGACAGCCAGATTGCCGAAGAGCAGACTCATGTCTGCCAGTTGCGTGGAAAAAAGAGCGATGGAGAAGATGTATCCGGCGAGCAAAAGAAAGGCGGCGATCACAACATAGGCGATAGTAGATCGAAATAGGCTGGAAAACTCGCGCCGCCAAATCGTAGCGATATTATGCATCATCGCTCACTCCTCCTTCCTTAGCATCCGTCTCCGAGGACGTCCAGCCGGAATCGAATCCGATGTCCTCTTCGGTGACGAGCTGGAGGAAGACGTCTTCGAGACTCATGTCGTGACTCTTCATTTCGAGGATAGGCCACTTGGCTTCCGCCATGGCTTCCGACAGGTCTCGGCGGATGTCGACATCCTTTTGGACTTGTATATCGTAAAGCCGACCCGGTTGTCCGTCGTCCTCGGGCACAACGGAGATCTCAGCCACACCGGGCAGATCGTGCAGCCGAGCGAAGACTTCCTTGTGGGGGCCGTCTATGCGGACCAGAACCCGCTGACCTTGACGCAGACGCCGTGACAGAGCTTCAGGAGTGTCCACGGCCACCAGACGGCCCTCGTTGATGATCACTACGCGCTGGCACAGCTGACTGATCTCCGGAAGGATGTGCGAACTGATGATCACGGTATGCTCACCTTTTAGGTCGCGCAGCAATTGCCGGATCTCGATGATCTGCCGCGGGTCCAGCCCGATGGTTGGCTCGTCCAGGATGAGCACCGGCGGATTGCCTACCAGAGCCTGGGCCAGGCCCACTCGCTGACGGTAGCCCTTGGAGAGGTTGCGGATGAGTCGATGATAGACTTCCGTTATTCCCACTCTTTGGGCAATATTGTCCAGGTGTTGTTTGCGCTGCGAGGCGGGGACGCGTTTGACCCGCGCCACGAATTCGAGTTGTTCTCTTACCGTGGCGTCGTGGTACAAAGGCGGAATCTCGGGTAAATAGCCGATTTGCCGTTTCGCTTCCTGCGCTTGTTCGAAAATATCATAGCCATTGACGGTGACTCTGCCGCTGGTGGCGGGGTGGTAGCCGGTAATCACCCGCAGAGTGGTAGTCTTGCCAGCTCCGTTGGGGCCTAGAAAGCCCAGGATTTCACCTTCACCGACTTCGAAGGAGATATCCTCCACTCCGCGCGCCGCACCGTAGCGCTTGGTGACATTTTCTAGCTTAATCAAGAAGAATAACCTCCCTTCCTAATAAAACAAGTGAGCACACAATTGACCAACGGACGTCGTATTCGGCGCCGACGCCGCGTTGGGCTAGGATGCTCGTTATTTCCATTCACTTCGCAAAGACGTTTTCCTGCTGGAAAGGGACACCGACACAGGCAAGAGGGGGAAAGAGAGTCTAGGTTCGCGAAGGGTTTTTCATCTTGTCTGCATCGATCCATAGACAGGCGATGACGGCACCGCCGGCGGCAATGGCGGCGGCGGTCCAAAACATCGTCGTCATGTTCAGCTTTTCAGCCAGTCCGAAAACCGGAGGGCCCGCAGCCACGCCGAAAAAGCGCACGGTCCCGTAGATACAGGTGATCAAACCCCGTTCTTCAGGACCAGTGGTACTGGTTATCAGGGTGTTGAGCGGCGGCAAGATGATACCTACTCCGAAAGCGCTGACAGAAGCCAGTGCTACAAACAAGAACACGGATGTGTCACCAAGCGGCAAAAGAGTCAGACCTGCCGCGATAGCTATCAGTCCTGCGATGACCGCCGGTTTGAGCAATCTTTGACGAGACTCCAGGAACAGTCCGCCATAGAATGACGCCAGACACATGGCACCGACGGGAATCGCCAAGACGCCCCCTTTGGCAAAGCCGAATATGTGGAATCTTCCTTCCAGTTGGTCGGAGAGAAAGGCCAACAGACCAAACAACAGAAAAAGACCGATCGATCCGGCGGCATAGGCTGCCAACAGTGTGGAGGCTTTTTCCCCGAAGATTCTGCGCAAGCTCTCGATGTATTGTGACAGAGGCTGTCGTTGAGGTTTTT
>LFTP01000130.1:11706-21099 GCA_001513395.1 Clostridia bacterium DTU080
TCGTTGAGGTTTTTTGTCTTCGGGTTCATCGACCAAAAACCACACCAGGCAAGCTATGGGAAGAGCCAAAAGACCATAGGCGAAAAAGGGAGCATACCAGCTTATCAGTCCGATCGCCGCTCCCAGGATGGGACTGAGCACTTTGCCGAGGCCGTTGGCAGCCTCGAGATAGCCCAGCGCCTTTGTGCGCTCATCTGAGGTGAAGATGTCGCTGGTCAGGGCCATAGCCAGTTGGTAAGTCCCGCCGGCCCCGATGCCTTGAACGACTCTGGCTACCAGAATCATCGCATAGGGTTTTGACAATGTTACGGCCGCCAGCCCTGCCAACAGTCCTCCGAGCCCGTAGATGATGAGGGCCGGAGCCATGACCGGCTTGCGTCCCACGTGATCGGAGAGCACTCCGGCAAAAGGAATGAGCAGGCCGGCGGGGACGGAAAAAAGAGTGACCATGAGCCCGACCTGGAATTGCGTCAGCCCCATGGCTTCCTTCATCTGCGGAAAAACGGGAATAAGCATGGAGTTGCCCAAGACCATGATGAAGGGCACTCCTGACAGGACTAAGAAGGGAAGGATCATTTTCGACTTCATGATCGACGGACTCCTCTGTCGGCATGCGCACCCAAAACGGATGCTCATGTCCGGCGGTAGTGGCTGGATTCGCACCCCGCATAGGATTTCCTAATTCAGGGCTCCTAGACGGGCACTGAGGAGTCGTCTACTCAGTCTTCCTCTTCTTCGACATTCATCTCCATGGTATGTGGTCCGATGAAAAGATAGCTTTCCGAAGTCAGGTTAGCCACCAGTTGTTGACCGCGAAAAGTGAATCCGGGATCTACGGCATTGACGTCTCCTTCGATCAGCATTAGACGATCAGAAGTGTCAGCCCCATCCAACCATTGCCGAACCAGGAGGACGATGCGCTCTTGCATAGCCTCACAAATCCGCTCAATAATAGGTCGCATGTTCGCCAACGGCCCTCCCACCAGCTGCTGCGCGGTAATCAGGGTATCCTTGGCGTTGATGCGAATACCTCCGGTCGCTGTGATCTGTTCATCGTCGAGGTCGATCTCAATTCGATCGCCTGCCGTGAGTTCGAAGGCATCGTCTCCGGATTGAGCCAAGCGCGGATCAACTGTCACGACGGCGCGCAGTTTGGTGGTGGACTGGCTTTTGTCTTGTGGCGGCTGAGAAAAAAGACCCTGTTTTCCGGAGATGGTGTACTCTTTGTAGTCGACCCTGAAATCACCGATGATCTCAGCTGAAAGACCGCCATCGGAGGTCCGGGTCCATGAAGAGACGCATTTATCCGGCGTGCATACAAGAAGCGCTCTGTCTTCTTTGGCGGAGACTGACGCGGCCATATAGCTCACTGCTATGAGCGCGAGCAGGCAGCCGGGCAGGAGTCGTCTGATAGGTCGCATGGAGTAAACACCCCTCCTAAGAGCGAGACGCTGAAAGCAGTATTCTGTTAAGAGCGACACCATTCCTGCTCAGATAGAGATCATTGAGCCGTGCGGGCAGGACTGAAGATAGGGCAACTTCATTGTAGGGCAGGGAATGGCATATGCCGATCTAGAAAGGAGGTCTCACCGTCCCAAGAGGCTTTGCAATAGATCCTAGAGACTTTGCGATGGATCCTTGGGGCCCTAGATGAGCAGATGGTGAACGATCGTCGGGAGTCCGGCGCAGCTCCTGATATGTCGGCCCAGGTGGCTCTATGACAGGCCTTGGACAAAGGCAGCTTTGGACAGGTAGAGAGAGTCTTGGGCGATGATGCCCTTGAACGAGCTGAAAGCGAACAGCGTCGCAAGCGCATAGCCGGGGGTCCGGGGCATTTCCGCAGGCAATGGGACGGCATTGTTGCCTGGCGTCGCTACAAGGATGTCTGGCCGAGCTACAGTTCCGAGGGACACATCATCCACATCCATGCCGAACGCCTCTGCAGCCGGCCTATGGCGTGGGGGCAGCACGGAGTGGAGGCGATGGCCGGACTGCGCGTCATGAAGGTCAACGGTGTCTCGATTGCTCAGGCTTATCTTCAGAGTCAGCCCAAGACTGCATTACGACTTGATTCGAGATTGCTTAATCGCTTGCGAACCGAGATCGACTCGCGAAAAGAAGCGTCGCATGAGGTGTTTGACAACTTGCCTATCTTTTGAGGCTACAACGGTCCGCTGACAAAGCTGCTTCGGGATATAGCCTATCCCGCTTAGCATAGCGATGAGTCTGCGGAACGGAGAGAGTCTTCTCATCTTGATCCTACAATAAGTTTACAGGATCCGGACTGGACCTGCGGTTGACCATTTGGAGAATAATGGATTAATATCGCGGTGAGGTGATGGTTATGTACCGGTATGCTCGATGTCTTATCATATGGACTGTTGTTGTGCTTCTTGTTCAGATAAATGTCGGTGCAACGGCTACAGTGCCGTTTGATGACGTCGTGCCCTTGAGTGATCAGGCTTGGGAGCTTTTGTGTTCCCGTCTGTTTCAGATAGAAAAAGAGGTTGGCGACCGTTTCCCTCATGTGACGGAGAATCTGGTCTGGCGCACCAGCAGGAGCGGAGAGTGGACGGGCGGCTTTTATCCGGGAATGCTGTGGCTGGTTGAAGAAGAGGCCAGACGACGGGGTGATACGGCGAAAGCGGAGCTTTTGCGACAAAAGGCACTGCAATGGAGCGAGCGGCTGTCTGCACGGCAGTTTGACACCGGAACTCACGATCTGGGTTTTCTTTTTGTTCCCACTTGGGTTGAGGCCTATAAGCGCACGGGAGATGAGCGATGGCGCAATGGCGCCCTCAATGCGGCACGATCACTGTCCAAACGCTTCGCTCCTGGCGGCTTCATCCAATCGTGGGGGCCGATCGGACAAGGACCCAATGCAGGCACCGTGATCATTGACAACATGATGAACCTGGAGTTGTTGTACTGGGCGGCACAGGAGCTAAACGACGACCGGTTTGCCGAGATGGCTACGAGTCACGCCCGTCTTACTCAACGCCATCATGTTCGCGAGGACGGCGGCAGCTTCCATCTTGTCGATTTCGTCCGCGATACGGGGGTAATGATTCGAGGACGCACGCATCAGGGTCTGTCGGCGTATTCGACATGGAGCCGGGGACAGGCCTGGGGTGTCGTCGGATTTGCCATAACGTATCAATACACCGGAGACAGGAGCTTTCTCGAGACGGCTCAAAAGATGGGCGAGTTCTTTATGCGCCGGCTGCCAGAAGACGGGGTGGCTCCCTGGGATTTTGACGCACCGGCTCCCGCAGCCAAGGATACTTCGGCGAATGCCATTGCAGCCTTCGGGTTTTTATGTATTGCCAGTCATCTGCAGCAGGAAGAACCGCAAGAGGCTGCCAAGTGGGTTGATCGGGCCCGCTACTTGTTGCAGGCAGTACACTCATATTCGCTTTTTGCCCATCCGGAGCTGCGCGACAAGGGGGGCTTGCTGACCGGAGGAACATACAATTTCAGACAGGGTTCGGCGGTGGAGCAATCCGTTGCCTGGGGTGATTATTACTATTTGCGCTCTTTGTTGGCCTTGGCTCAGTGGCAAAGGGAGCAAAACTGAACCTTGCCTGGAGTTAGGCTCCAACCTGGGCATTAATTGCATCAAGGAGCCAAACTGCAGCTCAGCGAAGTGCAAGGCGAAGAGAGATTCTCTTCGCCTGTTTTGTTGATGTCCCCCATGTGAATGAGTGTAGATTTCATCTTCGGGAGGGAATGCACTTTGCAGGCTGCTTCGCTCTTGCATGCTCCGTGGCCGCCGTATGTCCAATACGAAGGCTCCGGTGGATTGCGTGTCCTGTTGAAAGCCAAACAGGGCGAAATCGCCGCGGCTTATGTCGTCTACGGCGATCGCTACAAGGACGACATGTCAGGGCGCGCCACGCTGGGCAGAGTCGGCTCAGACGGGATTCACGATTATTTCATGGGTCGGTTGACTCTGTCCAGCGGACGTCTCAAGTATGTCTTCTACTTGGAGACACATGACGGACAAGAGGGATGGTTCTCCGAGGCCGGGTGGAGTCATGATCCATGGTCGACACGGGTCTTTCAGATGCCGCACGTGGCGGCGTTGCCTGCCTGGGACGGACCTGATTGGGCGCAAGATGCGGTTTGTTATCAGGTTTTTGTTGATCGTTTCCGTAACGGCAACCCCGGCAATGATCCGCCGAGTGTGAGTGACTGGTGCTGCAATCCCGGTCTGAAAACGCGACTTGGCGGTGATTTGCAGGGAGTCATCGATGCACTGCCCTACCTTGAGGATCTTGGGGTCAGTATGATCTATCTGACGCCGATTTTCCTCGCTCCCTCGGCCCACAAGTACGATCCTGTTGATTACTACGAGATAGACCCCGAGTTTGGTGATTTGGACACGTTGCGGGCCTTAACCGCACAGGCACATGCGCGGAATATGTACGTTGTGCTCGACGGTGTCTTCAACCATTGCGGGGCGGGGTTTTTCGCTTTCCAGGACGTGTTAAGAAACGGCGAAGCCTCTTCCTATAGAGATTGGTTCTATGTTCATGATTACCCCGTGCGCATGTATCCTCCCAACTACGAAACCTTTGGCGCGGCCATAGCCGAGATGCCCAAATTGCGCCTTTCGAATCCGCAGACAGCCGAGTACTTTCTCGATGTGGCCACCTATTGGATACGCGAGGCTGGGATCGACGGCTGGCGTCTTGATGTGGCCAATGAGATGGATCTTGATTTCTTGCGCGAGTTGCGGCGACGCGTGCGAGCGATTCATCCGCAAGCCTATATTGTGGGAGAGATCTGGCACCCTGCCGAGCCATGGCTGCGCGGCGACACTCTGGACGGTGTGACAGCCTATCCGTGGAGAGATGCCGCTTTGGCCTTTTTCTCCGGCTGGCGTTCCGACGCCGCTTGGTTGGACGGACAATTAACCAAGCATTACACGGGCGCTCGTTCAGAGGCTTTGCGATCTTCGCTCAATCTGCTCGGAAGCCATGACACCCCGCGCGTTTTGGAACTGATGGGCGGCGATCGCAACAAAGCCAAGCTCTTGGCGGCGTTTCAATTCGTCTCCCCGGGGATACCCCAGATCTACTACGGTGATGAAGTGGGTATGCGCGGATGGAGCGACCCGGAGTGTAGACGGGGCATGGTCTGGGATCCGAACCGGCAGGATCACGAGCTATTGAGCCTTTATAAGCACCTGAGCAAGCTGAGGAAGCAATATCCGGCTCTGCGTCGGGGAGGCTTTCGTTCTCTGTGGCACGCTCAAGGGGATCCACTATATGCCATGCTGCGCACACATGAAAGCGGCAACGTGGTCGGTATCTTCAATACCGCCTGGCATGAACGCGAACTCGAGCTGCCCGGAGGGTGGCTCAGATCTGATGAATCTGTCGAGATGATCATCCTTACCGGTTGGGGTCATCTCATGCAGGATGAACGCCAAAAGACAGAAGGAAGCGGCATCCGCCGCACGCCGATTTCGCTGCGCATGGGTCCCCAGTCCGCGTGTCTTTTGGTGGCCAAGTGAAAGTCCTACCAAATATCGGCAGGGAGACAGCGACAGATCCAGAAAGAATCCAAGACAAAGAGTGATCGTCTCGGGTATGCGTTGAGTATCTGATTTGATCGATCTTCGCTGGACGCGCTGACCTGCCAGGGACCGACCATGTGCGGCGAAAAACGCCGGCTCAACCCGTGTGAAGCTCGCTTATCGGCGAGCTGAGGGACAAGCGAGAACAGTTGAGCACCTGATCGATAACCTCAGGGCTCACGGGTCTTCGGGGATCGATCATATGCAACGACAGTCGCCAGATCAGTCGCTTTTGGGTGCTTCGGGCGGTGCCATCCGTGAAGAACGCTCAATAACGCTGTATTCTTGGTCTTTCAGGCGGTTTCGGCGGCAGGTTTATTCATGTCAGGTTTAGTTATGTGATGTGGTTCGGGGAGCATCGTGATCTATCGGCCCACCGACACAGTATTCCCGTCGGTGGGCAAGTGATCATTCGGCGGCCGACACCGCCGTTTACAGACGTGAACATAGGCAGTGCCAAGCATCAACGGGCAGGGAGGCAAGCTATGAGGGGTCCGTGGCGGACGGCGAACCGGACAAGACAAGGTGTGTGTGGATGCGGTTGGTGCGTTTTGGTCTTGATCGGTCTGCTGTTTTCCGTGCCGGTCGGGGCGACACCGCGTATGGAGTTGTTAGCAGCTTTAGGCTATCAAGACAAGCTTCAATCAGCGTGTGCTCTTATTGGCGCCAATTTGAAGCATTTGGGTCAAAACTACGAGATCGGGCTTCATCTGTCCACCGTATTGACTCGCGAGGCGGATGACGGCTTGGTCAGCATCGGTATTGAAGGCGAGCTTTGGCGTATGCAGCCGTTGTCCTACTACGCTTCGCTTCAGGGGTCGGCCCTATTGCAGCAGCAAGGTGACAAGCTAGGCCGACGCTTTGTGTTAAAGGGACACGGTGTGCTAGGAAGCATGAAAGGAGACGTATCGCTAGGATACGTGGAAAGGAGTATAGCCACTTTTCCTTGGGAGCATGAGGATGTAGGCAACGGTATCATAGAAGGTAAGCCTTATGTGTTCTTGCAGGCCACCATGTCGGCCAATGTGGTCCACGAATGGGGATTGAAGTGGAGTCAGGACGTGACATTTCGCCGCTACGTCGGAGAATCGACTTACAGACTAGGTCTCACTACGGGTCCCGAGATAAAACTGGGACCGGGTTCTTTAACCGCTCAGGGGGGCGTCGTCTTGGGCGCCGATCGCATGAGACCCATGGCTCAGGTTCGTTTTGCCGTTCGGGATCCGTTCGAGGGCAAGACGGAGTTGGTTTTGTCCGCAGCGACCACGTCTTTGGAGCGCGATGTTCCTTTATACCAGGCTTGGTATTCGCTTGATCAAGACAAGTGGCGCTTCCAGACTCTGTTGCGTTTGGAGCACCTCAGTGACGGCAAGGCCGCACCGACTGTCTATGTATCCATACAACCGAAAATCTGACCTTAAAAGGCCTCCCGTCCGGGAGGCCTTCAACAACGGCTCGACTATCCGGATTGACCGAAGCACGGACCGAAAAAGGCAAGATAGCTACCGCCTTCGATCATCCTTTTGATATAAACGGCGAGCTCTCTGAGATGGTAGTCGCCCCACATGGATGATTCGGAGTGGGGGATGCGGCTACCGGAGGGTATGTGATCCCAACCATTGGGTCGGTGGTATACCGAATGGAGAAGCAGGCCCTGGTGTTCCGGATCGGTGGACAGATAAGGCTCTTGGAAGAGGGTGCGGGCCACTGTCAATCCGGCGGCTGTGTAGCGCTCCGACTCTGCGTTATTCTGAGCGGATAGGAATGCTCCTAAGCGCAAAAGACCCTGGGCGGCAATGGCGGCCGCGGAGCTGTCGACGGGTTCCCAGTCGTTGTATGGATCGGCGGGTTTTTCATAGTAGTCGCCCAGATGCACCAGACCCGGCGCGCCGGTGTCCCAGTAGGGAATGCCGTCGGCAGCGGTATGCTCGATGTAGAAATCGGCCGTGGCCTTGGCTGCCCTCAAAAACAGGTTCAAGACGTCAGCTTTGGGGAAGGCTCTGGGGAAGTCGGCTTCTGGCACTTTGATCAGAAACTCGAGTTGCTCGGCATAACCCGTGATGGCCCAGGCCAGTCCGCGCGTCCATGTGCTGAAAGGGGAATAACCTTGTTGTGAATTGGGGCAACGGAATTGTCCGTTGTTGGTGTTAAAGACCGCTTCGTGGGCCACGCGACCCCGAATGTCGTAGGCATCTCGGCCTTCGCCGAAATAAACGTTGTACTTAGCCGTGTTAACTGCATGTTCGATTAAACGCGAAAGCAGCGAGATCTTCTCGTCCGCTTCACCCATGAGATGATGCCCGAGAATGTGGCCCAGAGCCAGAATCCGCAATGTGCGAATGGTGTCAACAAAAAGCGATTGAGGACCGTTGAAGGAATAGATGTAGCCTGTACCGTCGTGTGTCAGAGCCCAGCGTGAGGCTTGAACGGCGGCCGAAGCCTTAAGAGCCAGCTCATACAGATGCACTTCCCACTCAGAGGCGTTGTATCTGCCTTCCAAGGCCAGACGCCAGAGATTGCCGTAGGTGGAGACGTTGTTGAACCCATGGTCATGAACCCCGATATGCGTAACATGGGGAGCCATGTGATCGAGTGTCAACCGCCGTCCCAATCCCAACAGGGATTCGTCGCCGGTAGCGTCGAATTGTAGGATAATAGATCCATACTGGAATCCCTGGGTCCATTCGGTCCACCCGCGAGTGGTATAGCGTCCCTCCACGGTGAAAACGGGCGTACCCTTGCTCGGATCCCAGCTGGCTTGCAGGTTCCGTATCTTTTGCTCGGACAGAGCAAAAAGGCGGTCGATGGCAGGTGCCAACTCTTGGACACGCAGTTTATGGTCTATGATCATGTGGAAAAACCCCTTTCCATAAACGACGACGACATCTTCTTTCGCACGGAAGGGGTGTATTCCTCTTTTGATCATTGCAGCGGATGCAACTAGTCAAGGATAAGGCTACAATGTAACGTCCATTTGATGTGCAAGGGGGATGCGAGGATGATCTTTTTTGAGCTGCTGTGGATTTTTTTTATCTTCAGCTCCTTAGCTCCGATGATCAGACAACGCCGCGTGGAGGCAGCGAGGCTAGCGCACTTGCGAAAGCTGGAACAAGAGCATGGGTCGCGTGTGATCACACTTATCCACCGGCAAGAGTCGATGAGCTTTTTGGGTTTGCTGACCCGACGCTTCATCAGTGTGGAGGACTCCGAGGAGGTCTTAAGAGCGATTCGCATGACCCCAAGCGACGTGCCTATCGACTTGATACTCCACACACCGGGCGGACTGGTCTTGGCTAGCGAACAGATTGCCCGAGCCTTGATGAAGCACCCGGCGAAGGTGACGGTTTATATTCCGCACTATGCTATGTCCGGCGGCACGATGATCGCCTTGGCGGCGGACGAGATTCGCATGGACGAAAACGCGGTCTTGGGTCCCATGGATCCTCAACTGGGGCAATTCCCGGCGGCTTCCATCGTTGCTGCCGTGTCCAAAAAAGATCCCAACAAGATCGATGACGAAACGCTGATCCTTGCGGATATGGCCGAAAAAGCCCTCCGCCAGGTTCGGGATGTGGTCGCTGACATTCTGCGGGACAAGCTTCATGATCGAGCTGAGGAAGTGGCGGAAATACTGACCGGCGGGCGCTGGACGCACGATTATCCTCTCACTTGTGAGGTTCTGTCTGAGTTGGGCATCCCCGTCACCTGTGGGTTGCCGCGCCGGATTTACCAGTTGATGGAACTCTATCCGCAGCCGGGACAGCGGCGTCCTTCGGTTCAGTACGTTCCCATTCCCTACCACCGCCATA
>LFTP01000317.1 GCA_001513395.1 Clostridia bacterium DTU080
CACCGTACAGCGCCGTACGCGAGGCAAAGACCACACCCGCCACCCGGCCTTGATCATCCTGCAACAAAAAGACCGGTCGGGCCTCGAAATAAAAGGGGATATCCGCCTCGAGCAGCGCTTCGTCGAAAACCCGCTTAACACGCCCGGGGTTGGGGATCATCCATGGCTCGCCGGGGTCGCAAACCCGGCGAAATAATTCATGTTCGGAGCTTTCCTCCTGCCACAGGCGCAAGGCACCGGCGGTCTCTTCTCCGAAGTAGGAGCGATCGGAGACGGCCATGACAGCCACGCCCCGCTCTTTGGCACTCAACGCCGCAGCTACGGCGGCGCTTGTCGCGCCGCACACCAACACATCGGTCTTGTGGACTATATCAACCTTAAGCATTTACTGGCCTCCATCTCTCCGGCTGAATGCATACTTTGGCTGTCGTCCTATCAAATGCCTGCCGGATGCTCATTTGTCGAGGCCGGATTGATATCGAATTTCGAGCTCCACCTCTTCGATCCCCAGGGCATGTGCCGGCACGTTGGCGCCGACCCTCAACCGAAAGGCCGCGGCCTCCGCGCCCTGCGGACCAGGCCCGGAAATCGTATAACGATTCCAGGATACGCCTTGAGAGACCTTTGTCTGCGTCTGCGCGGCCGTAACCGGAAGAGCGATCCACTGCCCGTCTGCCGTGTACGCCTCCGTCGTCACCTGATTCTCCGCCCCATCGAGCGTGGTGTAGAAGATCACTTTGAAGCTGCGCAGTCCAGGAGCGTCCCACACGAGATACTCCTCATCGGCCGTGATCTTGACTTTGCCCGTCAGCTCACCGTACACCGACGGCTCCAGCTCGGAGGTGTATTGCCACCCTGCCGATTCGTCCGAGGTCTTGCTCATATCGGAGATCATTGTCTCCCCGAAAAACGACCACTCCCGCGGCGGCTCCAAAAGATCTTTCATCACTTGCCAATTGCGCACGAAAAACCTGACACCTCGGCTCATGGTCAGGCCGGTTTCATCGGTCAGCGTCACGACCAGATCGTGAGGACCGTCAACGAAGGCGCCCGTGTCAATCCGCAGATCCGCCAGGTCAAGTGCATCAGCCGTGACAAAGACGACCTCATCGTCTACGCTCACCGTGATCTGACGTACGGGCCAACCGTCCTCCCGGTCATAGCTCACCAATGCGAAATCCGGCACGAACTCTCCGGCGACCGAAGCTCCCTCGAAGGGTCGGAGAATGTCGATGTGTCCCCGTTGCCTGTCAACCAGTTTCTCCTGCCACGCATCCGTATCCAGGGCTTCATTGGGCAGGATGGCCACCTCATCGAGCCAGTAGGTATCGCCTTGTTTGGAGGAGCCCACCGACTCCAGGCCCAGTCCCTTCAATACCTGTAGATCCGGGAAGTCTTTGCGGATATGCCGGACGTCCATGAGCAGCACATGCCACTCACCGTCATCGATCAACTCATAGGGAGTCATATGTCCCGTGCGAGCACTGCGCGCTCCGGACGTGACAGCCAGCCACTTCCCGCGGCTTTTACCCTCTGAGTCGGCAAAGCCGTGGATGTAAAGACCGATCGGTGCACCGGGAGATATGCGATACCGCAAGAAGACCCACGGATAGCGATCGATGTCCCATTCGATGGGAGCTACCCTGTTGGGAAGGGTTCCGCCGCCGGGATTGGCGATGCGCAGCACCCCGTTGCCCGTGGCCCCGTCGATCTCCTGACTCCAGGCCACCGGTTCGGGCCGATAGCACTTCCAGTGCCACCACCAGTCTTCGTCGTCCTTGTCGAAGGTAGAATGAACCAACGGCTCATCGACCGGACGCTCGTTCTCAACGACGACGTAGCCCGTGCCGCGGAAAACTTCCCCTGATTCGGTCGTCACCCTGACTCGGATGGGATAATCATAGGGCTCATCGTAGACATGCTTCAACTCCGGACCGTAAGCGATCGTGCCATCGCCCAACTGCCATTTGATCTCCGCCGGATCATCGATACCATACAGCACCGCGGACAGATGCACTTCGTCGCCGGGACGGACCAAAAACGGCACGGCCGTCACTTGCACGGCAGGCCGTCCGCCGACGCCATGTTCGTAGACGCCGATATCCGGAGCCGATCCGGACCAGCACAGGCTCACGGGATCTCCGTCTTTCCATGTTACCGGGCGGTCCAGCGTGATCTCATTGCGCTCATAGTCCACTTTGACGATCCGCGCCAGTTGATCCGAAGAACCGACGGCCACCAGATCTCCCTGTTCGCCCTCGATGCCGAAGCCGTCGTAGAAATACATGGCAGCAACGACCCGCATCGTGCGGCCTTCTCCGGAACCGACGGTGCGAGTCAAAAAGCTGCCGCCGTCGATGAGCGGGCTGTCCGCTTTCAGGGCATGGTTGTAGTTTTGTTCATCCGCAAACTGCGGAGAGATCGCCTTGTTATCCGCAAAAATGACCGCCTGATTGGCCGGCTTCAGCTTTTGCCAGGTGTCACTTTGCAGTGTGTCGAGATCCAGACGAAGGCCGCCGAAGGCGATGGTATTGGCGAAACCTTCGCTTTCGGCCGACACCACGTTGTTCATGAAACGAACGCGCGGTATCTGCTCGCCTTGCGGCCCCGTTTCGGGGACTCCCATCGATTCAAACTGGACCTGTCTCAGGCCGCCGTGCACGTCATTGCGGGTGAAGATGTTATTGACAAAGACCACATCGCGCATTTGGGCTTCGGGATCGCTGACGGCAATCCCGTATTCGTAGTTGTCGTCAAAGACGTTGTTGTAGAGGCGAATGTGGCTCAGCCATTGCTCCCGGAAGGTGTACAGATGCAAAGCCCCGCCCCAGTTGCGAAAGACCCGGTTGAAGCGGAAGATGCCGTGCTCTACGGCAAATTTGGCGTTGGTACTCGCCGAGCGTCCGCCGTCGAAAGCATTGGTGACGATGTTGTGCTCAAAAAGGATATTCTCCGTGCCGAAGAACTCGAAGTTGCGGCCCCAGGCGGCATGGAAGACATTGCCGCGGATGACCACGTTGCGCGTCGATCTTTCGGGGTAAAACTGGAAAGGACTGTGCCCGGTCCGGGAGATGGAGTTGCCTTCGAAAAGAATATAGGCCGAATCTCCGACGCGAGCCATATTGCCGCCCGCGTAGTGTTGAATGACGCTGTCTCGGACCTGAATATGCTCACTGTGAGTGATGAGAAAAGGCATCCCGCCCCGGGCGTCTTCCATCAGTACATCGTCAATGCGGATATGCTTGGCACCCTCGATCAAAAGCCAACGTCCGTGGGGCGATTTCGGTTTGATGTGAAAACCTTCTATGTGAACGTGCTCCACTTTGGATATCTCCACAGCGTACTCCAGGCTGGTCTCACCGACCAGGCGGGCCGTGCGTCGCTCCAGCGCTTTAAAGACGATAGGCGCCTCGGCCGTACCGCTGCGGACCGGTCTTAGCACCCCATGGTACTCACCGGGCAGAAAGATAATCGTATCTCCGGGAATCGCCCGACGGGCGGCATAGTCCACAGTGGCCCACGGAGCTTCAAGACTGCCGTCGTTTTTGTCATCTCCGCGGGGCGAGACATAGAAAGTCCCCGGACTGCGTTTGGTGTCTTCTTCCATGACCTGCTCCTCTACTGGGACCTTTTCCCGGAATGTAATCTCATCAAAATAGGCATAGGTCCCGGGTACGTTAGGCGGCATATAAAGCAGAACACGGGCGTAGACCGATCCTTCCGGAGCCTCCCCGGATATACTGAGCCGGTGCCATTCATCGTTGATTCTTGTCTCCCACACAAAGGGTTTGATGCGCTTGTTTGCGCTGTCGTAATACTCGATGTAGATCTGGGTTCGGGTTCCAAACAGCTTGACCATCCCCGCCGCCTCATATATGCGTCCGGGTGTGACAGGGATCTTTTCGCTTTGAATGCCCCAACCCGACGTACGATCCCGCGGGGTAAAAAGAGCGACCTGCCATGATCCGGCGTAGACATCTTCATTGAGCAGTTTCACCCAATCCCTGTTGGCTCCTCGCGCCGACCAGCCGACCGGAAAACCTCCCTGTTCACCCGATTCAAAGCCGGGATTGGTAATCAGATTGTTCCCACCCGCAAACACCGCCGTTCCAAGACTCATGAGAACGATCGGAATCCAAAAACCAGCCAGGGACATGACACGTTTCCGTCTAGAGACGCTCACCGGTGTATACCTCCTTGCGATGGCCAAAGCCAATATAAATGCCGATTAGCATCACTTACAAATACTAACCCAGGGGTCTGATTTCTCTATCAATTTCAATCTTCCCTGCCATGACTCTAAAGCGACGCCTTGATCTTTTCGATACGAGCCAACTCTTCAACAGTCAAAGGCGGAGTATCGGGCGCTGCGGCGTTTTGCAGCATATGCTCCGGGTTCTTCGACCCCACAATCACTGTGGAGACGCCCTCGAGTCCCAACAGATAGCGCAAAAGACTTTGTGCAAGGCTGCGCTCCGACGTTTCCAAAAAAGCAAAAGTCTCAGCCACCGCCGCTGATTTACTCTTGCTTTGATCTGACTGCCAACTGCGACGGTCATTGTCGGCAAAAGCGGTCGAAGCATCGATATTTCCGGTGAAAAACCCCGAACCCATGGCTCCCCGAGCGACAATACCTACCCCCGCTTCGCCGGCCAAGGCCAAATTTTCCGCCACGGCCGAAGGACTCAGAATATTGACGTGGACCTGAAGGACGTCCATGATTCCCGTCTCCAGACAGAAGGGGATCTGCGCCCAGGAGATCGAAGCGCCCACGGCGCGCGCTTTGCCCGATCGCTTGATCTCACTTAGGGCCTCAAAGCATTCCCCCTGCGCCAAAACGGCATCGCTCGGTGAGTGCAAGAGATAGACATCGATGTAGTCGGTATCCAGTCTTTTTAGACTGCCCTCGATGGCCGCAAGCAGCCCGGACCGGGAGAAATCCCGCCTGTTGATGCCGTCTTGATCAAAGCTCTCACCGCCTTTGGTCTCGACAATCCACTTCTGCCGCCGGCCTTTCAGTGCCCGCCCGACAACCTCTTCACTGTGACCGGCTCCGTAAACGGCCGCCGTGTCGATGAAGTTGACCCCGACATCTTCCAGGGCGTGAATCATGCCCACGGAGACATCATCATCCACATCTCCCCAGCCGTGAGCGATCCAGCCCAGCTTTTCGAAAAAACCGCGCACCGGCCCGCCGATCTGCCAGGCTCCCAATCCGATTTCCGATACCCGCATACCCGTGCTGCCCAACGCTCTGTATTTCACCCGTCGCCCTCCCATTGGCCGGTTGTCTTTGATCCTTGTTATCACCTGGAAAAAGACAAAACGAAAGCAGAGGCTGTGGGCGCGCTATTGGCGATCCACAGCCATCCTCCATTCAGTGTCATTCGGTTATCCGTTCAGTTCAACCGGAGTCCGGTCGGTCCGGCCTGCTCAACAACAGTGCACCGACGATGATCACGCCCAAGACAATAGCCAACGTGCCGTCAGGATAGATGAACCAACCCCACAAAAGGTCCAGGGCGTTCAAAACGAGCAGGACGACCCCCGCTACGGCCAGCATCACTATAGCGACCCGGTTCTGCCATTCTTTGTTCAACACAGACACCTCAATCGACTCTCGGCGTGAAGAATTATTACGTTTCGCAGCACTCGACCTCCTGCCAAAGGGGAGCCTTTAGGCTTCCTCTCCGGCCAAGATCTCCTTCACATAGGGCGGCAGGCAAAAAGAAGCTCCATGAATCTCCGAAGAGTAGTACTTGGTGTCCAAATCCTCTGCGGCTTTCCTAAAGGTCAGCCTGTCCTGCGGCTTTTTGTTGCCCATGGTGAAGCTCCACGGCGCCAGCGAATACAGCGGCACCGTCGCCATATAAAGACGAGCCTGTGCGAAACAGGATCCTATGGCCCGATAAATGTCCCGAACCAGCTCGGGGAGGAAAAACGGCGACTCGCTTTGGACTGCCAAGACCCCATCATCGCGCAGGGCCTGGGCCGCATCGGCATAGAAGGCCACCGTAAAAAGCCCCTCCGACGGACCCAAAGGATCGGTGGAATCCACCAAAATGGCGTCAAAGGCCGCCGTGTGCTCATTTACGAACTTGATGCCGTCGGTGACGTGGACGGTGACCCGGGGATCGTCGAGACTGCGGGCCAATTGAGGCAGATACTCCCGGCAGACCTCGATCACCTGACCGTCAATCTCCACCAGGTGCACTTCCTCGACTTCGGGATGCTTGAGTATCTCGCGCACCGTTCCGCCGTCGCCGCCCCCGATAACCAGAACACGCTTGGGATCAGGGTGGGTGAACAGCGGAACATGCACCAGCATCTCGTGATAGACGAACTCATCCCGCAGCGATAGCTGGGCAATGCCGTCCAAAACCAGCATCCGCCCGAACTCCACGGTATCAATGACTGCAATCTCTTGATACTCCGAACGTCCTTGGTATAAGACCTTGGTTATTTTGTGTCCTACGTGCAGGTGATCACTCTCTCGTTCGTGAAACCATACCTCCAGCGCTCCCACCTCCCGGGCAATTCTCCGTTTACCAAGAGGGTACCACGTACCAAGGAGAATGTCCTCCTTCGCCCGATGAGTGCCGTGTGCGGACAGACTACCCATAAAACAAGAGGAGGCATACGCATGCTGATCTATTCCGTCATCATTTACGCCACCATGCTGGCCTTCGGCTTGGTGGAGAATATCAAAGGGGTCTCATACCCTCTGATCAAGGCCGAGTTCGGTGTGGCCTATACGCAGCAAGGCGGCTTAGCCTCCTTCACTTGGTACGGCTACGTCATCTCCTGTCTCATCGCCAGCCTGTTTATGCATCGCTTTGGGACCAGAAAATCCGTCCTCATGGGCTACGCGCTCATCTTCAGCGGAGCCGTGGCCACCCTGGCCGCGCCCAGCTTTTGGGCCGCTTCGGTCTCCTTGCTCATCGTCAACATGGGCTTCGGGTTCTTCGAAGTAGGGGCCAACGCCATGGCCACATTGGTCTTCACCGTCAAAGCGGCACTGATGATGAATCTCATGCATTTTTTCTACGGTCTCGGGGCTATCTTGGGCCCGCAGGCGGCGGGAGTTTTGACCAACAACCTGGCCTTCACCTGGCGCGGCGTCTACGTTACCGCTCTGGTTCCTTTGGCTCTGCTTTTTCTGTTAATCTGGCGCACTCCCTTTGATGAAGACCCGGCCTCTGACAGCCAAGATACCGCCGATCGTCTTTCGCCCAGAGATGCTTTGAAAGATCCGGTCATCTGGCTTTTTGCGCTCTCCTTGGGCTTCATGGAAGTGATCGAATTCGGTGCCGCCAACTGGGGAGGCTTGCATCTGCAGGACGTCTACGGCCTGGATCCCAGAGTGGCCGGCGCCCGTTTCGTCTCCGCCTTTTATTTTTTGTTTACCGCCTCCAGATTGATCAGCGGATGGTTCGTTGAGCGCATCGGCTACATACCCAGCATGAATCTGGCCACGGCGGCCAGCCTGGCCCTGTTTGCCGTCGGCTTTTCCCTGGGCCGCCACGGGCTTTGGCTTTTGCCCTTCACCGGGTTTTTCATCGGCATCATGTGGCCGACTCTCATGGCCATTGCCATGCAAGTCTTCGGTCCGAACGCTCCGGCCGCGACAAGCGTCATCATCACCGTCTCCGGAGCAATAAACGGTCTTTTTCAATTGGCCATCGGTTTGACCAACGACCTCATCGGAGTGGCCTGGGGTTATCGCAGCTGTACGATCTATGCTGCCGCCGCCCTGGTCTTAATGCGTCTGCTCACCCGGCGCATAGGTTCGGCAGAACGCTCCGCCGGATAAACCCCGGCTCTACTTCCACCAGTTGTCCGCCGGAGTGACCGGCATGCGACGCTTGTGCTGACTGCCGATGAAGCGCCGTTCGATCCGTTCAGCCACCTCAGGGTCTATCTCGCGGCCTTCCAAGTAATCGTCGATATCCCTATAGGAAATGCCCAGCTCATCTTCATCGGCGCGACCGGGGCATTCGTCGAGCAGATCGGCCGTAGGCACCTTCTCGTACAAGCGCTCCGGAGCCTGCATATGTATCAAAAGCTGCCGCCCCTGTCTTTTGGTCAGTCCGGCCAAAGGCTGCACGTCACAGGCTCCGTCGCCGAACTTGGTGAAAAAGCCGGTGACCGCTTCAGCGGCATGGTCCGTGCCGACCACCAAAAGACCGAATTGGCCGGCTATGTCATACTGAACCTTCATTCGCTCCCGCGCTTTGGCATTACCCTTGATGTAATCGGTCATTCGACAGCCCATGGCGCCTTCGAATGCTTTCACGGAAGCGTCCACGGCGTCCTTGATGTTGATCGTCACCGCCCGCGTCGGCTTGATAAACTCCAGGGCCAAAATGGCGTCTTGCTCATCCAACTGTCTTCCGTAGGGAAGACGCACGGCGATGAAGATGTGCTCTTTGCCGGTTTTGGCTGTCGCTGCCTCCACGGCCAACTGCGCCAGGCGCCCGGCCAAGGTCGCATCCTGCCCACCCGATATCCCCAGGACGAAACCGTTGGCTCCGGTATGAAGCAAATAATCCGTCAGAAACTCCACCCGCTCGCGAATCTCTTGTTCCGGATCGATGCTGGGCTTCACATTCAACTCCCGGATGATGTGCGCTTGCATCTTTCTCATAAACGGTCGACCTTCTTTCTCCGCGCCCGCCGGACAACGAACGCCAAACTCAATACTCGTCACGAACAAGAGCCAAGGAGATCCTTCCCCGCTCAAGATCCACGTCCAAGACCTCTACCTTGACGGCCTCTCCCACCGCCACCGCATCCAGCGGATGCTTGATATACCCACCTCCGAATTTCGAGATATGGATGAGGCCTCCCTTTTCAACACCGATATCCACAAAGGCGCCGAAATCCACCACGTTGCTTACCGTCCCGGTCAAGCGCATGCCGGGTCGCAGCTCATCCATGTGGAGAATGTCTCTGCGGAAAGGCGGCGGCGGAAGCTCGGTTCGCGGATCGAGCCCGGGGCGCTGCAAAGCTTCCAAGATATCGGTCACGGTGGGCACCCCGGCGCCCAAAGCGGCGGCTGCCTCTTCGGGGTCGATCTCGAGCGTTACGCCGGCGCGCACGGCCTCCATGGGCACCCCCGCCATCCGCAAGAGTCTCTCGGTCAACTCATATGATTCGGGATGGACCGCCGTAGCGTCCAAAGGCATGATCCCGTCCGGAATGCGCAAAAAACCCGCCGCCTGTTCGAAGGTCTTGGGCCCCAGGCCCTTGACCCTCAACAAGTCTTGACGCCTGGCAAACGGACCGTTCTCTTCGCGGAAGCTGACGATGCGCCGACTCAGCGTGGCATTGAGCCCGGCGATATACTGCAAGAGGGAGGCCGAGGCGGTATTGAGATTGACTCCGACGCGGTTGACGCACGATTCAACCACATCCGCCAGGGCTTGGGCCAAGGCCTTTTGATCCACATCGTGCTGATACTGCCCCACGCCAATGGATTTGGGCTCGATCTTCACCAACTCGGCCAGGGGATCCTGGACGCGCCTGGCTATCGAAACCGCTCCCCGCATGGAGACGTCCAGATCCGGCAACTCCTCTCCGGCCAGCTCAGAGGCCGAATAGACGGAAGCTCCGGCCTCGCTGACGATCATGTAGTTGACATCGGCCAGAGACTGAATTACCTCGGCAACCAGTCTTTCCGTTTCCCGGGAAGCCGTACCGTTGCCCACGGCCACCAACTGCACACCGTGGGTGACGATCATATCATGTAAAAGCGCGGCTGCCTCTTGGTATCTGCTATGAGGGGGATGAGGGTACAATGTCTCCGTGGCCGCCGCTTTGCAGCCGGTGCGAAAGCCCGGATCAATCCCCAACACCTTGACATCCCGCACCGGAGGCTGCATGAGCAGGCTGTCCAGATTGCGGGCAAAAACACTGATCGCCTGTTGGTCGGCCACTTCCGTCAACTGTCGCCTGATCTCCCTCTCCAAGGCGGGAGCAAGCAGCCTCTTGTAGGCATCCAGCAGCATATCCTCCAAGAAAGCGGCTGTTTTGGCATCCCGCGCCTTGATCCAGTGGCGCTTCAGATACTGCAGTATGGCCTCTTCAGGCATCTCGATGACGACGCGCAATACTCCTTCCCGCTCGCCGCGGTTCATGGCTAAGACCGCATGGGGGCGCACTTCGCGTACGGACCGACTGAAGTCATAGTAATCCTCATAAGGCGTGCGCAGGCCTCGCTCTTCCTCGGCCAAGGCGCATTCGGAGCGGATTACCCCCTGCTGCTCGACAAGCCTGCGCAAGGCGGCCCGAGTGGCGGGATCATCCGACACTTGCTCGGCGAGAATGTCCGCCGCGCCGGCCAAAGCCTCCTTGGCATCGCCCACTTGCGTCTCTTGCGCCAGACGCTCCAGATCGGTCCAAGTGGCATCTGTGGCCATCAAGGCTTCGGCCAAAGGTTCAAGGCCCCGCTCTTTGGCTATGGAAGCCCGGGTCCGCCGCTTAGGCCGATAGGGCCGATACAGATCTTCCACTCGTTGCCTGGTGGTCGCCTCGTTGATGGCGGCCTCCAACTCAGGCGTCAGTTTCTCCTGTGCCTGCAACAGGCTGATTACTTCCTTTTTGCGCTCCTGCAGCGCCCGCCAGCGTTGAGCCTCGGCGGCGATCTCGCGCAGTTGCCGCTCATCAAGCCCTCCGGTGACTTCCTTTCGGTAGCGAGCTACAAAGGGAATGGTGTCTCCGGCATCCAAAAGCTGCAGAGCCCGGGCTATCCGATCCGCCGGCACTCCTATCTGCGAGGCTATATGTACGGCCGTTTTTGTGGCCTCATCGGTGAGATGCGTCAGCTCCACTTGATGCACGCTCCTTGTCTGGCAGTCGAAGTATAGCCCGGTCAATGCCTGCTTATATTACCGACAGTGGAGGGGGATCACACTGTCAACCCAACTGATAGCCTTACTTGTAGCTGCCGTGGCCGGCCTGTTGATGGCCATACAGGGCACGCTCAACTCAGGCCTGGGCAAAGCCGTGGGCTTGCTCGAGGCCACCCTTCTTGTTCACGTCACCAGCAGCCTATTTACTCTCATCTTGCTGCTGTTCGGCCTGGGCTCCGGGCAGTGGTCTGAGCTGGGCAAAATACCCTGGTATTTCTACCTTGGAGGCCTTCTCGGAGTAGGCATCACCTACGGAGTGGTGCGGGCCGTGCCCCTGGTCGGGGTGGCGCCCGCGACCACGGCCATTATCGTCGGACAAGTCGCCACGGCGGCGCTCATCGATCATTTAGGTCTGTTCGGAATGGAAAAGCTGGGTTTTGAGTGGCTCAACGGCCTCGGATTGCTCCTGCTCGCCGCCGGCGGTTATTTGCTGCTACGTTGAGATGTAGAGTCCCGGGTCCATATCACGAAACAGTGGGGTCAACTCGCCGGTGTAGCAGACATGAAGCTCGTGCAAAGCGCGTGTACAGGCGGTATACAAAAGACCCCGCTCCCGTTCTCCGTAATTGTGGGCGCCGGCGTCATAGATCAAAACCGCATCGAACTCCAGACCCTTGGCCAGATAAGCCGGCAAGACAAGCAGACCTCTTCTGAAATGCTCATCTTCCGCAGTGAGCAGATACACAGGGAGCGTCTCCTTCAAGAACTGATAAACCCCTCTCGCCTCGGCATGCGTCTTACACAACACGGCAACTGAACCGTGTCTTTTTTCCGCCTGCCAGCTTTCCAGATCTTGCCGTATCGTCCGCAAGAGCTCCTCTTCACTTGACATCCGGCGCAACCGGGGCTTGGAGCCTTGGCGCCTGACAACCTCGGCCTGGTCGGGTTCAACCAGCAGATGGCGGGCAAATCGCATGATCTGCTCCGTCGAACGATAGCTCTTGGTAAGAGAGACCGAAGCGGCGCTGTTCTCACGGCCCAAGGCGGCGGCAATCTGCGCATGATCGGCAGCCTTGACATACGGATGAACGCTTTGATGCCTGTCTCCCAGAACCGTCAGACTGCATCGCGGAAAGAGCATGCCGAAAAGCTCATACTGCAGGGGAGTATAGTCTTGCGCTTCATCGATGATGACATGCCGGACGGCATTGAGAACAGGTCCTCCTTCGAGCGTCCGCTTCAAATACAAAAGCGGTGACACATCTTCATGGAACAGGCGATTCTCAGCCAGCGCGGCCAGAGTCTGTTTTCGGATCAGCTCCCATTTATCCGGCAGTCTACCGCCGGAAAGCCGGCGCATAAGGCGGGCGTCTTTGAACAGCCGGGTGTAGGCCCGGACGTAATCAAAGGAAGCCCAGTCGGCTAAGCGCTCCTTCAACCCCGCGAACTCTTCTTTGGTCCGCCGTCGACTCTCTTTGTCCAACTCCCATTCGAACATGCGATCAGGCCCAGCGGACAACATCTCCCGCCAAAGCCTGCGGCGATCCTCCTCAAGAGGCTGCAACAGAAAAAGAACCCGCTGCCGGATCTTCTCCAAGCGTTTGGCATAGGCCAAATCGCCGTAGCTCTCCGTGAAAAGACGCCGCATCTCTTCTTTGGACATGATCAGCTGTCCCTCATGCTCCACATCCCAAAACCCGGTATCTTCGCCGTCTTCCAGAAAGCGGACGTAGTTGTGCAGTACCTCTAAGAACTCCGGCGAAGACTTGTAGCGGATCCCTTCCACCCGCCCGGCAAAATCGTTGTCGTGTCCGGGCGCCAGAAGATACTCCAGCTGAGAGTAGACTCCTTCCACGCTAAAGCGCGACCCCAGCTCACGCAAGGCATATTCGTGCAAGGTGGTCTGCTGCACGTTCTGTTCCCCCAGCTCAGGCAAGACGGCGGAGATATAATCGCTGAAGACGCGATTGGGAGAAAAGATGACGATATCCTGCGCCCTGAGACTGTCCCGATGTCTGTAGAGCAAATAAGCGGCGCGGTGAAGAGCGATGGCCGTTTTGCCGCTGCCGGCAGGACCTTGAACCATCAGCAGACTGTGGCCTTGATCACGGATGACCCGGTTTTGCTCCCGCTGGATGCTGGTGACGATACTTCTCATCTTCTCATCGCTCTGACGGGCGAGAAGCTGTTGCAAGATCTCGTCATCGATCTTCAGATCGGTGTCAAACATATACTCCAAGCGGCCGTTGACGATCTTGAACTGGCGCTTCAGCGTCACAACGCCTGAGATGATCCCATCCTCGCAGCTATACTCGGCCGGACCCAGTTCCGCATCGTAAAAAAGGCTACAGACCGGTGCCCGCCAGTCAAAGACTTCGATCTCCCCCGTGATCGGATCGTGAACAGTGCCGATCCCGACGTAGATGGGTTGAGTTTCGGCAGCGCCGGACTCCCTGAAGTCTATGCGTCCAAAATAAGGAGAGTCCAGCATCCGCTGCAGGCGGTATTCCTGCTGCTTGTAGAAAGCCAGACTGCGTTCTTGTTGTCCGAGGGCCGTCGTCGCCTGGGCCAGCTCGATCCAATCCTCGGTGCTGCGCACCAAACGAGGCGCTTCTTCCCACATGTCGCGCCGCTGTTGCCGCGCGCTTCCGGTCTGCGCCCGCACCACAGAACGCGTCTCATCGAGCAGGCGATTAATCAACTTGACCACGAAGGCCAATCTGGCGGTCTCTTCATGCCAGTCTTGCCTGTCTGCCATCAGCACTGAATCCTCCCTGCATTCATGCTACATTCCAAGCTACATCTGTATCGTAGCCTATGGCCACCGAGAAACGATGTCAAGTCAGTCGCCGCCTGAAGCGACAAGACCGTCAGAGCCCAGGCCCCGACGGTCTTGTCATCTTCCGGCGCCCCAATGTCGGTCCGGTCTAGTTTGCCCACAGCTTGTCTAACTCGATCTGTATCTGAGTCTGCATGGTCTCCAGGAAGGTCTCCAAAGGCTGCATTCCGTTGAGCACCTGACGGAAGGCGGCATCAAAGAAGGACCGTATCGCTCCTTCGGCTTGGGTCAGCGTGTGAGGATACATATCCGCATGCATGGAGGCTTCCGTCACCTGCAGGAGATAATCTCGCACGTGCGGTTCGGCATATCCCAGGTAATTGCCGATCTTGCGCAGCGTGGGCGGATGCGCCGGTATGCGTCCCGTGGCCTCCATCATTTTCACCTGTGACTCTTCATTCATACCTAAGAAAGCGATCCAACGGAAAGCCCATTCCTGATGATTGGAGGCCGCCGGCACGTGGAACGGGCCGAACATAGTGTGACCTCCCCGCCGTACAGGTCCTTTAGGCTGGACCACGGCCTCAAAGAGATCGCCGTCGGGGGTGAAATTGGAGCTGTGCGCCCCGGTGGCATAGAAATTGATGGCGTTGCCGCGCTTGGTGAAAAACGACTGCGAGCCAACCCAGCCTCGCTGCGTCAGTTCGACGTAGAAGCCCAGGCCCGTGCGAACCGCCGGATGCATCATATTCACCCGCCGCGGGTGTATATAGCTGTCGAACATGCTCCCGCCGGCCTGATGGATGGTCGGAGAGACATTGATAAACGAAGCGCTGAACGTAACTGCTCCGGTCTCAAGGATTCCGTCTCCGTCAATGTCCTTGAGCAAACGTCCCCCGTTGTTGCGCAGCCAATCCCAGGTCCACTCTTCACCCAGCTTACGCAACGGGGTCACGCCTATTTCATCGAAATACGTACGGTTGTACGAAGCCACCACACCGTACAGTTGGCTGGGAATCCCGTACAACTTGCCGTCTTTCATCAACACGAGTTGCGCAAAAGGCAACATGTCCCGGTCGAGATTGATCTTTTCCGCTTTGACGTAGGGCATGAGGTCAGCCAATGAGTCGGTGAACGAAAAGGCCATGAAGCTGTGCGTCGAATCCAAAACATCGACCTGTGTACCCGCCGCGATGAGCAGTTGGACCTTAGTCGTGTAATCGGTCTGCTGGGCAAAGACTTCCACTTCCACATCGGGGTATTTGGCCTCAAACGCTCGCGCCCGTTCATTCAAAAACTCCAAAAAAGGCTCTCCGTGATCAGCCATGACGTGCACTACCTTCGTCGTCGCCGCACCCGCCAACGATGCCGCCGCCAGAACAACTGACAGCACCACGGCGCAAATCTCACGCATCCTGACCATTGCCTGTCTGTCTCCTTTCTGGGGTGTATTTGAAAAATAGCGCACAAAATATTACGTCTTTTGCCTAAGTATTTCCTTCGCTGATTACACGTTTCACACCATGATGGCGGCATGACGCTTAAACGAACATCCGAAGATCATGACAGGAATATCGTTCGTCAGCATGGAATCATTAGCCGTCAATGACATCCCTAAAGGAGGTCCCTTCAGAACCATGGCTCAACAAGCTTCATCAGCCAACGAAGGTTTGTTTGAACGCTGGTTTCGTCTTTCGGAGAACAAAACCAATGTACGAACCGAAGTAGCCGCCGGAATCACGACGTTCATGACCATGGCCTACATCATCTTCGTCAACCCCGGCATCGTACAAGAAACAGGGATGCCCTTTGAGGCGGTCATGTATGCCACGGTCGCCTCGACGATTCTGGCCACTCTGCTGATGGCCTTTTTGGCCAACTACCCCATCGCCCTCGCTCCCGGAATGGGGCTGAATGCGTATCTCACTTATACCGTCGTCTTAAGCATGGGCTTGTCTTGGCAACAGGCTCTGGGTGCAGTCTTCATTTCAGGTGTCATCTTTATTTTATTGACCCTGACCAGAGTCCGCGAAGCGATCATTGATGCCGTACCCGCCTCCCTCAAAGGAGCCATCGGTGCCGGTATCGGTCTGTTTATCGCTTTTATCGGTCTGAGCAACGGGGGCGTCGTCGTCTCAAACCCGGCCACCTTTGTCGCCTTGGGTAAGCTCACTGACGCCGCTCCTTTGCTGACCATGATCGGTGTTCTGATCACGGGCACTTTGCTGGCGTTGAAGGTCAACGGAGCCATTTTGTGGGGTATCATCATATCCGCTCTGATCGGCATACCGATGGGCGTCGTTCCTATGCCGAGCGGTATCGTTCAGCTGCCCAGTTTGTCCGCATGGCAGCCCATTTTCGGTAAGCTGGATATCCTCGGTGCCCTGAAGGTCGGTCTGCTCGACATCATCTTCGCCTTCCTGTTTGTGGACATGTTCGACACCGTAGGCACTCTGATCGCCGTCGCCAAACAGGGTGGTCTCCTGGATAAGCAAGGCCGCCTGCCCAGAGCGAGAGAAGCCCTGCTGGCGGACGCTATCGGCACCGTCGGCGGTTCGATCTTCGGCACGCCCACCGTCACCAGCTACGTGGAATCCGCCGCCGGAGTCGCCGCCGGCGGACGCACGGGTCTCGTCGGTCTGGTAGTCTCCGCCTGCTTCTTCCTCTCCCTGTTCTTCACGCCGATAGTCAGCGCCATCGGCGGCGCAGGAGCCGTAACGGCGCCCGCATTGATCATCGTCGGCTCTATGATGATTAAAGCCGCGCTCGACGTGAAATGGGACGATTACTCCGAGGCCATCCCGGCCTTCTTGGCCATGGCCACCATGCCTTTGACCTATTCCATCGCCAACGGTATCTCCCTGGCTTTCATCAGCTACCCCTTGATCAAGCTCTGCTCGGGTAAAGGCCGTGAGGTGCATCCGCTGCTATACGTCCTGGCCGTGCTTTTCATCCTGCGCTTTGCTTATCTGGCCTGACATTGGCCTTCATCGAGCCTAGCCAAATCCCCGGAGCCGTCCGACTCACATGTCGGGCGGCTCTTTCCATTGACCCGCCCTCAACGTTTTCCAAAACCACCTGGTCAAGGCGGCCAAAAACACCGCTCCCACATATCCCATGGCGCTGTAGACCACGGCCACGAGACGGGAAAAACCCACCCGGGCAGCGATCAAGGAAAAGAGGGTGGTAACCAGGACAATGCGCATGAAAGCTCCGCGGTCTTCCGGAGCCAGGCGGGCCGCAAAACCGTACAGACCGGCCACCGCTGTGGTATAGATCTCGATCAAAAGAAGGACCATGAAGATCCAGGGTACGGTGGGTAACATCTTTTCCGCCACCAAAAGCATCGGCACATCACAAGAGATCACTGCGGGGCCTTGACTCAAAACAGCGATATTCACCGCCGCCGCACCAAGGCCCAGCCCCAGGCCGCCCAACAAAGACCCGCCGATTATCGCCCGCGTTGGTGCCAACGCCCCTACGGGAGCCAAAACGGAGGCGGACAGAATCAGATTGTAGGTCACATAGGCCAGGGATGAAAAAAGCCACGAAAGCCGCGGCATTGAAGAGGCCATGGCCCAGGGCCAGTCAACGGATCCCGGCCGCATGGCCTGTACGGAGACGATCATGATCAGGCTGACAAAAAGCGGTGCTAGCAGACTGATTGCCACCACCACGCCCTGTATTCCCATCAACACGGTGAGAGCAGTGGCCAGTGCCATGGCCGTGCTACCGACGAAGGAGGGTATGCCGTACTGTTCAGCCAATCCGGCCCCGGCACCGGCCAGCATCACCGTTAGGCTGACGGGCAGACAAATCGTGATGAAGCCGTCCATCAGGGCTCCCCACATCGGGCCGCCGATGGCATTGACCACCTCCAAGTGCGAGCGGGCCTGCAAGAGCTTTCCCGCACACAGGATGGCCAGGGCAAAGAAAGCAAACAAAAAGCCGCTTAACGCAAGACCTACAAAACCGCCTGCGCCGTGAAGACCGAAAAAGCGCCAGATCTCTTGTCCCGATGCAAAACCCGCCCCGATGACCGCTCCGATGTAGACACCGGCTATGCTCAGCGACGAAAGCCTCGATTTGTCTTCCGTTTTTCGCCTCATACACCAAGAATATGTGCCGGTTGGCGTCGGCATTCTCCCTCACGTCGATGGGCATACCGTCTTTGACCCCTGGTCAGACTACCGTAATGATAACCGAGATAAAAGACGGTGTGCATGACATGATCTTTCGGTCTTTATTCTCCTCACCCCGGGCCCGACGGATGCGCAAAGCCAAACCCCCCGCCGATCAGAGCCGCCTTCAAAGTGAGCCGGCCGAGGCGGTATCGCTGACGATCGAAGTCCCGGACGATCTGGACAAAGCCTTAGATATCGTGCGGGCTATCATGTGCGATTGTGACGATCTGCAAGTGCGTAAGGTAACCATCGGTGAACGGGGAATACAAGTCGCCGTTTTAGCTATCGAGGGTATCGACGATTCGGGGCGCATCGACGTCAGTATCCTGCGGGCCATCGCGGTCGACAGCCGCGAGGCACCTGGCGCCTATACCACACCGCGGGATGTCTTCGATCGCCTGTATGATCAGACGCTGAACACCGTCACCGTTCATACCGAAACGGACATCCGCCAAATGATCGAGGCCATGTTGCGCGGCCGCTGTGCCATTATCGTGGACGGGGTGCCCAAAGCGATCACGGCGGACGTGGCCTCCATCCCGGGCAGGAATGTATCTGAACCGACGGCGGAAACGATCATCCAAGGGCCCAGAGAAAGCTTCGTCGAACGGCAGAATATCAATACGGCCATGGTCCGTAAGCACCTGCACACACCCGATCTGAAGTTGAAAAGATTCGATGTCGGCAGCCGCGGCAAAAACGCCGTCGCCGTAATGCACATCGCCGGAGTAACCAATCCTGCCCTGGTGGAAGAAGTCTACAGACGGATCGAAAAGATCGAAGTCGATGCCATCCTCAGCGGCGGAATCATGGAGCAGTTTATTGAAGACGACTGGCTTTCCATCTTCCCCCAAATGGCCACTACTGAAAGGCCGGATGCCGTAGTCACCGCTTTATTGCAAGGACGCGTGGCTATCTTTACCGGAAACACCCCGCTTGTGCTGGTCGTTCCCACCACTTTGGATCACCTCATGCACAGCCCCGAAGATCTCTACCAGCGTTGGCAGGTGGCCTCCAGTGTGAGAGTTCTCCGGGCGGTAGCTGTGTTTTTGTCACTGACCCTGCCTTCGTTTTACATCGCCTTAACTTCCTATCATGCCGAGATGATCCCGACCACGTTGGCCTTGGCTATCGGAGCCTCCCGGCAAGCGGTACCTTTTCCGGCCTTTTTGGAGGCTTTTGTCATGGAAAGCGCGCTGGAGCTGCTGCGAGAAGCGGGAATCCGTCTGCCGACACCGATCGGGCAGACCATCGGTATCGTCGGCGGTCTTGTGGTCGGTGAAGCCGCCGTGCGGGCCAATCTCGTCAGCCCCACAATGGTCATCGTCGTCGCTCTAACAGCCATCTCCAGTTTCGCCATCCCTCACTATCCGACGTCGCTGGCCTTTCGCCTGGGCCGCTTCTTCCTGATGATGCTCAGCAGCGCGTTGGGATTGTACGGACTGGTGATCGGACTGATGATCATCCTCTCTCATCTGAGCGCTTTGGAGAGTTTCGGGGTCTCATATCTGGCGCCTTGGGCGCCTTTTGATGCCAAAGACATAAAAAACACCCTGTTACGATTCCCGTTGCACACTCTGACTCACCGGCCCAGTTTCCTGAAAACGATCGACCAACGAGGGCAGTCCGATGCTCAAAGCGATCGTCCCAAGACTGGAGGCGGTCACAGTGACGTCTAAAGGCCGCTGGACTTTGGTGTTCCTTTTTTTGAGCATGTTCATTTTCTGCGGATGCTGGGATCGGACCGAGATCGACGAACGCGCCTTTGTGGTGGGAGTGGCCGTCGATCTGGCAGAAGCGACCGAGACCAACGGCTCAAAACCGCCAAGTCCGCAACACTTTCCGTTTATTGAGAAAGAAGCCGGCGATACCAGCCTGACCTACACGCACAAACAGATAAGCTATCTGATGACCGTCGAGCTGGCTGTCTTGCACGCGCTCAGCGCGGGCCCAAGCGATGGTAACAAAGAAGGAACCGGAGACCCTTCATGGGTGATCGGTGCCACGGCACCCACCATCCAAGCCGCCAGCACGGCCATCAACCTGCGGGTCTATCGACCTTTGTTTTTCGGCCACCAACAAGTGTTGATCATCGGTGAGGAAGCAGCCAGAGAGAACTTGCGTCCCATCCTCGATTTCTTCACCAGACACACTCGCACCAAACGCAAGATGAGGATCGCCATCGCCCAAGGCAAAGCTTCGGATATCCTCTCCATCAAGCCGCGTCTTGAAGCTTTGGCCTCCGTCTACCTTTTCCGGCTCTTTCAAAGCGCGCCGCAACACTCTCTTGGTCTCGACGCCGATCTCAACCAGGCCATAGTCTCTCTTCATTCATCGGGTCATGCGGTCATCAGTCGCGTGCGCCGGTCGCTGGACGGGCAAGAGGCCTACAACGGCGGCGCGGCCGTAATCAAAGATTGGAGCCTCGTCGGTTGGCTCGAGGACATCGAAACCCAGGGTTATCTTCTGGCCAAGGGCGTGTCGAGCTCAGGAAGAGTATCTATCCCCGTGGCCACCCGTCCCAGTGCTCTCATCGAGTATGTTTACCACCACTGCCGCACCAAGACCAATGCCCGCATAGAAGACGGAAAGCTCTCATTTGAAATCGAGCTGTGCCTGGAGGGATTCATAACCGAGGAGACGGCAGCCGCCGATCTGACCACTGAGTTTATCGGTTGGGTTGAAGAAGCTCTCTCTGAAGAGATCACCCGTCGGGTACACATGGCATTACACAAACTGCAAAAAACCTACGGTGTCGACGCCTTGGAACTCGGGCGCCATCTGGAGATCTCAGACCCCAAGCTTTGGGAGCGGATCAAGGGGGACTGGCCGCAGTTGTACCCGACCGTGCCGATCAGGATAGACACGACGGCCAGGATCCGGCGGACGGGCAGCACGAAATAAAGCGCAGGTGTATCTTCATGAAATACGATAACGAGAGAATCAGCGATATCAGTCTGTTCTTCTTGCTCAGCGCAGCCATCACTGAAGTCGGGGTGTTGGAGATGCCTCGCCTGTTCGCCGAATCGGTGGGCAGAGATCTATGGTTGGTTCCCTTGCTCATGATCCCGGTCTTGTTGTTGTCTTTGTATCTTTTTTGCCTCCTGGGCAAGCGCTTCCCCGATGAGACCGTGTTCGAGTATGGGCCACGTCTTTTAGGACGGCCTTTGGCCCAAGTACTCTTTGCCGTACTCATAGCCTATTGGTTCTTGGTCACGGGGCGCATGATGCGCGATTTTGCCGACGTCGTCCGCTTGACCCTGCTCAGTCTGACCCCGGCCGAGGTGATCATCGGCAGCATGTTGGTCTCCGCCACCTATTTGGTGCGAAAAGGACTGGAGCCCATTTCCCGGGCGGCTACGATCATCATCTTGATCACCGTTCCCATCGGCCTGGGTATCACCATGCTCACTTACATTAAAACCAGTCCGGTCATGAACATGCGCCCCGTGTTGGCCCACGGACCCTGGAAGGTGCTCAAGGAAGGAGTGCGCGGAGTGGGGCTCGTCGAGCAGTTGAGCGCCTTTTTTGTCTGCTTTCCTTTCCTCAGCAAACCGGAGAAAGCCTGGCGGACCGCTGCCATCTCCGTAGTGATAACCATCCTGTTGTTTGCCAATGTCACGTTCTCCACACTGGCGGTCTTCGGCCCCGTCGAGTTGGTTCACGTCAGACTGCCGGCCTTAAGCGCCGTACAGACCGTAGAACAGCCTTTTATCTTCATCGAGAGCCTGAGCTCTTTTTATGTGGCCACATGGATCGCTCAGATGTTCATCACTATCGCCTTCATGCTCTGGCTGATCGCCACGGGCATACAAAAATGGTTAGGCCATCGTGATCATATAGGACTAGCGACGCCGGCTTTGCCTATTATCTATCTGATTTCCCTCAGTCCGGCCAACGTGGCCGCGCTTGACAAGCTGATCAGAATCCAGGAAAACTGCGGTGTCTTCATCCACCTTATTCTGCCGCTGATTCTTCTGATCGCCGTCCGGCGGCGCCGAAAGCCTGAGCAGACAAATAAGCAGCAGGGACGTGAAGACGGTGATTCATGAATGGCTGCACGAAGTACTCGACGGGGGATTGAGCACGTTCACTATCGGGGTGGGACTTTTTTGCCTGCTGGTCGACGGCGGTCTGTTGAAAGCAAAGAGATCGAAAGAGACCGATTCCTTCTTTATCTGGATTGGGGCCTTCTACGTGCTGTTGGGCACCGGAGTCTGGCTGTACATCATATTCCACTGATCGGGGTAACAAAAGATCCCCCGACGGCTCTTATTACTATGTAAGCCGCAGTCGAACATCCTTAGAGGAGTTGATGATCGTGAAAAACGCTCGAGGCCTGTCGCTTCTGTTAGTGCTGTGGCTGGCTCTGACGGCCTTTGCCCTCGCGGATACGCAGTCCTCCGACAAAACAGCGGACAACGATTTCGTACGGCAGATGCAGGAGCTTTTCGAAGCGCAGCAAGGGTCTGAGACTGCCACCAATGACATCGTTCGCAGCCTTGTCGTCCAGGGAGTTAAACCGGTGCCTGAATCGGTGAGCATTTGGACCGACAAGAACTCCTACACCGTCGGCAGTGAAGTGCGCATCTTTTTCCGTCTCCCGCGTGCGGCCTATGTTTACATCCTCAACGTGGATACGCGGGGCGACATCCGCTTGGTTTTTCCTAATTACTGGGATCGTGAGTCTTATATCAACAAGGCGGGTACACATGATCTGCCCCGATCGAGCGGGTACAACTTCGTAGTGGAAGGATCCGCCGGGCGCGAGTACCTTTTGTTGATCGCCTCCGGGAGGCGCATCCCGTTCCTCGATCGTTTGGTATCCGGACGCGGTTATCCGTTGACGGGATCGGCCGCGGCCACGCTCAAGGAGTTCAGAAGCTGGATACGCGACTCGCAGCCGTGGGCTGCCTTTTCCTGGACATCCTTTGAGGTCGAGACTGACCGCACTCCTTGGTTTATCCCGCGTCCTCAGCCTCCCGTGGCCCGCATCCAGGCCAGCGCCGAGGAAGTGGAAGTCGGCACCACCGTGTCTTTTTCAGCAAAAGGCTCCTATGCCCCCTCCGGTACGATCCGAAGCTACCGTTGGGATTTCGACGGCGACGGCCGTACCGATGCCACCGGTGAAGCGCCGCGCTGGACCTATCAGCGCCCGGGGGTCTATACGGTTCGCCTCATCGTAGAAGACAACCGCGGTACCACGGCATCGACTTCGCTCAGAATCGTAGTCAAAGAGCCCAGTGTGTTGGTGGAAATCAGCTCCAAACCCTCCAACCGACAAGTCTATATAGACGGCCAGTACGTAGGCCGTACCAAACTGAAGCACTATCTGTCCCCAGGCTCGCATGAAGTGCGCATCTCCGCTCCGTCAGGGCCGGATTTCACCGGAGTACTAAACATCCCCTCCGGAGCGCGCAGCGTTGAACTGACCGTCACTTTTTAGGGGGGCGCCGGGCGCCCCCGCCCGCCTTCGGTTTGACAAGACTTCTGCCTTTTCACGAAATGAATCGAAGGTCGTCTCCAATCAACGAAGGTTATATCACTCATAGGAAGCACCCGCCCGCACGTGGAAAGAGGTTCTGCCAAAAACACTGGGCAGCGAGGTGTACACTTTATGACCTACGACTCTGAAACCTACCCAAGCTGGCAGCGGGCGGATGAGTACATCGTAGATTCGGAACGCGTCTATGTCGGCCGATGCGAAGGAGGTGTGCCGCGGGTCTATCTGGAAGAGTCGGGCACTCTGTATCCCTTGCGCAAGCTGACCCGTCCCGAATCCATGCGTGAGATGTGGCAGGCGGAAAACATGGCCTGCCGCCTGGCTTTGACCATCCTGTTTGATGCCACGTGGGGTGACGTCAATCTGAGTCGCACTCTTTGTCACAAATTCACCCTCGAAGTGGTGGCCGAGCTTCCGGAAAGCGGCTGGCGGTTGCGACGTGATTTCGTCTGGGCCTGGATCCGACTGAAGCTATCATAGGGGATATATTATACGGCAGGCGGAAACAGCATATAGATTCAGTATCACCGTTTTACGGGAGGCATGCCTGTGAGCGTAGGAAAAGGAAGGCATCTGTTCGCTGGGGGCAATACGGCATACGGTTTTCACTCCTTTTTTGACCACATTGCCCCGATCGATGCTTCACGCGTTTTGATCATCAAAGGAGGCCCCGGCTCAGGGAAATCCACGCTGATGAAATGGCTGGGCGAGCAGATGCAGCAGCGCGGCTACGACGTCGAATACTTCCACTGTTCATCGGACGCGCCTTCGCTGGACGCCATTCGCATACCGCAGCTGGAGGTTTCGGTGATCGACGGCACCGCACCGCATGTGATCGATCCGAAACTGCCAAATGCGGTTGACGAGATCGTAAATCTCGGGCCGTACTGCGATGAACGGGGTATCCGACCGCAGAAGGAGACTATCCTTGCCGCCAAGGCCGATGCCTCCCGCACCTTTCGACGCGCTTACCGGTTGCTGGCCGCAGCGAAGGATGTCTATGAACTGATGGCTGACATCAACCAGGAGAGATTCAATTACGGACTGGCTAACGAAAAGGCCGCCCGGGCAATATCGAGCTTATTCGGACACCGACCCGTCGCCGCCGATGTGGGTCGCGTCCGTCACCTGTTTGCCGGTGCCATCACCCCAAGCGGATTTCATCACCATCTGCCCAATCTGATGGACGAGATACCGCACAAGATAATCGTCACCGGTTCACCCGGAACGGGCAAATCCACCTTGGTAAAAAAGGTGATCGACGCCGCACAAGAACGCGGATATGACGTGGAAGCCTTTCATTGCGGCCTGGATCCCGAACGTTTAGAACATGCCGTCATTCCCGCCTTGGGTTGCGCCGTGATCACCTCGGCCGGCCCGCACACCTACGAGCCAGGGCAAGCCACGGTGATCAACATGGACCAGTGTCGACACCCGTCAACTGTCAAGATCCATGCGGAACTTCTGCGGCAAACGGAAGAGCTTCTCTCCCGCATTCTTGAGCAAGCCCTGGCGGCGTTGGCGGCGGCCAAGAGCCGACACGAACAGCTCGAAGCGATCTATGCCCCCCACATGGATTTCGCCGGGATCGACAGCCTGCGGCCTGAGCTGCTTCGCCGCCTTTTGACTGCCTGATTCCGGTTTCGGGCAAAAGGCTCGGTCGTCAGAACTCCTTCCTGAACCGCCTCATGGAACGCAAGCCACGCGCAGCGTTTCGCAGCAGCCTGACGGAGCGGGAGCGGATCCCTTCATCGGGTTTACGTTCGGTATAGCGAACTTGGATGTAGCTGCGCGTCAGCTCCTGCACCGGTTCAGCGGCCTCCGGTACTCGATCGGACAGAAGCTCGGCGTACTCCAACGCCGTTTGATGCTTCGGCCGGTTAAAGCCCGCCCGAGCGGCGAAGTAGAGAAGACGGCCGTAGACATAGCGCACAAACAACGCCGGATCCTCCGGATGCACACGGGCCCCCGGCCGTCGCCGACGCCGGGACCGCCGGAGGATTTCTTCTTTTTCTTTTTGCGAGGCCGCTTCGGGCGCCTGATCCCGGAAGAAAAGAGCTCGCCACCATCTTCGAAACGCCCGCCACGGCCAGGTGATAATCGCCCACAAAATGGCGAACAGCCCGTGGCTTCGTTCGCGCTCTTCTTCCAGCAAGTAATCCCGTTTTTCAATGATCTTGCGGATCCCGTACCAGATGATATAAACGGCCAGAAAAACACCGGCCACGACGATCAGACCCATCGGTCCGGCACCGCCCATACCACCTCCGACCAGGGGCATGGAACCCATCGAAGGACCGTACATGGTGCCGGCAAGCCCCTCATAGGCCGCTCTCCTCGCCGGAGGCGTAAAGGCCCAGCTCACCAACCACTGCGTGAAGTTGGTCATCACTGCATTCCAGTCGACATAGGCCAGGGGGCTGATGTCGCTGGGCAAGGCAATCCCCACCACGGCAATGACCAGCAACAGCCCGTAGACCGCCCAGGCCCAGGCCTGACTGTAACCGGGCAAAACCAGCACCTGATCGGAGCGCTCCTCGAGACGACGATTGCCGGCCAGATGGATCAAGCCCAAAAAAGCGAGGACGCCTCCGAAAGCGACGCTAGTCCAGACAGCCAGCAGTATGTCGCCCCGCTCTTTTTGCAGCGGCGTCCACACCAAAGTCATAGCCAGATAGACCAAAATCAAAGCCAGCGTAATCCGAAGGCCATTCCGCCAAGCTGCTATGTTGGCGGACATCGAGCGCCGGAATGTAAGGTGTTCCTGCAACCGAGCCTGCTCCGACAGACGCTCGGCTAAGACCTCGCTTTCCGGCCGGGCAAGATGCTGCGGATACACTTTAGCCACCACCAAGGCCAACCACGAGCCGCAAGCCCAGGCCAAGATCACGCCTGTCATACCGGCGCCGATCAAAGAGACCTGCTGTGAGGCACCGCCGATGTACAACGTACCCGAAGTGCGCGGGCCCAAATACAGCAACCCCGCCCCGACCGTGAGAGCTATGAAAAGATCCAGCAACCGCAAGGTCCTCGGCAGATCAAGAAGATCGCGCCATGTCCCGGCGCCGACCCCAATGCTCCCGGCAATAAACAGAGCCATATAGACCAGCCATCCCGTGTTCAGCTCCGTCGCCAAGGCTATGAGACGCAAAGTCACGGCCGCTACTCCTGTGGCTGCCAAAGCGGCGGTGACCGGAAGATAAAACCCTTCCACCGACACGGTCGCGCCGCGCAGCCGCGGTATACCGATACTCATCATCTTCCACCCTCTCGCACACTCGGGTTCAGCGACGCTCCTCTATTTATTTATTTGTCGACGGCTCAACTCCTGTCGATCAAGCCAAGCTCGGGCTCCAAGACCGCCTTCGGCGCATAGTATGGTGTGGGGTGGCGAAAGGGTGGTGAGCGTGAGAAAGAAGAAGACAAAAAAGCCGAAGTTTCCCCGGCCGTGGCGTTTGAAGTCCAATACCCTCTACAGATGTGAGCTTCCGGAGGCGGCTGAACGCTTCGGGCTTACATACGAAGGTGCTCGCCACCACATCCGCAAAGGTCGGCTCAAGGCGTACAAGCTAGGAGGGCGGTGGTATGTGAAGATGCCCATTGGCAGACGGCGCAGATGACCGGGAATGAACGGACGGCCTGGTGGAACACTTAGATAGTGCCACCACAAAACAAAGGAGCGAACACGGTGCTGATCATCGCGGCACGCACCTTGATTCTCTACTTCTTGCTGGTCTTCGTGACCCGGGTCATGGGAAAAAGACAAGTCGGCGAACTCCAACCCTTTGAATTCGTGGTCGCCATCCTTTTGGCTGACATGGCGGCCGTCTCCATGGGGGACAAAGAGACACCTTTGCTCAATAGCCTGGTGACCATCTTCACGCTGACCTTCGCTCACGTACTGGTCTCTTACATAGCTCTATGCAGCCAAAGGGTCCGCCGACTCGTCTGTGGACGCCCCTCGGTGGTCATCGAAAACGGCATCATCCAAGAACGCACCATGCGCTCCTTGCGCTACAACATCAACGATCTGCTCGAGCAGCTGCGCGGCAAGGGGTATCCCAATGTAGCCGACGTGGAGTATGCTCTGCTTGAAACCAACGGCAAGCTGAGCGTGTTGCCGAAATCACAAAACCGACCGCTGACGCCCCGGGACATGGCCATCCCCACCGGCTACGAAGGCCTGCCGCTGACACTTATCGTCGACGGCGAAGTCGATCACGAGGCTCTCTGCCGAGCCGGTCTGGATGTGAACTGGCTGCAAGAGCAGCTGAAAAAACAGGGCATCACAAGCGTCAAAGACGTGCTTTTTGCCAACCTGGACACGGCGGGCAGTCTTTTCCTACAGGCCAAAGAGACGACAAGGGAGCCTGTGATCACATGCGTACGGTAGGAGTACTCATCCTGCTGGCCTTGATCTTCATCACCGGGGCTTTGTGGGTGGAGCGCGACCTTGTGCGTACGGGCAAACAATTGGAAACCGACGTTCAAGCGGTCATTGAAGCGGCCAAAGGGGAAGACTGGCCTCGGATCCGCAGCAGCGTCGAGCGCCTGTGGCAACGATGGCGAACCATAGAGCCGCGCTGGAATCTCTTCACCGAACACCCCGAGATCGACGACATCAACGACGTCTTGAGTCGGTTGCGCGCTTACACGGAAGCGCAAGAGGGGGCCGCTTTGCTGGCCGAGGCGCTGGCCGCACAGCGCCTATTCATCCATATCCCGCGCAAGGAAGCCTTTCGACTCAGCAACATCCTTTAGTCCCGTTCGCATCTTTTGCCTCCCCTTCGACAAGATGACGGGCAAAAGCGATCAGGCGCTCGAAGCCGCGGCGGCGAATGTCCGCTTCATCGAAACGAAACGGCTTGGCATTGGCCTCAAGAACCCAAAGCTTGCCGTCTTTATCCAAGCCGACATCCAGTGAGAACTCGCCGTACAGCTCTCCTTGGCGGCCCTCCAAACAGGCGGCCACGGCTTGGGAAAGCTCGGCCAGCTCGTGCACCTTCTGCTCCGCTTTTTGCGGATTTCCCAAGGCATGCGTCAAAGCGGCCCGCAACGGCATACGCCTGCCGCCGCGGGGGACATGGGTGGTCAGCTGTCCCCGGCCCGCCACCCGAGCGGCCGCTCCGGTGAATCGCCAACGCCCTTGTCCGTCTTTTTGCACCAGGGTACGGATGTCAAAGCGCCGTCCCTGCACGGTGGCCAGATCGACGCCCTTTTGCAGACAGTAGCGATAAGGCCGCAGATACTGCTCGACCCAGCGGTGCACGCCCCCGGGGCTGGAGACCCGCAGCACGCTGGTACCCACCTTCACTCCGTTGCGGCAAATACTCACCCGGCCCGGACGGGTGAGCTTCAAGGCGGCGATCCCGGTGCCAAGACTTCCCCGCCGCGGCTTGCAAAAGACCGTACCCCATCTGCGCAAGGCATCGAGGGCCTGCCCCGGATCGGTATACAACAGAGTCTCAGGCACGTTTCCCTTCAGATCCGGATCGGACTGCAGGGCTTCATAGACCTCCCACTTATCGAGAAAGCGCGGGTTGAAAACTGTGACCCCCTGCGCTTTGAACCAGGACAACAGATCCTGAACCCTCGCCCGTCCTTCGGCGCGGCGGTTAGCGATGCGGTTGTAGATCACCGGAGGCAAAGGATGATACCGCTGCACCCAACCCCGCCCGGGCACACAGCTCCAGCC
>LFTP01000103.1 GCA_001513395.1 Clostridia bacterium DTU080
GCCCGCCATGCCCTACAGTCAGTCGGCGGAAGCGGAGCTGCTTCCTGGAGAAAGACAACTGGAGATCGCTCTTCGACAGGTGCTCGATTATTGACGAAATGATCTGATGTCCGCAAGCCACTGCTTCAGTAGTGAGTTGGGCCATCAAGAATGAGAGTAGGGTGGGCACGCCCTGTACCATGTTCGCAAGTTACAGTTCGGGAAGACAAATGCTTGCTCTTGCCGCTGGGGTAGTCTAAGTGAGTGGTCACATCCTTTCGGCGAGTGCGGTGCAAGACAAACCCGGATGCAAAACCGCCTCACCGCCGACGGACGCTGACTGAAGAAGGTCCAGCGGTGCGATTCTACTTAAAGACGGCGACTTGGTTTTATCCAGTGGAAAAGGAAACAGTCCTCTTGTCATCCCGAATCGGAACTGAGGCTGTCCGGAGCCCGTCAAACCAGTTTTGATACTGGCTCGGTTGTCCCCGGGATGCAGTCGGAGCCTGGAGCATATGGGTTGCAGCCCGGTAGCCGGGGCTATGGCGTCGCCCGCCGGTATGCGCTATGCGGCGCATATGCGGTGTAGCTCGTGAACAGTGTAAGCTCGATGAACGATAAACGGGTCCCTCGACTTCAACCGTGGGGCAATGTCAGCCTCCGAAAGGTGAGTGTGACAGATGACCACAGAGATCACCATGCCCAAACTGGGCGAAAGCGTCGTGGAGGGTGTTATCGGCCGCTGGCTGAAATCCGTGGGCGATAACGTCGAAGTTGACGAACCTATCGTCGAGATCGATACCGACAAGGTAAATGCTCAGATGCCCTCGCCCGTGGCCGGTGTTGTTGAGGCGCTGCTCGTCAAGGAAGGCGAAACGGTCCGCGTCGGCACGCCCATCGCCATCATCCGCCGGACGCAAAAAGAGCAGAGCACGGAAGAGGATCCTGAGAATTCGGAGCGTTTGCCTCATGCCTACACCCCGGCCGTCCGTCATCTGAGTGCAGAGAGCGGGATTGATCCGGCCTCACTGACGGGCAGCGGCAAAGGCGGACGTGTCACGCGGCGCGACATGGAAGCGGAGATCGAGCATCGTGCGCTGAGCCGAAGAGCGGAAGATGAAAGCGGGGACTCGGTGGTCCCTGTCACACGCATGCGACGGGCCATCGCAGAGCGAATGATTGAAAGCACGCGCACGGTACCTCACGCGTGGACCATGGTCGAGGTGGACGTCACTCCGCTCACCCGATTCAGAGAGTCCATCAAGGAAGATTTTCGCCAAAGACACGGTTTCAACCTTACATACCTGGCCTTCGTGATCAAGGCGGCGGTTGAGGGATTGCGGGAGTATCCCATCTTGAACTCCCAATGGGACGAGGACCGGATAGTGATCAAGCGGCGCATCAATATCGGCATTGCCGTTGATTTGGAAGATGGGCTTGTCGTTCCGGTTATCAAGGACGCTGACCAAAAAAGTATCGTCGGACTGGCCAAAGAGATTCACGATCTGGCCATTAGGGCTAGAGCGGGTACCCTTCGTCCCGACGATCTTCGGGACGGCACGTTCACCGTCAACAACACGGGCGCTTTTGGCTCGTTGATGTCGGCACCGATCATCAACTACCCACAGGCTGCCATCTTGAGCATGGAAACCATCACCCGACGCCCCGTTGTCGTCGGGGAAGGCATTGCCATTCGCAGTATGTTGAACCTTTGCGTCTCGTTGGATCATCGCATTCTCGACGGTGCCGTCATCGGTCGTTTCTTGCGATCGGTGAAGCACAGACTCGAAAGCTATGACGACACCACTCCCATCTACTGACCGAGGACGTCCTCTTTTGTACTGCTGGGCCGGTTGCGTCGAGTACGGGACTGCCTATCAGTGGCAGCTGAGGCTCCATCAGGCCCGTGTCGGCCGGGGCATCGATGACTGCTTTCTTATGCTGACGCATCCTCCCGTCTACACAGCGGGCACACGTACCAGGCCCGAGCATCTGCCTTCGCCGGAGACTCTGCGCCGTTACGGAGCCCGTTTGTACCGCTCGGACCGAGGAGGGAGCATAACCTATCACGGGCCGGGGCAACTGGTGGGCTACGGCATTGTTGATCTGACCCGCATCGAATGCGACGTGCACCGCTACGTCAGAGCGCTGGAAGAGGCGATCATCGGTGCACTGAACTTCTACGGCGTGACAGGCAAAAGACACCCGCAACACACGGGCGTCTGGATCGGACAAGCCAAGATCGCCAGCATCGGCATCAAGATCGCCCGCCGAGTGACCATGCACGGCTTTGCTTTGAACGTCCGTAATTCATTGGACCCCCTACGAGCGATCTCTCCATGCGGCATCACAGGAGGGCAGATGACCTCACTAGCCACACTACGTGCGAGCGTTCCCCCAGAGGAAGAGATCGGGGCCCGGATAGTCGCTCACCTCGCCCGGCTTCTCGGGTATGTTGATCATCGCCGATGCTCCGCTCAAGCCATACTCCAAGCCTCATCAGCGGCGATACTCACTCAATAAAGCAGGAACGGGTTGTTCTGACGCTCATGACCCACCGTGGTCCAGGGGCCGTGTCCCGGTAACAGACGTGTCTCATCGGGTAATGACAGCACCTGATCCCTGATGCTCTCCAAAAGAGTGCGGCTGTCTCCGCCGGGAAAATCAGTCCGTCCCACAGAAGCGCAAAAGATGAGATCGCCTACGAAGACTACGTCATCGAAGATATAAATCACATGGCCCGGAGTATGCCCCGGCGTATGTGCGACGCGCAGACTGCGTTCCAAGAGAGTGGTTGTCTCACCGCCCTGCAGGAGAACGGATGGGCGACCGACACGTACCGCGGGGGTATACTCGCCCATGGCCGCCGAAAGATTGCGCGCCGGATCATCCAGCCAGTCAGCCTCGAGATGATGCGCCCATACTCTGGCACCGGTGAGTTCGACCAAGCGACTCACACCGGCGATATGATCAAAGTGAGCATGAGTAACGAGAATGTCCGTCAGCGTAACTCCGTCAAGAGCCTCTTCAAGCTCAGCGCACGTATCTCCCGGATCGACGACAACGGCGTTTTTGTTTTTATCATCGACCACAAGATAGCAGTTGGTTTCTATCGGTCCCACGACGAAGGTTCGTATGTTCAAAGCCACTGATCAGACCCCCATATAGCGATGCGTGCATTCATGGTACTGCATAACGTCCCGATCGTCCAGATGCGAAGAAAAACTGGAAGCAACCGGACTTGCAAGATGCTTAGTTAGGGAGTATCATGAAGGTGCTGACTGCGCTGTGCGCCAGCCCTACGCATTTCAGAACCTATCGCGTAAATTCGGGAATCCAAATCCGGTTGTGGCCAAGATGCCAACTGAACCTGGACCTTGAAAGCAACCGTGAGGACAACCACCTTTGGGGGACGGTTCTCGAACATCGAACGGGCAGCGGCAGGGCGGTCCTACATCATGAAGGGCGTCTTTGATCGACGCCCTTTTCTCTGTTCAGCGCACGGCGCTCCGGATCAATTCCCCATGAAGCTCAAGGGGATGAATAGCCCCCACACATCGAGGCTTTCCTCCGTGATCTCCACCGTCACCGTATCCGGAGCCTGCAGCCCCGCGATCAGGCCTGACTGAGGTATCGTCAATTCATGTCTTCCCAGATTCACATCGGCGAAGAGGAAGCTGCCCCGTTTGTCGGTAAACGCTTCTACCGTCCCGTCTAAGATGACTTTGATCCATGCAGGTCGAGGCTCGTCGGGTTGCCACAAACCGTCGCCGTTGAGATCGACAAAGATCGTGCCTTCGATGGTACCGTTCAGCGACATCGCGAAATCTTGACTCAGATTGGCATTCGCAGGCAATTTAACGATCACTGGATCGCTTTGGGGCGTGTAGTCAGCGGGCAGCTGATGCAGATCGAGCCCTAGACGATAAGTACCCGGATAGACGAATTCAAAGCAATACCTGCCGTTTTGATCGGTGACCGTGCGACGGCCGGCCAAAGCTACGGAGATCCCCGGTACCGTCTTCTCGCCCGGATCCCTTTGTCCATTGCCGTTGCTGTCAATGTACACCACGCCGGTGACATACCCGGGCGGCCGACCACTGACGGCCGGAAAGCCGCGCAGGCCCCTTTCTGAAAAGCCGATGCCTTGACTCAGTGTGACACCCACGTAGTACTCCGGTTCCGCCTCTCGCATGGTGACCCGCCCTAATGTGCCGTGTGGAAGCCGTTCTTGAGTTGCCCGTCGGCACGCAACGATAGACTGAGACGTTCTTCGGAAGCGCTGCTCCACAGCGATTGAGCATGCTCTATTCCCAGCAGCAAAGAGGTTGAGGCCAGGTTCCCGGCATCCAGGTGGCGTCGATTTGCGCCATATTGGTGAGGTAAGTGAAACCCTGGAAGGAGTCCCCGCTCAAAGGTCTGCCCGCCTCACCGCGGTAATGAAGACCCACATATGTTGCTTGACCCACGGCTTGAACGAGCTCTGCCCGAGTACTGAGACGTGTGATGGTAGGCGAAATATCCGATGTCTGCTGCCATACGGCTTCTGATTCGGATTTCACTTCGATGCCTCGTTGCATATTGCTGTAGCGATGCGTCAAAGAAAGCTGGCCTCCGCTATCGAACCTGTGGTTGATTCTCAACACCATTGATCTCTCCGGATTCGGCACCCACTGAAGCATGCCGCCCACTCTGGTCGTCGGTGATTGGTGGGGGTTTGTGACGGATGACGTCGACTCGTAGGACATCTGCAGACTCCAGGCTCGATCGAACTCAAGTTCGCTGATGATTCGATAACCCCGAGTGTCTGATGCGGTGGGTGAAAGCAGGTACAACTCCGGTTCTAGGTAGAAGATCATGCCCTGCAACCAAGCGCGCCCCAGGCGCAGAGTACCGGTCAACTCGACACCTTGGGCAACTGCAATAGTCTCGCCGTCTTGTGGCTTACTGGCCAGCCAATCCAGAGCAAATACCAATCCGTCGCTGGCTCTGAAAGCGATCCCTACGGAGCCCGCCACACGAGCCGGGGGATCATATCCGTCGGCATCAAAAATCACCTGTCGGGCTACCTCTCCGCCTACGGTAAGGCGGGAAGTGACTCCCACAAGAGTCGATGCTCCCATTATGGTCGAATCCCACTTCTTTTCCGAACGTATCCTACCAACCCCAGCGAGGCTGACGGTTCAGTGATCACTATCTCCAAAAGATTGGCTTTTGTGATATGCAAGGGCACGTTCTTGAAGACGTAGTAACCATCAGTCGCCACTTGTCTGCCGAAGTAGGCTCCGTTCAAGCGAAGCTCAACCTCAGAACCGGGAGCAACCCAACCTTCGACAGTGGTGACCGCATGTAACAAACCCGTAGCCCAACCTGAAGATGCCGCCAAACGCAGACCGCGGATCCCTTTGTTTTGCAGTATCCGACCCAGACTCAGGCTGGTATCACCGACCACTACTTCAAGACTGGGCGAACGCTAGGTAGCGGTCACCCGCTTCAGCTCCCACGTCGCATCCGGCGACATAATGTCGTTGCCGACGATCACAACATCCACGGGTATGCCGCCCATCTGCCAGTGAGCGCTGAAGTCTAGGTCATCGCTCGTCTCAGTCTTTGAATTCCGAGTGATCGACTCATGATTCAAGACATACTGAATGATTCCTAAACTCATCAAAGGCGGGGTGCGGACGATCAAAGACTCCGGTGGTGCATAGGCTGATACCGCTAAGTCACTCGACTCGGCCACAGCGGAACGCAATAGACTGAGCGAGCCGTCGACGGTGAGAAGAAGTGTCTGGGTATCGGTTCTCCACAGAAGCTGGACGTCCATCAGACGCTCAATAACAGCAACGGGCACGAAAAAATCGCCCGGTCCCAACAGAGCCTCGGGCGACATTTCCAACTGCTCACCGCCCCAATAGAAGATCTGGCGCTGCAGATCCACCAGGCCTTCCAAGCCGTCCCAGGAACGAGCCGCGGTCGCCACCAGTTGCAGCGGGTCCAGACTCACGTGGGCATCCAAGAGTTGTCCCATCCGAAGCAGGAGGAGCAAGATTGCCTCTCCGTTGTCGTACAACTCGAAACTCTCGCTGAACTTGCGTTCATTGATATCCACCCGAACCAGCTAGTGTCCATATCAGTGATCTCGGCTATCGCCGGCTCGACGATCGGCGAGGCGAGCAAGAGAATGCATAGTGTGCAAATGCCGATGAACCGAATAAGGCGCATAGGCCGATTCCTCCAACCTGGACTCAGGTCTCAGGCACTTCGAAGGTGTAGATCTTCTGAAGAGGCCCACCACCTACTTCCTCCGGAATGATCTCGATAGCCAAGCGATAGTGCCCGGGTGTAAGGTCATAGTCGATGGTGCCCAAGAAACGAGTGACCACGTCCGGCATGACAACAACAGGCTCCAGATCTCCTGAAAACAGCGGTGTCTCATCATCGGAAGTGAAAATGTCAAAATAGCCGGTGCCTCGGAAATGCCCGTTACCGGTGCCCCTGAGCTGGACTATGAGTGTCGAATCACTCGTGTCCTCGTAGGATTGTATGTAAAGCCCGACGACATCTACAGACCGTTCCACAGGGAATACGGCGACGTGAATCGTGGCCGTAACTTGCACACGGGTGATGGCTCCGATTGCCTCTTCGTCGTAGGGAACCACCTGCTCAAAAGCGATCATGCCCCGTCGCTCTCCCGGGTTAGCATCGTGGGGGCTCCGGACGGTAAAACGCACGGTTTGCCCGTCGTACGGCCCTATCTGAAACCGACGCGGGTTGAACTTGATCCATCCCGCCAAAGATGAGTCCAGACTGCCCGCTTCCAAGACAACCAGCCTGTTGGCTTCATTGAGAGTCCAGTCACTCAGCACGGCCTGAGGAGTGGCGATATCCTGACCGGTATTGCGTACCACAATGGAGCCTGCCATCTGTTCACCGGGCCGGCCTTCAAAAACGCAGCGGGACGGCTCCAGCTTAAGCGGTTGCAGGCTGGCATCGGTCGTGAGACAACTAGAGACTACAATGACCATATAGACGATTAAGGTGACCGTGATCTTCCAAGACCCACGCCCTAACATGCTCTTTCACTCCTACTGATTGGCATTGGCTGCTCCTACGAGAAAAGGGGCCGGGCGCGTCCGACCCTTGTCTCAATCAGCTTTTCCGCGTCTAGATCGTGGCAGCGGTAAAGGTGACCGTACCCGTATAGCGCCCAGCCGGAACGCTTCGGTTGAAGGGCACACAGAACTGCTGATAGATCACCCAGGTTTGCAGAATGTTACCCCCGTCAAGTACCGTCACCGTGTTGTCCTGTTGGTCAGCGAAGGTGAAGGTTTGAGGGTTCCACTCACTGCCGTTCTCGGCAGGCAGCCCAGGGTCATCATCCAAAAGCATCGCCGCGTACCTCATCTCCACATCGAGGAATCCTCCACCGTTGATTCCGCCGGAGAGGCCACCGTTGGCCACGGTCACAGTGTATTGGTAGTTCATATTGGACCATATCTGGGTGCGGAAGGTGTCGCATCCCCGGATAAAGGCTTCCGTGCCATCCAGGCTTGCACCAAGAAGAGTCTCGTATTGTTGGTGGCGCTGCCGTCAATGTATCTCCAATCCTTATCAACAAAGCCGGCTACCTCCGGGCGGAAGGTCAGCCAATAGTTGTCGTTGCCCGCCAAATGCGAAGTCGTGCTCGGTCCCCAGCTTTGCAAGGAGACATCGACAAAATTGCCCCGGAAATCCATCTCCAAGTAGCAGGGAACGATTGCGTTCATGGGCAACGTGACCTTGGCTGTCTGACCACCCCAGGCACTGTCATCTCTGTTGTCGAAACGCCGCGGAATGCCTGGATTGTACCCATGTTCATCGTTGGGAGTTGCGTCGATCCTTCGCGCTATCCGTACGCCGTCCGCCATATCCTCCGCGGCTATTACCGGTACTGCGAGCACCACACACAGAGCTAGAACAACCAACAAGAGCCGTTTCATCTGCGATTCCTCCTATGTTGTTTTTTCTATCTGCACCCACTGCAGCCACGCGCAGCTGCGATGAGAAGTGCACTGGTTAAAGCGTAAGTACGGAGCCACTGACAGCGTGATCTCTCCCATATATACCCCTGCAACTTGCCGACGATTGAGAGGCAGATCCACTTGGAGATCAACTGCGGCCCAGCCCCGATCACCGATCGGCTTACCGGTCGCAACCAAAGCGGGACTGTCAGCTGTCACCTGTTGCTGGAAAAGATCGACCAGGCGATATTTGAGCTACGGGATCCTGGTCGGTACGCGTCCGATGGGTTTGTAACACGTACTATGGGCACCATGTTCGGCCAGGACGTGAGCTTCCGGCGGCGTCGCTATCGCGATTGCGACACGGGCAAAGACGTGTACTTGCTCAATGAATTGTTGGGGATCGAGCGTGAGTCGCAGGTGAGCCCGGCTCTGACATCTTTGATGTTGACTCAGGCAGCGACGACGAACTCATATCGCAAAGCGGCCGAAAGCATAGCCGGCTTTCTGGGCTTTAGAGC